>NZ_CP118270.1:4800000-5111994 GCF_028771845.1 Paenibacillus marchantiae | reverse complement strand
AATAATCTATTGGAACAGTTAAAGCTTGAGGAGCGGCAAAAGCAGTTTGTCCGATTTCAGGTGTTGCTTGGTCAGATGAACCCTCATTTTTTGCTGAATACGCTGAATACAATCAAGAGCATTGCACTGGATAAGGATGAAGATGAGATTTACGAGATTTGTGTATCGCTAGGAAAAATATTAGAAACTACGCTGAATTTGGAGGTTGATCTTATTCTTCTGAAGGAGGAAATTGTGCTAATTGAATCCTATATGGATATCCAACGGAAACGGTTTGGACATGGCATCAAGCTCCACTATGAAGTTTCCAGAGATCTGGAGTATGCGTTGATTCCGAAATTTTGTCTACAGCCGCTGGTAGAAAATTCATTGATTCACGGGTTTGGACAAACACAGCTTGAGGGGCAGATCGACATTCGTGCATCAAGCCACCACTCTCTGCTTATTTTGGAGGTCGCGGATAATGGCATAGGAATGAAAAAATCCCAGGCGAATCAGTCCTACCGGAAACGAAAAAGCATTGGTGTACAGAACCTTCGCGAGAGTTTGGAGCTTATGTTTAAGAACCAGCCAACAGGACTTCGGATAGAGTCGACGGACGAAGGGACGCAGGTCATCATGCATTTCCCATTATTGTTATCCAAACCCTATTTGAAGGAGGGGAGCACCATTGTGGCGCACATTGATCGTTGAAGATGAACAGTACGCAAGAGCAAGCTTGCGCAAATTGTTTACAAAGGCGAATATTCCGTTTGAAATTATCGGTGAGGCGGTAAATGGCGAGGAAGGTTTGCAGTTGATTCGGGAACTGCAGCCTGATGTTGTCATTTCCGACATTTTCATGCCGCTAATGGATGGCATCCGTTTACTCCAGCTCACGAGAAAGGAAGGACATGAATGCCGATTCGTTATGTTGACGGCAGTAAGTGAATTCGAGTATGCCAGACAAGCATTGGAATACGGGGCTTCAGGTTATTTGATGAAACTTTCTCTGGATTTGAAGGAACTGAAGCAAACCATGGACAAAGTAGCCGGAGAGCTGACAAGAATGGATAAGCTTCGCTTGGCAGATAAATGGTTCCCGGATAAGACTACCCAAGAACCAACAGATCATCCAGAGCTGAACCGAATGATTACCTACATTGAGGAGCATTTCGCCGAGGATGTGACATTAAAGAGATTGGCTGAATATGTTCGCATGGATGCCAGTTATGTCAGTGACTTATTTAAGAAAAAGATGGGGATCACGATGACGCATTTTATTCAGAACCGCCGCGTTCAAGCAGCGAAAATGCTGCTGACAGAGACGGAGAAAACGGTGAGTGAAGTTGGCAGGTTGGTAGGCTTCGAGAACGACAATTATTTCATTAAAATATTCAAGCGGTGGTGTGGGTTGACCCCGAACGAATACCGGAAAGAACAAAAAATCGTTCTATGAATATCCAAACACCGTTCATACCCCCAATGTCAGGCTGGTGATAAAGTTAAAGACGTAGCAAGCAGCTTATCAACTCGATAAGGGGGACTGTAAATGAAATATAGAAATTGGTTAAAGGCAGCTTTGATTACGACTTTGACAGCTTCGATGCTCAGCGCGTGCGGAGGGGCTAACAACGAGGGAGCGAGTGCAGGATCGGCAAATCAAAATGCCGGTGAGACCATCAACCTCACGCTTTGGGGAGCTGTTCCTGCCGAGGCTGGACCTCAAGAAGTGATTGACAGCTGGAACAAAGAAAATCCCGACATTCAGGTCGAGTACTTCCGTTATGTAAATGATGACCCCGGTAACCTAAAGCTGGATACGGCGCTCATGACGGGTCAGGACGCAGACTTGTTCGTCAACTACACGCTTAACCGTTTACAGAAACGTGTTGATGCAGGAGTCGCTTTGGATCTGAGCAGCCGAACAGATTACAACATCGACGAGCAAATGGGGGTAGACGCCGCTCAATGGAAAATCGGGGATAAGTATTATGGCATTCCGACAAAGAAAAACATGTTATTCATCTGGCTTAACAAAAGCATGCTGGATGAAGCCGGTCTTCCGATTCCTCCCGTTGATTGGACATGGGATGACTTGAGAGAATATGCGAAAGCGCTAACAAAATCAAATGTGTACGGTCTTATGCAGCATGATGCTGCCTTTACCGCCGCAATTGACGGTACCATAGCGGGTCTTGGGGTAACCACGGCGGAAGGAACATCTAACTTTAATAATGATCTTTGGAAAAAGCAGCTTCAAATCGTACATGACATGATGTTTGTGGACAAATCGACGCCCGAATATGGAGAACAAGTAACAAGCAAGATGCCGGTAGACACAATGTTCCTTAAAGGGGAAGCAGCTATGTTAGCCGCAGGAGAATTTATTTTCCGCAACGCCAATAACCTGAAGGATTTTCCACATGACTTCAAAATCGCATTCGCTACAATTCCGAAAGTATCTGCCGATCAGAAGGATTATAAGTATGCTGGTGGTTTAGGTGATATGCTCTCCGTTAACGCAAAATCCAAACATCAGGATGCGGCATGGAAGTTCGCAAAGTGGTATGCGGACGGCGGAATGTTGCCGATGGCAAGTGGAGGGCGCCTTCCATCCTCGAAGAGCGTTGATAACAAGCAGGCGATGGACCTGCTGCTCAAAGGTGTTGAAGACAAATACGATACAGAGTCGATGAATAGCGTTGTGTTCGGTGAGTTCCCATCATTCCAGCTGAATGTACCGCAGCAAGCGCTGGATGCCCGCAAGGAAGAATATGAGAAATACTTCCTGAATGAGCAGGATATTGATACAACGCTTAAGAATATGGCCAAACGCCATCAGGAATATATCAAATAATCAAATAATCGAATATTGACAATATCCTTAAGAGAGAAGAAGGATTCTTCGCTTCCGTCTTCTCTCTTTGCTGTATTTAAAAAGTTTCATACGAGAAGAAAGGCGGCGTTTTCTGTGAAAAGGAACAGCTGGATTCGGAAACAAGGCTGGGTGGGCTACATATTTATTTTGCCTAATATGCTCGGTATCCTGGCATTTTTTATTCTGCCTGCCTTGTACTCCTTCTTTATGATGTTCACGGACTATCAATTCGCCAATCCGAATTGGACGTTCACCGGATTAGATAATATCCAACGCCTTTTTGGTGATGATCAGTTCTATGCTTCAATCAAATATACGATCATATTCCTGATGTCCGTTCCGGTCTCATTAGCAATTGCATTTCTCGTTGCTCTTGTGCTTAACCGGAGCGTGTATTTGAAAGGATTGCTTAGAGGCATGTTCTTCCTGCCATATATCTCAAGCGGTGTTGCTGTTGCTTTTGTATGGATGCTGCTGTTCCAGCCGTCCCAGGGGCCAATTAATGAAGTACTTCGCTTTATCGGCATTGTATCGCCTCCGGGTTGGTTCGCCGATTCAAGTTCGGCGATGTATGCCATTGACGTCGTGCAAATCTGGTTTATGTTAGGTTACAACATGATTATCTATTTGGCAGCCCTGCAGGAGATTTCGACTGAGCAACTTGAAGCGGCACGTATTGACGGTGCAGGGAAAGCAACTATTACATGGAGGATTGTATGGCCGCTTGTTAGTCCAACGACATTTATGCTATTGATTACGGGGCTGATTATGACGGTCAAATCCTTCTCTCTCATCCAAGCGATTACGGGCGGCGGCCCAAGCGGAAGCACTACGATTCTGTCGCTGTTCGTCTACAAAACGGCATTTAGCTATTATGAGATGGGCTATGCGTCAACCATTTCCTGGTTCCTGTTTGCGGTTATTCTTGTCATTACCATTATCCAATGGGTCGGCCAAAAACGCTGGGTCCATTACTAGAGAGGAGCTGGCTCTATGTTTAGAATAACGAAGACACGCTCGGTTAAGCTTTCTGTCACGATCCTTATGCTGATTGCAGGGTTGTTTATGATTGTCCCTTTTTTATGGATGCTCAGTACTTCCTTCCAGACCCCTAGTGAGGTATTCCGCCAATGGCTTCCTTCGAAGCTGGACTGGACCAGCCATAAGCGAATCTGGACGGGAAACTATAACTTTCTCCCTTATTATTTGAACTCAATTAAGATTGCCGTGATTGGTACAGCAGGTGCCGTTTTTTTGTCGGCCTTTGCTGCTTATGGTTTCGCCCGTACGGAATTTAAAGGACGCAATACCCTCTTCATCGTGTATCTATCCATGATGATGATTCCTCCTCAAGTCGTTTTTGTTCCGAAGTTTATCCTGTTTAACTGGCTTCATATTTATAACACGCATTGGGCATTAATTCTGCCAGCCATGTTCTCGATATTTGGCGTATTTATGCTCCGTCAATTCTTTCTCAGTATACCGAACGAGATTACAGAATCTGCATTACTCGATGGTGCGGGTCATTTTCGAATTTTCTTCAAGCTGGTGTTACCGTTAGCCAAACCAGCGCTTGCAACGTTTGCGATTATCGATTTTTCCTGGCAGTGGAATGATTATGAGAATGCTCTGGTTTTCCTGCAGAGTCCAAAGCTTTATACGATTCCGCTTGGTCTACAAAATTTCGTTTTGGAAAACAACGTTGATTATAACGGAATGATGGCAGCTTCTTCCGCAGCGATTATCCCTATGATTTTAATCTTTCTGCTTGGTCAGAAATATATTATTCAAGGTGTATCCAGTTCAGCTGTAAAAGGCTAATTCAAAGGAGGCTTATATAATGAGACGCGAGAAACTATTATTCGATGTTACGGTCATTGGCGGAGGACTTTCCGGGATTTGTGCCGCTATTGCAGCGGCAAGATTAGGTCAAAAGGTTGCCCTCGTGCATAATCGTCCTGTACTTGGCGGCAATTCCAGCTCCGAGGTACGTGTATGGGTATGCGGTGCAACGGGGCATGGCGTGAACCGTTACGCCCGGGAGACCGGCATTATGGGTGAATTATTCATTCAAAATCAACAACGGAATCCGGAAGGCAACCCCTATTTGTGGGACGTTACTTTGCTGGAGGCGGTAAGAGCCGAACCTAATCTGACTCTATTTATGAATACGGATGTTAGAGAAGTAGAAGCAGACGGTGAGAAGGATGCAAGGATAATTCGTAGCGTGAAAGGCTGGATGATGGGCTCCGAGCGTGAGATTACGTTTGAAAGTAAGATCTTTCTTGACTGTACAGGTGACGGACTCGTCGGATTTCTCGCTGGAGCAGCATACCGGATTGGCCGTGAAGCCCGTCATGAGTTCGGGGAAGAATGGGCACCGGAAGTTGCTGATGATATTACGCTTGGCAGCACACTGTTGTTCTATACGAAAGATACCGGAAAACCGGTACGGTTTGTAGCTCCATCGTTTGCTAAAGACATTACGACAACCCCAATTCCGCTAAAGCGTGTGATCCGCAGTGGAGATTCTGGCTGTCATTACTGGTGGATTGAATGGGGCGGCGAGCTGGATACGGTACATGAGAATGAGCAGATTCGGGATGAGTTATGGTCTGTTATTTATGGCATCTGGGATTATATTAAGAACTCCGGCAAGTTTCAGGCCGAGGAGATGACGTTGGAATGGGTAGGCTCGATTCCAGGCAAACGCGAATACCGTCGCTTCCTTGGTGATACGATTCTGACGCAAAATGATGTTATCTCTCAGCGTCCATTCGAAGACCGGGTCGCCTTTGGTGGTTGGTCCATCGACCTGCATCCTCCACAAGGGATGTATGCAAGCGAGAGCGGCTCCAAACATCTGCATGCGGATGGCATATATCATATTCCGTTTGGGTGCCTGTACTCCCGCAATGTCAGCAATCTGCTGTTTGCGGGACGTAATATCAGTGCATCGCATGTTGCATTTGGAACAACCCGCGTTATGGCAACTTGTGCAGTAATGGGAGAAGCGGCAGGTGTAGGCGCTGCCTTGTCGGTAATCAAAGGCATCACGCCTCGTGAGCTGCGTGAGCAGCATTCAACCGAATTGCAGCAAACGATGTTACGGACCGATGCCTCAATTATAGGACTGAGAAATATGGATTCTGCTGATCTTGCGAGAAAGGGGATCATCACGGCTTCAAGCACGATGACCCGAATTTTGATCAACGAACCTTCCGAGGAATACCGGCTGGTCACTGATGTTGGATGGCTGTTCCCGACCGAGGGTGGAATTGAGGGATTTACGCTGTTGGTCTCTGCCCGTGAGGCTACAAGTCTCACTATAGAACTATGGGATACAGGTCGCCCTGAGAATTATGTACCGGCAAACTTCAAGCAAGCTTTGCATATCCAGGTCGATGCAGGTGAAAATCGATGGTTGGATGTGCCTGCAGACAGTGCAATGTTTGGAGGGGATCCTTCTAATGTATTTATCATTGTTCGTGCGAATGAAGCAGCCAGTCTCTATACATCAGCTGTTCCGATCAGCGGTGTCCTCGCGTTTGAGCGGGGAGTCAAGCCAATAGTCAGCTCTGATCTGGAGGATCATCAGCCGAATCAGCCCATTATCGAATGGTCGATGAAGCGACTTGTCCGAAAGCCATTCTGTTTTGCAGTTGAGACTGGCGCGTATTTACCTGATAAAGTCATCAACGGCTATGTCCGCCCGTTTGGCGGTCCACAGTTGTGGATATCGGAGCCCATCACTAATGGCCGTGAAGAATGGATTGAAGTCAAGCTTCCAGAACCAGTGGATATTCGGGAAATTCACCTTACCTTTAATGACGATGTTAATGAGGATTTGATCAATTTGCATCATCACGAGACACCGTTTCTGATCATTCCCGAGTTGGTTAAGAGCTACGAGGTGCAGGCATATATTAATGGGGAATGGGAACGTTTTGCTGGTGATAGCCATAACCTTACTCGCAAAAAGATTCATCGTCTTGAGAATCCGATCCAATCAAAACGGATTAGGGTGATCATTAAGGAAACGCACGGTGGCGATCGGGCAGAAGTGTTTGAAATTCGACTATATGATTCTTATAGATGACGGCACCCGTGTTCCGCAGCTAGCATCCACAAATAAATGATTGGCCGAAATCTCGCCTTCTTCTTCTGAACTCTAATCGTATGGAAAAGAATCTAGATAAACGATATACTAGCTTATAACTGCTTTTTTGTTGAGGTGAATATCTAATGGAAGAAGTCGACGAATCCAAACAACTTGTATTACAAATTGGCGCTGCCTTGAAAAGGTACAGAAAAGAAAACAACATGAGCTTAGATGACTTAGCGGAATTGACAGGCGTAAGCAAACTTACTCTGGGAAATATCGAACGTGGCGAGACAAATCCAACTTTGGCGATCATATGGAAAATCTCAAAAGGCATATCTTTACCACTCTTGGCTTTGTTCAAATCAGAAGACCCTGTAAGTTTGTATCGAGCAGGCGAAGGACTGCGGTTTTCTAATGAACAAAAAAATTGGGTTATTGAACCCGTCTTTAAAAACGCTAGCAGCGATATTGAAATGTGTCGGGCTTACTTACAGCCCAATAGCTCCTACCATCCTGAAGGACATCATGTGAATACAACTGAAATTGCGACCGTAATGACGGGATCCATTGAAATTCAAGTCAATGGAGAGATTCACATCTTGAATCAATACGATACGATTAGTTTTCGTGCTGATTCTCCTCACTCTTATACTAATCATACGAATAGTGAAACCGTGCTGCATATAGCCTTGAAGTATGGTTTCTAAAAGTCGCAAATTCCACTTATGAATACAACTCCGAATTCCATTACCGGAATTCAGAGTTGTATTTTTGTTTTTTTAGACAATTTAATTATATTATAAAATACTTATTGTAAATAATAATATACTGTAATATACTTTTGTTGTCCGCGCGGATAATTATTGCACCATTTTCACAATCAACAGGGAACAAATAATACCTGTGATTTCAGAAGGAGAATTGAAGAATGCTGAACAATCAAAATACAAAAGCCCTACCTTCCTCTATAGGGTTTATCATTCTCGGCATTATTTTTATTGCTGCTAATTTACGTACTCCCTTAACATCAGTCGGTCCTTTAGTGAGTCTAATAAGGGATGACGTTCATATTTCAAATACATTAGCGGGCTTGATAACGACTTTACCCTTGCTAGCCTTTGCTTTATTATCGCCTCTAGTACCGAAATTAGGCCGAAAGTATGGGGTTGAACGTATCATTTTGCTTGCCCTAATCTTTTTGACAATTGGCATTGTAATACGTTCTTTATCTGGTGCAGCTAATCTGTATATTGGAACAGTAATTCTAGGATTTGCAATTGCCATATGTAATGTATTATTGCCAAGTATAATCAAAAGGGATTTCCCCAATAAAATTGGCTCTATGACAGGTCTTTACTCCGTTTCAATGTGTTTATGTGGAGCCATTGCATCAGGAATCAGTGTACCGCTAGCTGTGAACGCAGGTCTAAGATGGCAGGGAGCATTAGGAATATGGGGGGTTCTAAGTTTTGTAGCCATTCTCTGTTGGTTACCCCAATTAAGAAATCAATCGAAGCAAACAGTCACGACCAGTCAGCAGAGGGCCAGCAACGATGTGAATGTTTGGCGGTCCCCTCTTGCATGGCAGGTAACCTTATTTATGGGTATACAGTCCATGGTTTTCTATGTGTTGATCGCATGGTTACCTGAAATTTTAAAGCAGCAAGGAATTGATTCAACCCAATCAGGTTGGTACCTCTCGATAATGCAGTTAGCACTGCTTCCATTTACATTTATTGTTCCTGTTATTGCTGGGCGCATGTCTAGCCAACGTTTGTTAGTGGTTATCACAACCATTTTGCTTTTGACGGGAACACTCGGGCTTCTTTACGGAAGCTCCAATATTATATTATTGTGGATCATAATACTGGGAATTGGTGTAGGTTTCGCCTTTAGTTTATCCATGATGTTTTTTGGGTTACGCACTGAAAATGCGCATCAAGCAGCGGAATTGTCTGGCATGGCGCAATCGATTGGATATCTTCTTGCCGCAATTGGTCCTGCACTTATTGGATATCTGCATGATGCGACAAATAGTTGGGATATGCCACTTTTCATTCTGCTGGGCGCTTCGGTCTTACTTTTGTTAGCCGGAATGGGAGCAGCAAGAAACCGTTTTGTAGGTAGCGGAAGTCGTTACGAGCTGCCACGGAAAGGACGATAACTATGTTTGACAAAATTATTGTGGCAATTGATCAAGCTGGAATAACGAACAAACTTCTCAATGCAACCGTTGAAATAGCCCGAGACAAACAAAGCCAAGTTACCTTGGTTAATGTTAGCCAGGAATATGTATCGAGTGGTATGACCTATTTACCAGAGAATTTCTTGGAAGAAATATTGAACGAAATGAAGAAAGCGAGTCTGGAACAGTTGCAACGCACCAAATCCAAATTAAAATCTGCGGGGATTAACTCAGAAACAGTTCATCTTAAGGGAGATCCTGCACATGAAATATTAAAATATGCTAAGGATACTGAGCAGCAACTTATTATTATTGGTAGCCGGGGGCTAAGTGGCATAAAAGAAATGATGCTTGGAAGTGTCAGCCACAAGGTTTCACAGTTATCGAAATGCCCAGTGCTCATTGTGCACTAAATCCTTAGGAAACTGCAAGGCTGATGCATTGATATACTAATGCGGAACACGAGTTACATTAATAGTCTAAACCCCCCCTACTAGAGCAAAACTATAATTTGCTCTAGTAGGGGGTTTTATGATTGCTTTTAAACGAACTATTGACTTACAGTTAACTCTATGTCTTATACTCCGAATAGGAAAGAAAAATAAGTGGCTTTTCTGGAGTAGGGCAGTTACAATTTGTTAGGATCATAGATGTGGGGTGTGAACGGGGGATAGGTAACGCTAAATGGATTGTAATGACGATTCAAATAAACTAAATTACGTAATGAATTGGAGATTTAATCAACAATGATAAAGAGTAATAATTGGAATGTATTTGGCCTGGCTTTGTTGCTGGGTTTGTTTTCAACATTAGGCCCATTTACTATTGATATGTATTTACCGGCTTTTCCTGAGATTGCAAAGAATTTCAATACAAGTGCATCACTTGTTCAGTTTAGTCTTACTGCTTGTTTATTAGGTCTAGGTGTGGGGCAGCTCGTTATGGGTCCTTTGAGTGATGCTCACGGTAGACGTAAACCGTTGTTAATCTCCATGGCAGCCTATATTATTTGCTCCTTGGCGTGCGCTTTTGCTCCTAATATCGGACTATTGATTTTGTTTCGGTTCACTCAAGGGTTTGCGGCTTCAGCAGGAATTGTTATTTCTCGCGCGATAGCTAGAGACCTGTACAGTGGACATGAACTCACTAAATTCTTCTCTTTGCTGTTGCTTGTAGGGAATTTAGGGCCTTTGGCAGCACCGATCGCTGGAAGTGGCATTCTTTCATTCACGACATGGATTGGAGTGTTTATCTCACTCTCATTTTTGGGCGTTTTCTTATTAATAATGACAAAGTGGGGCTTGAAGGAGTCTAACCCACCTGAACGACGTATGGCTCCCAACTTCAAACAACAGTTGGGCAATTACAGAACGCTACTACGTGACCGCAAGTTTGTCGGCTATATGCTTGCACAGGGAATCATGACGGCTGGGGTATTTGCATATGTAGCAGGAACACCATTTATTTACCAAAATATTTATGGAGTCACACCAACTGTATTTGCTATATTGTTTGCTTCGAACGGGATCAGCTTGATCATCGGTTCCCAAATTGTGGGTCGGTTAGCACAACGTATACCTGAGCAGACCCTTCTATTATCTGGACTGTGGCTTGCTCTAGCGGCAAGCGTTGCAGCTTTGGTGGTAACCATAGTTCATGGCCCGCTGTTCGCATTGGTCATTCCATTGTTCTTCTTTGTTTGCTCCATAGGTATTACGTCTACTGCAGCATTTCCGCTTGCGATGGAGAGCCAAGCCAAGATGGCTGGAAGTGCAGCAGCGCTACTCGGAGTTGTTCCTTTCCTTTTAGGCGCGCTGGTTGCTCCTCTGGTTGGTATCGCAGGTGAAGACACTGCCGTCCCACTTGGACTCACTTTATTAATGACCAGTCTCGTTGCGATTCTTACGTACTTCCTACTCGTTAAAAAAATATCGCATCACACACCTCAGCATGCTCAGTCTGATGCTAACTTTTAATTGAGAATATGAGGGATTGATCCTATTAGATATAAAAAACCGTTGATCTTTAATTTGGAACTGACCCCATAACGAGAGACAAATTAAAACACCTTCAAGTGAATGAAACCTTGTCGTAAGATAAGGAGATCATCTTGGAGGTGTTTTTGCATTGGCAACTAGAGTAAGTTATCCCGTGGAACTAAAGATGAAAGCCATAGAAATGAGATTAGCAGAAGTACCCGTAAAAGAAGTTATGGAGAAACTGGGGATACGGAATGAATCACAGCTGAAAACGTGGATGAGGTGGTATCGAAAAGGAGAAGTTCATCGCCTGGAGCAACCCGTAGGCAAGCAATATAGCTATGGAAAAGGCCCAGGTCACTCCACAGAGCTCGAAAAAGTTAAAGCAGAAAACCGTTTCCTGAAGCAACAATTGGAACTGCTAAAAAAGTACAAGGAATTGGAACGGAGGTGGAAGCTGAGGTCGTCATCGCCTGGATTGAATCCATTCGAGAAGAAGTAACTATATCTGAGGCTTGTACATGGCTTGGAATTGCTCGTGCGACCTACTACCGCTGGAAGGCAGCCGTTGAGAGGAAGCGCCCAGATCCAACAGTGGAGAAAGTCATCCAACTTTGCACTCAACACAAGTTTCGGTATGGGTATCGAAAGATCACTGCCTTACTTCGATCAGAAGGTCCAATTAATCACAAGAGAGTTCAGCGAATCATGCAGTGCGAGGGATTACAATGCCGAGTGAGGATCAAGAAGCGAAAAACGACTGGGCAACCGGCACAACCAGCGGAACATCTGCTTAAACGAAAGTTTCATGCAGAAGCTCCGTTGCAAAAATTGGTGACTGACATTACGTATTTGCCGTTTGGTAACAAAATGTTGTACCTTTCAAGCATTTTGGATCTGTACAACGGAGAAATTGTCGCTTACAGTATAGCGGACAAGCAGGACACATGCTTAGTTCTGGATACATTGAATCAAATTCCAGAGCGAAGCAATATGCTGCTCCATAGCGACCAAGGTAGCGTGTACACGTCCCAGAATTACCAGGCTGTAGTAAAGGGAAAGGGCATTATCATGAGCATGTCCCGAAAAGGAACGCCCGCTGATAATGCCCCCATAGAGTCGTTTCATTCCACACTAAAGTCTGAAACGTTCTACCTCGAAGATCTGATGTCTACAACGACGGCCATCGTTGAACAGACCGTTCGAAACTACATTACTTACTATAACTCAATTCGAATTCAAACAAAACTAAATAACCAGTCTCCGATGGATTTCCGAAGACTGGCTACTTAACTTGCAAGGTGTTTTGATCCCTGTCTCACAAAAGGGGTGCAGTCCCATTTAAAGACTCAACGGTTTTTTATTATGGTAATGAAGGAAAGACGGCAAAGAACTTTTGAAAGGCTAGCCTTTCGGGATCTTCCGGTAGCTGGATGGGGAGAATCCCGAAATCTTCTTGAAGAGTCGGGAGAAATAATAGGGATCACTAATGCCCACTGCATAGCTGACTTCCTTAATACTCAGTTCGGTAAGATCCAGAAGATGACCTGCCCGCTGAATTTTGAGCCGTAGAAAATATTCGATCGGAGCGACGCCCGTTTCAGAATTAAAAAGAAAGATCAGATGCTGTTTCGACACCCCGACATGATTAGCCAACTCCATAAGAGAAATAGAGCCACTCATATGTACATTCATGTATTGAATGGCCTGTTCCAGATAAGTTTCACGTTTCTTCTCTTGTGCCGATTTGACGGCATTTAAGCCAATCCCGGAGAGCAACTGTCTTGTAGTTTGGGCCACATGTACATGGGTAGTCAGGGCATATGTCCGCTCGGCCAGCATTTCATAGGTAGGTAGGAACCATTCCATTAATCGGGCCTTGCCGCTTGGGGATAAAGCGAGTGTGGCGTTAGATAAACCAAACATCTTCACCAATCGATTCGAATGGCTGCCTTTGAAATGAAACCAGTAGATACTCCATGGATTCTCCTGCATTGCCCCGTAACGATGTGCAGTTTCGGGTGGGATTATCATCATATCTCCTTGCTGCATGATTAATCGCTCTCCATGATTCAACTCAACCCATCCTTCTCCCGCTTCACAAAAGATGAAAATATGAGAGGGGCTGCCTTCCAGGCGCTCCCTGAAATGATATTGAGCATTAGAGAAATAGCCGATGTCCGTAATAAATAAGGTAGAGGTTAGTTCTTCTTGTTCCAGTTCTTTCATCCAGTATTCTGGAAGTACATATAGCTTCTGCTCTACAAATCCTTCACGCTTGCGTATGTGGTCAGGACTCATTCCAGTTACCCCCATAATTCATAATCCGAATAAGAATATAATCCATCACTTCCCGCATTTCGTCAATTGGAACCTTCCTTGCCAGAATATACAGTATAACTATCAAGACAAGGGAGGCAATTCTAACATGAAGCATGAGGCTGTGGATCACAAGCTGGAGGCGGATCCAACCGGATCCAGTCAGGTACAAGTGTGGGAGACAAGCGTGTTGATACCTACATATGAGGCGGGTGAAGCTGACCCAAATCCGATGTTTCTGGAGAAAAGAGTCTATCAGGGAAGCACCGGTCGTGTGTATCCGCATCCAGTGATCGAGAGTATCTCGGATGTGAAGCATGATGAAAATTACAAATTGGTTATTCTGGAGAATCAATATATCCGTATTGAGATCATGCCGGAAATCGGCGGTAGAATCTATCGTGCGCTTGATAAAACGAACAATTATGATTTTGTTTATTATAACCGCGTCATTAAGCCTGCACTGGTGGGCCTTGCTGGTCCTTGGATCTCCGGAGGAATTGAATTTAACTGGCCCCAGCATCACCGTCCTAATACATTTGGTCCGGTTGAATACAAATACGAAGCAACTGACGATGGCAGTGCTACAGTCTGGGTTAGTGAGATTGACCGGATGTACGGTACCAAAGTCACTGCAGCCTTCAAACTTTATCCGGATAAGGCCTATTTGGAGATCCAAGCTCAATTATACAACCGGACACCTGAGCCGCAGACCTTTCTGTGGTGGGCAAATCCGGCCGTAGCGGTTAATGAATATACACAATCCGTGTTTCCACCAGACGTAACGGCTGTATTTGATCATGGCAAAAGGGATGTCTCGCGTTTTCCTATTGCTACCGGAACTTATTACAAACAGGATTACTCGGAAGGCGTTGATATTTCCCGGTATAAGAACATACCGGTTCCGACTTCGTACATGGCTTATAAATCCGATTATAATTTCGTCGGCGCATATGATCACGGCGTAGAGGCCGGATTGCTGCATGTGGCGAATCATCATATTTCTACCGGCAAGAAACAATGGACTTGGGGGAATGGGGAGTTCGGTCAGGCGTGGGACCGTCAATTGACGGATGAAGATGGCCCATACATTGAACTTATGACTGGAGTGTACACAGACAATCAGCCCGACTTCACTTGGCTACAGCCCTACGAGGAGAAGACCTTTACCCAGTATTTCATGCCTTACAAAAACATCGGTGTCGTAAAAAATGCCTCCATCGAAGCAGCCATCAATCTGGAAGTTGATGCTGAAGCCGGAGAGGCAGTGATCAAGGTATATGCAACATCTAAACTCGAACATGCCGTTGTGGAGTTGAGTGGGGCGGCAACCCGGTATTTGCAGGAAACGGTTGAATTGTCCCCTGTAGATGTATATCAGAAGGTTATTCCGCTGGAGAGCGGGGAGCAGGAGCATGATCTGAAGCTTTTGGTTCGAAATAGGGAAGGCAGAGTGCTGATTTCCTATCAACCGAAACGTCCGGATATTGAACAGATTCCTGAAGCTGCTAAACCACTGGCAGCACCAGAAGAACTGCGTTCGACCGAAGAACTGTATCTGGCAGGCAAGCATCTGGAGCAATATCGGCATGCTACGTTTGAGCCTGAAGCGTACTATCTGGAAGGATTGAAGCGGGATAACGGTGATATCCGGTTGAATGTAGCTTATGGAACTTTACTGCTTCGTCGTGGATTATATATAGACAGCGAACAGTATTTCCGCAAAGCGATTGAGCGGTTGACCTGGCGAAATCCGAACCCATATG
The DNA here is from genome assembly GCF_028771845.1 of Paenibacillus marchantiae. Lineage (NCBI taxonomy): Bacteria > Bacillati > Bacillota > Bacilli > Caryophanales > Paenibacillaceae > Paenibacillus > Paenibacillus marchantiae. Next base: position 5,096,780 of record NZ_CP118270.1, on the reverse strand, counting down.
ACAGCGAGGCCTACTATCAGCTGGGAGTAGCACTTCGTGGTCAAGGCCGTTTGGAGGAGGCTTTTACTGCTTTTCACAAATCGGTATGGTCGGCAGCGTGGCAGGATGCAGGGTACTTCTCACTTGCTCAGATTTCCAGCGTGAAAGGCCAGTACACCGAGGCACTGGAGCAGATTGAGCGTTCACTCATCCGCAATTCACGAAACTACAAAGCACGTAATCTGAAAGCCGCACTGCTGCGCAAGCTTGGTCTGATTGATAATGCAAAGGCCTATGCGCTTGAAACCCTTGAATTGGATATTGCGGATTTTGGAGCATATAATGAGTTGGCTTTGGCTCATACAGCTATGGGAGACAAGGATGCTGCACAAGGTATTCTGACTGAATTACAGCAATTGATGAGAGATGACGCCCACAACTATCTGAATGTCATCGCAGATTATATGGACAGCGGTTTCTATGAAGAAGCCATTGCAGTAGGGAAAAGAATAGTGGACCCGGAAAATTCAGTCTATCCGATGCTGCATTATGCACTGGCTGAATTATATAAACGTATCGGACAACATGAACATGCTCAAGAAGCACGTCGTAAGGGACAATTGGCCAATCCAACCTATTGTTTCCCAAACACGTTGTTTGAACTTGAGCTGCTGGTAAGTGCAGTTCATGCTAACCCGAAGGACGACAAGGCTCATTACTACCTCGGAAACTTTTATTATGACAAAAAACGACCTATCGAGGCGATTGCGAGCTGGGAGAAATCCCGCGAACTGCGGGATGATTTTCCGACGGTACACCGCAACTTGGGGCTGGCCTATTACAACAAACAGAACAATCCGCAAGCGGCCCTAGCTTCGCTTGAACAGGCCTTTGCTTATGCACCGGATGATGGTCGTATTTTCTTTGAACTGGATCAGCTGCGTAAGAAGCTTGCGTGGTCAACAGACAAACGCCTCCAGTTCCTTGAAGAGCGGCGAGATCTGGTCGAGAAGCGAGATGATCTGTATGTGGAATACGTATCCCTGCTAAACAATCTTGAACGTTATCAAGAGGCAATCGCTTCCTTGTCTCTGCGCAATTTCCATCCGTGGGAAGGTGGAGAAGGGAAAGTGACTGGGCAATATAAGTTGGCTCATACTGAGCTTGGTATACAAGCGCTGCAAAACGGTCATTATGAAGCAGCAGTTCAGCATTTACAACAAGCATTAGTCTATCCGTTGAATCTGGGAGAAGGTAAGTTGGAAGGAACTCAGGAGAATAATATTTATTATTATCTAGGCATGGCTTACGAAGGTCTGCAGCGGGAAACAGAAGCCATCGCTAGTTATACCATAGCTTCACAGGGTCTAGCCGAGCCGACAAGTGCGTTGTTCTACAACGATCAGCCGCCAGAAATGATTTTTTACCAAGGGTTGGCCTGGTTAAAGCTCCGTAACGGGAAGGAAGCTAAGCGCCGTTTTAATAAACTGATTGATTATGCTGAAAAGCATATTTTTGACGATATCAAAATGGACTATTTTGCGGTATCCTTGCCGGATTTCCTAGTATTTGAGGATGATCTGAATCGGCGAAATGTAATCCATTGCCGGTACATGAGGGGATTGGGACTTTTGGGGCTTGGCCGTGACAAAGAGGCCGGAACCGAACTTGAGTTGGCTCTGGAAATGGAGCCTAATCATCAAGGGGCAATGGTTCATAGACGGTATTCCCAACGACTGCGCGAAGGATTTCAACCTTAATGCTCCATCATCAAAGAGATGTAGAGATATTGTCCATTGGCTGTATTATAGAGAATAAACCTGTATTGCTACAAACAAAAAGGAAGGTGTAATGATAATGGATGTAGGGCGTAGGGAGTTGCCGCGCAAACTGACCATCACGATGTGGGATTTTTCCTGGTACACCATGACCTTACCGGGAGAACCCTATAGCGACCTTGAGGCGAGATTTAAGGAAGCAGTGGAGAGGGGCTACAATACGATCCGAATCTGTGCGATGCCCTTTTTATTGTTCACGGCGGAAGGCAAGCGGCCGGGTCCATTATACTTCGGCAGCCTTGGAGAGATCGGGCAGCGGACACGCTGGTACAACTGCCGAGGTGGCGCCCAGCTGGATGGACATGCACATTTGCTGGAGTTGTTCAGACAGGCCAAGGCCCATGGCTGTTATATCATCCTGTCTTCTTGGGAATATCAGCAGAGCCCCAGCTTCCTGGCATTTCCCGGGTTGCGCGATGAACTGGCTGCCATAGCTCCGGAGGAGCGGTTTATGGCTATTGCGAGATCCATGGATCAGCTTATCCGGTATATAAAAGCGGAAGGATACGACAAGCAGATCGTCTACGCGGAGCTGCATAATGAGGTGGAGTTCGGGCAACTGACCGAGATTGGAACCGCTCGAGGCATTGCCCCGTCCAATGTACCGGCACTGGTGGAAGCCATGCAGCCTTATATTGAAGAGGCCGTAGGTTATCTTAGAAGTGTCCACCCGGATATTTTGATGACAGCAAGCTATACATTAAATGAAGCCTATCCCAAATCCTATGTAGCGGGAAATTTACAGGTTGCACATTTCCATCTCTATATCAAAGGGGTATTGAATGAATTAACCGAAGCGGCTGGAATTGATGATGAGCAGGCGCCTTTTCCCGGCTCATTTGTCCAATCGCTCCTGCGGGAGGATGCGCCTCCATTTGAAGAGTATACGCTACCGCGCGACCAAGAATGGAGAATGGAAGGTAATCCGGTAGGGTTAAGGCTGCTCTATCTGCATGACTGGGTGGAGCCGGATAAATGGGATCTTTTTTTATACGACAATTATAGTAAACATAAGCTGGCTATGCTGCAAAAGGCAGATATGCGCTTCGAGGAAGCTCACGAATGGGCGGCTCATTCTGGCTTGCCGGTCGTTATTGGGGAAGGATATGTTGGTTATACGCCGCTGTTAGCGGGATTCGAAGAGGGGCCTGTTGGGAAATTCATTGCAGAGTACGCGCTGCGTAAAGGAATGGCTCTTGGCTTCTGGGGAATGACTCTATGCTCTAACTGTGCGCCGCATCATCCTTTCTGGGACGATGTCCCCTGGCAGCAGAAATGGAATCGATATATTCTTGCATCGCAATAATTGTTATGTTGGAAAGAACCAAACTTTATGTTCTCCTCTTATCAGAAACGTTGTACATCAGAGTGAATACTTTACTATATCCGTACACCACGACTAAAGGAAGAAAATAAGAAAAGAAAGTCCAATAGATGTTCCAGCCATTAAAATAAAGAACTCTACCCATTTCTTTAGCCAACCATTCGATCAGCGTTAATGTAAAAGAGGTTATTAAGATTGCTAGCCACGACTTCGTATTTTTTTCAAGAATCATGTATATCATGAGGCATCCAGCAATAGGGTATATACCTAAGTCGAAAGGGAGCCCCGCATATGATTGGTTACGGGTATTGGGAAGGATATTCCAGAAAAAATTGAAGCCCGCACTGTTTAAACAAGAAGAGGTGGCTACTCCCAGCGGATAATAAGCTAAGAGGATGTTGACGTTTCTACGTAGAATCCATCCACCGATTAAGATGGGGATAACCATACCAAAAATGACATTCCCCAGCATCGAATCACTCCCATAGGTTTTCACCTGAATAATTTCTTATTATTAACCAAATTTATAATTTCATAAGGGATGCATCCCACTTTTGTATTATCAGGCTAGCCAGAATCCCTTGGTTGGTCTTTTTGTCGATTGAATAACGTGGTACTAGATGATAATGTAAAATAAGGGCGAGGATTCCTCGTTGGGGGAATATACTAATTGAATCGAGGTTCTGAAAATGAGGGTGAAACGAATTGTCACCAATATTAATACACAAAACGTTCCAGCAGCAAAAAGCTTTTACCAGGATGTGCTTGAACTTGATTTATTGATGAATCATGGTTGGATTGAAACATACGGATTACTTGGAGAGGAGAACGTTCAAATAAGTATCGCCACACAAGGTGGCTCCAATACACCTACACCTGACCTTTCGATTGAAGTTGATGATGTCGATGTAGTGTACGAACGCATGAAAAGCGCGGGTTATACAATAGAATATGAACTTACGGATGAGCCTTGGGGAGTTCGTCGATTCTATGTCCGTGATCCATTTGGTAAGTTGATCAATATCCTTGCTCATAGACATTAAATCAGTTGTCAGGGAGTGTATACAAGCAGAGTTACTGTTCAAATTAAAGTACTTTCTTTAAAAATTATTGTATATTGGTTTGAAGTATTGGCATTCTTTGCTCGGATGTTATGATTATATAAAAGTCGCAAATTCAAGGTGAACAATGACAGAATTGAACCAGAATAACCGTCGAATGTGGTACATAAAGCTATAGGTAAACATTTTCCAAAGTACAATGATCCATGTTTTGTCCAAGGTAAACGCAGATTATTCATCACTATTAACGGGGGGAAACAAGAATGATGAATGTTTTGTTAGTGGATGATGAGCCATGGGTACTGGAAGGTCTGCGGACAATGGTAGATTGGAACAAATACGGTTTTCAAATTTGTGGAGAGGCTGAGAACGGGAACGCTGCTTGGTCCATTATTGAGAACCTTCGGCCAGACCTGGTGTTTACAGATATTCATATGCCTTCAGTGAGCGGACTTGAACTGATTGACCGCTCGATACAAAAACTAGCCAAACCGCCGCGATTTGTCATATTAAGCGGATACGATAGCTTTGATTATGCGAAAACAGCGCTGGAACAGCGTGTGGAGGATTATTTACTCAAACCCATTGATGAGGTTGAGATTGAAAACGTATTAGAACAGATGAGTCGTAAAATTCAGAACGAGCTTGTCGCAGAGAAATTGCATCAACACGAGCGTACTTTATATGTAAATTGCTTGTTCAACCGTCTGTTTCAGGGGGGAGGATAGCAGCGAACTGCAAGCCGAAGTGGAAAGTATATTGCAAATGGAGGGTCATGAGAATATGGCCTGTCTTTTAATTGAAACGGATATTTGCAATGAAGACATAAAGTCACAGGTACAGCGTTTTGCTAGCGCTCATCACTACGAATTTTTTATGGATGCTGAAGGAAGAATGGGTGTGTTTGCTGCTGTAATTGAAGATTCTCTGAGTTGGCTTGAGAGGCTAGGGAGAACTTTGTTTGAGATTTACTCCGGTCATGGATCAATTATTGTGGCATTTGGATATCACTCAGGTGGAGTAGTCGCTATGCGGTCAGCATTTGAAAAAGCGTTATCTGCTTTGAAATGGAAGCGTTATCAAAAAGAAAGCGGCATTATTCGAGATCAAGATTTGCCACGGCATAGTAACATGGCGGTTGTAAATCAAAAAGCGTTGAGTAACCTGTTTAAAACCATTTTAACGGGTGAAGAGAATGGGTTGGAGAGAGAGGTACACGAGTTGCTTGCGAGTCCAGATTCAGGGCTGTCTGTGTCGGATATAGAATATGTTCGGGTACAATTGCTTGCTCTTGAAATGGGAGTTCTCAAGCAAATGAAGGAGCTGGATGGGAATGTAGACAGGTTTGTGTTGCAGTTACAACATATGTTGGGCGATTTATCTGACATTGATTCCTTTCCTGCATTTAGGGAATATGCACTTATATTAAGTCTCAACGCTTTGAGAGCTCTACAGGAGCAGCGGAAAGAAAAAGAATGCAGCACGATTTTTCGTGTAGTGCAATATGTTAACCATGAGTTTCGGGAGAAGCTGCAGCTCCAGGAGATTGCACAGAAATTTCATATGAATGCCAACTATCTGGGGCAAGCCTTCAGACAGCAGACTGGCAAGTCTTTTCGGGAATATCTGAATGATAAACGGATCGAGGAGGCGAAGAGACTGTTACGTCAGAGCTGTTGTAGCATAGCCGAAGTTGCGGTCCATTCAGGATACCCTAATGCCGACTATTTTGTAAGTCAGTTCAAGCGAATGACGGGGATGGCTCCCTCCGCGTATCGAAAACAACCATAGATTGGGACTCGACAAGTAATGAATGAAGGATGGCGATGGAAGACATGTTTAAGAAATTCCGATTTCGCGGCATCGTGAACGATATTCCTTTGAACTACAAGTTTATGCTGATCTATGTTATCGGTATTTTGCTTCCGATCATAGCAAGCAATTATTTGTTCATGGATCGTATGTCGGGGCTAATTAAGGAGCGGGAAGAGCAGAATCTGCAAATATCGCTGGAGCGGGCGAGAAAGGACATTCACACCATGATTGACGGGGGGATCGCTGTCAGTCACGCCTTAATCACGGACAAGCTGTTGTCCGAATCCATGGATCGTGTATACAAAGACCAATTGGATTTCTACAATACATTCGATGAACAGCTTCGCCATCGAGTGACTTCCTATATTCCCGTGAACAATCAAATCCAGCGGATTGGCATCTACACAGATAATCCAACGATTGTGTCTGGAGGGGATTATTATTATCTGGACAGCTCAATGAACGCCAGTGCCTGGTTCAGACAATGGGAAGCAGCAGGGGAATCACTAAGTGTACTCGCTTATCGCGATCAGGCAGCGAATGATCGCGCGGCGACCTCGTCGTATTTTAGCGTGATTGAAAAAATGGACTATTATAACGCAGATAACTCTTACGAGAAGTTAGTGCGCATTGATTTTTACCTTAATCGATTCTATGACGTTATTGCGAGAGAGAAAAGCTCGCTGGACCTGTATCTGGTCAACGCGAAGAATCAGATTATCGTGTCCACAGATGACAAGTATCAGGGTGAGGTAGATAGTGATTATGCGTTATTTGATACGAGCAAGGCGGCGGACAAGGACCTACATATCGTACCGATTGGCAAGGCCAGCTATGTGAAAGGTTGGAAGCTCATTGGCGTACCTCAGGAAACACGTGTCAAACAAGCGATGCTCTCCATGAAGCTTTATTTCGGCATGCTCGCTGGTATCATTACTTTGGTTACCTCCATCTTCATCTATGTCATGCTGCGCTCATACAATTATCGAGTGAAACGTCTGTCCAGACATATGCAAAAGGTGGGGAACGAGAAATTTGATCTGATCAACATTGATGGGGGACAGGATGAGATAGGTCATCTGATTCGTAATTTCAATATGATGACCGCTCAGATCCATTCCTTGATCAATAATGTGTACAAGCTTGAAATTCAGCAGCGGAGCCAGGAGGCTGAGCGCATTCGCGCTGAGCTGAATTTGCTGCAAAGCCAGATGAATCCCCATTTTTTATTCAATACACTCAATGCGCTGCTGGTGGTCAGCACCAAAAACAATTATGCGGATGTCAAGGATATTATCAAGGACCTATCCAAGCTGCTTCGCCGTCTGTTGAATTGGAAGGACGATGTGGTCACGCTGGAAGAGGAAATGAGTTTTACGGTCATGTATCTGGGGATCGAGAAGTTCCGTTTTCGAGACAAGTTTGAATATTACATTGATATTAGCGAAGAGGCGAGGCAGTATAGAATTCCAAAAATGAGTATCCAGCAGTTGGCCGAGAATGCTTGCAAACATGGAATTCAGGCTATTGAGGGGTTAGGGTATGTGAAGATTAAAGCGGAAGTTGTGAGCGAACGCCTGCGCGTCGTTGTATCCGATAATGGTAAGGGCATGGATAAGGAACGGCTGCAAGAGGTTCTGTATCATATGCGGAGCAAGGAGGAGAGCGGAGGGAGTAACATTGGCATACGTAACGTATATCGCCGTCTTGAATTGTATTATGACGATAAAGTGGATTTTAACTTGGTGAGCAGAATAGGAGAAGGGACAGAGGTCTCCTTCGAAATTCCATTGCAACTGTTAGATCATCAGGGTGAAGAAGGAGGTAAGGACAATGGCATTTAGAGCGCTGCTGATTGATGACGAGCCATGGGCGCTAGAGGGCTTGCAGCTGTGGATTCCATGGGAAAGTCTTGGCTTTGAGGTATGCGCTATGTGTGGCAACGGTGCGGAAGGGTTGGAACGAATGGAAGAGTTACAGCCGGATCTTGTCATGGTTGATATTCAAATGCCAATTATGAATGGGCTAGAGATGATTGAAGAATGGCGACGTAGAGGAAACTGGTCGACCAAGTTCATTATTCTTACGGGGTACAGCGATTTCGAGTTTGCGCGAAAAGCGCTTAAATTCAAAGTTTCCGGTTATCTGTTAAAACCATTGGATGAGGAACAGGCGGAGTCCGAGATTCGCATGATGGGCATGGAACTGATGAAGGAGCAAGAGCAGCTTTATATTGGGCAGATTGCATTGAGAGAGCAGGAAATGTTGACGATGAAGCAGGCTTTATTAGGCAAAGTGCTGTCTGCTGAGGGTACTCAATTGATGCAGTCCCTTTCCCAGTCAGCTGAATCCTGGATTGTATGCCTGGTTCAGGTATCGGAGAAAGAGTTTGGCCGGTGGAGCAGTCTTGCTTCAGAGATTCTGAACGGACGGGATGTCCTCTATATCATTCGTATGCGAAATGATCTTGTATCCATTGTGTTTGGCGATGTTTCCCCCGGACCTCAGAGAACGAGCGGAAATTTTAGAAAACAATTAGAAACACTGGCTCGCCGTCTGGCGGGCTTTCGTACATATATGGCGATTGGCTCAACCGAATCCTCTCTTCATCACATCAGCAACTCCCGCATAACAGCAGAGAAGGCGTTGCTGCACGCTTTTTATGAAGCGGAAGAGAACAGCATAATGGATTATGCCGATATCCAGAACCACGATTTTCAAAGGCATAACCAACAGGTTGAACTGATCGAGCGAGTACTGGGAGCACTTCAGCTCATTGATTACGCCAACTACCAGTCCGCTGTGGAGTTTATTGAGCAATCCTTTCGACAGATGCGGGTCCACCCGGATGAAGCCCGAAAATTTGTGATTTACCTTCTTCATGAAATTCGTGCTTACATGAGGGCGCAAATGGCAGAAGATTCAGAGAATTACCGTATGTTCGAAATTCCGGAACTGGATGAAGCACTGTTAACCCTTGATGATTTGATCGGCATGCTGCATTCGTGTGGAAGAGTCTGCTTTGAGTTTTTGCTTAAAGAGAGCGTCTTCGAAGCGCAAGGTATTGTACAGGAAATCAACGATTATATTCATACGCATTACCAGGAGGGATTGACTATTAAGTTACTATCGGAACGTTTCTTCCTGCATCCGGCCTACTTGGGACAACTGTTGATACGCAAAAATGGGATCGGCTTCAATGAACTGCTTCATAACCTGAGGGTTGAGGAGGCATGTCGGTTGCTACAGATGAATCAGTACAAAAATAGCGAGATCTCGGAAAAGGTTGGATACGCCAATTACCATCATTTTTTAAAGCAATTTGAGAAACGTATGGGCATGTCTCCTAACGAATACAAGAAAACCTGAGCTTTTCTCGGAAAGAGCTATAATTCGAATATAGTTTCCATAGAGATGTAAATTTATAATTAAATTATTCAAATGAAAGGGCTTTCATATAGTGAGATCAAACTTTGGAGGTGCTTTATGGGGGACAGTAAAAAATCATTCTTCCGTATGGGGGCAACACTGTTATTGTCGTTGAGTGTTGTGCTAGCAGGTTGCTCAGGCGGCAATTCAGGCAGTGGAGAAGAGAGTAGTAAAGGTAGTGAGGTGGGGGCTGACAATCCGTTAGAAATCTCGGTATTCCTGAACGAGGCCGGACAACAGCCAACCGCTGACAACAAAATCTACAAAAAAATCAAGGATGAGCTTGGCGTTACATTCAAATTTGAATTTTTGGCTGGCGACAAAAACCAAAAGCTTGGCGTTATGATTGCCGGAGGAGATTATCCGGATCTGATCTCTGCGGACACCAAACTGACAGCAGCCGGTTCGGTCATTCCGTTGGAAGACCTGATCGAGGAGCATGCGCCTAATCTGAAGAAGCATTATGAGAAGTACTGGAACCAGATGAAGGACCCTAACGATGGACATATCTATTACTTGCCCAACTATGGTGCATACAACGGTGAGGTGTCGGACACCTACTACAGCGGACCTGCCTTCTGGATTCAGAAAGCCGTGTTGAAAGAGTTTAGTTATCCTACGCCAAAAACATTGGACGAGTACTTTGACTTGATCGCCAAATACAAGGAGAAGTATCCCACGATCGACGGCAAGCCGACCATTGGCTTTGAAGTATTGAACTATGACTGGAAAAACTGGGGGTTGTTGAACCCGCCACAGCATTTGATTGGTCATCCGAATGACGGGGGAGTCGTTGTAAACGACGGCAAAGCAGAGATCTTTGCAGACAAAGATTATGCCAAAACCTACTATGAGAAACTTAATGAAATTAACGGCCAAGGCTTGCTCGACAAGGAGGCTTTTGCACAAAACTACGACCAATATATGGCCAAATTGTCCAGTGGGGCAGTACTCGGCATGTTCGACCAACACTGGAATTTTCTCAGCGCGGAAGATTCGCTCATAACTCAGGACAAAATTGAACGCACGTACGTCGGCTTCCCGCTGGTATACGACAGCAGCACGAAGGACTACTATCGCGACCGCGCGGCGCTCAACCTGAACAATGGTTACGGCATTACTGTAAGTGCCAAGGACCCTGTGAAAATTATTAAAGCGCTCGACAAGCTTATGGAAGAAGATTGGCAAAAGACACTCACTTGGGGCATTCAGGATGAAGACTATTACGTGAATGACGAAGGCCGTTTCATGAAAACCCAAGAGCAGCGCGACAATGCCGCAGATGCGGCCTGGAAACTGGCCAATAAAGCAGATGCTTTCTATGGAACCGCACCGAAGATGGAAGGTTACTTTAGCGATGGCAACGCTACTTCAGCAAGCAATCAGCCGGAAGAATATCAAGCCAGCTTGAGACCGTTTGATAAGGAAGTTTTGGACGCCTACGGTTTCAACAGCTATGTGGATTTCTTCAGTGCTCCACCAGAGAATCCGGTTACTTACCCGGCTTGGTCCGTCGATCTGGTTGAGGGATCTCCAGCCAAAATTGCCAATACGAAGCTGAACGAATTATCAACCAAATATTTACCGAAAGCGATTTTGGCTAACACATCCGAATTCAGCAGTGTATGGAGCGAATACGTTTCCGAAATTCAAAAGCTGGATATCAAGGCTTTCGAAGGCCGTATCAATGAAGTATTGCAGTGGAGAATCGATAACTGGTCAGTGAAATAAGAAAATGCTGTCAGGAAGGAGGGCTACCTTCCTTCCTGATTTTTTTAAAGAACATATCGCTGGACGTTATTCCTTTCAATATAAAGATGGATAGGAGCCTGATATTATGGAGGAAATTGTAGTGGGTACCAAGCCGCTCCGACCGAAGAAAAAACCGAAAATTAGGCGGATTACTTGGCAAAATATCAAAGCACAGAGACAGCTCATATGGATGTCTGTTCCTCTGCTTGCGTACATTATTATCTTTGCTTATGTGCCTGTCTGGGGCTGGACGATGGCTTTTCAGGATTACAAACCGGCCAGAAGTTTCTCGCAGCAAACGTGGGTAGGGTTCAAGCATTTTCAATTTTTGTTCACGGATGACAATTTCTTGCGCGTGCTTCGTAATACGCTTGCCATGAGTATCATCAACATGATTTTGGGTTTCGTTACCGCTATTGTTTTGGCATTGTTACTCAATGAAATCAAGAAGATCATGTGGAAGCGGACGGTACAAACCATCTCTTATCTTCCTCACTTCTTATCATGGATTATCGTTACCGGCATCGTAGCGACATCGCTTGCTTCTGACGGCATTGTCAACGATATCCTCATGAAACTGCACTTAATCAACGAGCCGATCTTGTGGCTGACGGAAGGGAAGTATTTCTGGGGCGTTGTTGCAAGTTCTCATATTTGGAAAGAAGTCGGATGGAGCACCATTATTTATTTGGCGGCCATGGCCTCTATTGACCCGGCACAGTATGAAGCAGCCGATATTGATGGAGCCAATCGATATCAAAAAATGTGGAATGTCACCTTGCCAGGAATCAAGCCTACCATTGTCATCCTGCTGATTATGTCGATTGGACATATTCTGGAAGCCGGCTTTGAGGTTCAGTATTTGCTGGGCAACGGACTCGTTGTGGACTGGTCGGAAACGATTGATATCTTTGTGCTCAAATACGGGATTGCACAGGGCAACTATTCGCTCGCAACTGCAGGCGGAATATTCAAGACCGTGGTCAGCATTACGATGTTACTTGTAGCGAATTGGACCGCCAAGCGGCTTGGGGAAGAGAGGCTGTTATAATGACGAAAAAAACACCATTGTCTGGTTTAGGAAATACAGCGGCGCTTTCCGTACGCCGCCCAGGTGGCAGAGGCATGGAACCGTTTCTGTTCAACACCTTTAACACCATCTTCATGGTTCTGCTGGTGATTGTGACGTTGTATCCATTTTTGAACACAATTGTGGTTTCGTTTAATGCAGGGAATGACACCATTCGAGGAGGCTTATATTTGTGGCCCCGCGATTTCACCATGCAGAATTACAAAGCCGTATTTGCATCAGGCACAATTTATAACGCATTTTTGATTTCCGTTGCACGTACAGTACTATCCACCGTTTTAAACATTTTCTTGACCACCATGCTGGCTTATACGCTGAGTCGGCGCGATTATATTTTCCGCAAGCTGATTACGACCATTTTTGTACTCACCATGTATTTCAACGCAGGGCTTATTCCGGGATACTTCCTGATGAAGGACCTGCACTTAATCAATTCATTCTGGGTATATGTTTTACCATCGCTGATTAGTGCGTTTAACCTGATCGTCATTCGTACTTATATATACACGATCCCTGAAAGCTTGATTGAATCTGCCAAAATTGACGGAGCAGGAGATTTCAGAATTTTCTGGAGAATTATTTTTCCACTGTGCAAGCCTGTGCTGGCGACCATTGCGCTCTTTGTCGCAGTCGGCGCGTGGAATTCCTGGTTCGATGCTTTTCTGTACACGTCATCACGTCAGGAGCTCAGCACACTGCAATACGAACTGATGAAGCTGTTGTCTTCCAGTATGAATGCCAACAGTAATCCTTCCGTTGCGAACGGCGTGGGGGTGGAGCATTCAACACAGGTAACTCCAATTTCCATTCGTGCTGCAGTTACAATTGTTGCTTCGGTTCCGATCTTGCTGGTGTATCCGTTTATGCAAAAATACTTTGTCGTTGGACTAAATGTAGGGAGTGTGAAGGAATAGATGAAGCAACTCCAAGCTAATACCATCTGTTATGCCAACCCAATCCTTCCTGGATTCTATCCGGACCCCAGCATTGTGAAGGCTGAAGAATTTTTTTACCTCATTTGCAGTTCATTTGAGTATTTTCCCGGAGTGCCGATCTTTCGGAGCCGGGATCTCATTCACTGGGAGCAAATCGGCAATGTGTTGGATCGGGTCAGCCAGCTTGATTTGACCGGACGGAAAAGCTCAGACGGCATTTATGCTCCGGCACTGCGTTACCATGAAGGTACATTTTACATGATTACGACAGATGTGAGAGGCATCGGCAATTTCTACGTGACGGCAACCGACCCTGCTGGCCCCTGGTCTGATCCAATTCGTATTCCATACGGTGGAATTGACCCATCGCTGTTTTTTGACGACGATGGCAAAGTGTACGTGACCGCACAACAAGGTGCCGATTACGATTCTCATGCCATCCAGTATGAGATCGACATCGCTACAGGTGAGGCTCTCTCTGAACCACAAGTTGTCTGGCACGGAGATGGAGGGCCATGGACCGAAGGGCCACATCTGTACAAAATCAATGGATTGTATTACATGATGTCTGCTTCTGGTGGGACGGCCAAGGATCATCGTGAGATCATCGGCCGAAGCGATCGACCTTATGGTCCGTTTGAACGCTATCCTGAGCCGATCCTGACCCATCGCCATCTGGACCATCCGATCCAGTATTTGGGTCATGCCGATCTGGTGGAGGATCACCACGGAGACTGGTGGGCCGTTTTCCTTGGCGTGCGTTTGACAGAGGAAGGATATAGTGTGCTTGGACGTGAAACCCTCCTCGCCCCGGTCGTTTGGAACGAGGGGTGGCCCCACATTGACAACAATGAAGGAATAGTGAGTCTGGACATGAAGGTCCAGCGATTGCCAATGACATTACCTTCTTTGCCCGGGAGCCATACTGCCATCGTTGTCGGCCGGGACGAATTCGACGGAGAACTCGGGTCGCAATGGATGTTTGTGCGCAACCCTACAGAAGGAGCATGCTCGCTTACAGAAAAACCAGGTTACCTGACGTTGTATGGGCAGGATGGAAGTCTTGAAGACGTGGGTCAGATCACGTTTGTTGGCCGCAGGCAGCAGCATATTCATGCCAGCTTTACGACCTGCCTGACTTTCATGCCAGTTGCCGATGGAGAAGAAGCGGGATTATGTGTTCGCCGGGATGAGGATGCACACTATGAGATTGGCATAAGACGGTTGAACGGACGAAACATACTCTTTGCTCGCTTGACGGTGCGCGGAGAGTCGAACATGGTTCACGAGAGCGAGACTGTAACAGAGCGGCTGTCGCTCCGAATCGAATCGACAGAGAAGGAATATAGGCTGACTTGCTCCGAGGACGGACAGAACTGGACAGCATTGGGTTCAGGCTCGGCACGTGCCATATCACCGGAGGACTTTGTGCACAAAATGTGCTTTACCGGAGCGGTGGTCGGACTATACGCTACCGGCAATGGTAAGGCAAGCAGCACACCTGCCCATTTTGATTGGTTCGAGTACTCGGTCTGATTCAGTTGCTAATAAATCAATGCGAAGAAGGAAATTTAGAGGAGGGAAATTATGGGTTCGTTTCGAGAAGAGGCTTCACTGAAGGAATTGTACAAGGATGCGTTCCACATTGGAGCAGCAGTGAGTCCGAAGACGATTGACAGCCAGCGTTCATTGCTCGCCTATCACTTCAACAGTCTGACGGCAGAAAATGAAATGAAATTCTCCAGTGTGCATCCGCAGCTGGAACGGTATACGTTTGAGGATGCGGATGTCATCGCTTCCTTTGCCAGAGAGCAGGGCATGGCGCTGCGAGGTCACACGCTGGTCTGGCACAACCAGACTCCGGATTGGCTGTTCGAGAATGAAACTGGCGAACTGGTGGAGCGCGATGTATTGCTGGAGCGATTGAAGGCGCACATTGAGACCGTTGTTGGCAGATATAAGGACGTTATCTATGCTTGGGACGTTGTAAACGAGGTTATTTCCGATGAAGCGGATGATGCAAATGCATTCCTGCGCCCATCCAAATGGCTGGATATCGCCGGAGAGGATTTTATTGCCAAAGCGTTTGAATTCGCGCATGAAGCAGATCCGCAAGCGTTGTTGTTCTACAACGATTATAACGAATCTGATCCACATAAGCGGGAACGCATCTATCGGCTCGTCCGTTCATTACTCGATCAAGGCGTGCCAATTCATGGCGTTGGTCTGCAGGCGCACTGGAATCTGTATGATCCGTCCTTGGATGATATGCGCGCAGCAATTGAGCGGTATGCGCAGCTTGGACTGCAGCTTCAGCTCACCGAACTGGATGTATCGGTATTTCGCTTTGAAGACAGACGTACAGATCTCGTTCAGCCATCGCAAGAGATGCTGGAATTGCAAGCCGAGCAATACGAATCCATCTTCCGCCTGCTCCACGAATATAAGGAGCATATTAGCGCTGTGACATTCTGGGGGGCTGCCGACGACTACACCTGGCTTGACAATTTCCCTGTTCGAGGGCGAAAAAACTGGCCATTCCTGTTCGATGAGTTGCATCGTCCAAAGGAAGCGTATCAGCGTGTTGCGCGAATCATTGTACCCAAGTGACATGAAACGGATCAATATCGATTCGTTTAACCACAACATCTCGAAGAGATACTTGGGAGTACATATCTATTGGAAGGAGCCATTTGTATGTCTGAATTACCTAAACCGCATCAACCTATAGTTACCCATATATTTACTGCTGATCCGTCAGCGCATGTATTCGAGGATCGTATTTATATTTATCCTTCCCATGATCTGGATCACGACGGTCCGGTGAATGACAATGGAGATCAGTACAAGATGGAGGATTATCATGTACTCTCTATGGCGGACATGAATTCAGCCGTGACGGACCATGGCGAAGCTCTGCATGTGAAGGATGTACCTTGGGCGTCCAGTCAAATGTGGGCTCCGGATGCCGCATACAGAAAAGGCACCTATTATTTGTTTTTCCCGGCTCGGGACCATGATGGCATTTTCCGCATCGGCGTGGCTACATCGTCTTCACCGACAGGGCCGTTCAAACCGGAGGAGCAATATATTCAGGGCAGCTTCAGCATTGACCCCGCAGTGTTTGTAGACGATGATGAGCAGGCTTATATGCTCTTTGGCGGGTTGTGGGGGGGACAGTTGGAGAAATGGCAGACTGGAAGCTACGTGGAACATGCGGAAGGTCCTGCTCCGGATGCTTCGGCGATCGGACCAAAAGTTGCAAAGCTGAGTGAAGATATGCTCTCGATGGTGTCGGAGCCGCTGGAGTTATCCATCGTGGATCAGGATGGAAAGCTGCTGACCGCTGGGGATGAGGATCGCAGATATTTTGAAGGCCCTTGGATGCACAAATATAACGGGAAATATTATTTGTCCTACTCCACAGGAACAACGCACAAGCTGGTGTACGCCATTGGCGACAATCCGATGGGTCCGTTTACATTCCAAGGTACCATTTTGCCGCCAGTCATGGGCTGGACAACGCATCATTCGATTGTACAATTTCGGGAAAAGTGGTATTTGTTCTATCACGATTGTTCCCTTTCTGGCGGCGTCGATTACAAGCGCTGCGTAAAGTTTGCTGAGTTAACGTACAATCCGGATGGCACGATTCGCATGATTGATCCGTATCCAGACAAGTGAAATGGATGTGAATAGGACGGTAACCCGTATCCTTTTACCTATAACTGTAGATCCTGAAGAGCCCTAGAGTGAATACGCATTTCAGGGCAAGGATACGGTTTTCAAAGAGGAAAATGCTTAAAACTCCGTGCCAAAGCACGGAGTTTTCCAATATACGGGCAGATCGAATGGGATTAACATAGTTGCTGCGAACCATTGAACCACACGGATTTGATCGACAAGGTATCCGAAATATTAGTTGTTGGATCACCGTCTACGAGAATGAGGTCAGCACGCGCACCTTCGGTAATACGGCCGCGATCGTGAAGACCAAAGCAACGGGCCGGTTTCGAAGTAGCCGACTGAAGAGCTTCGATCGGAGTGAACCCGGCTTTCACCAGCAACTGCATTTCGTGGTGGACACTTGCCCCATGAGCAAGGCCGCCTAGGTTCGGAACGGGAACCGGTGCGACATCTGTCCCTACCAGAATATCAACTCCAGCACGGTGAAGGTCCATCACATTCTTAAAGCTATTCTCCATATTGCCTTGAGGGAACGTATTGAAGCTTGAGTTCAAAATATCGATCCAATCAGGGCTTAATTTGGAATGCACACGCGGATCATTCGCCAATTCGGATGCCGTATTTCCAATAATTGATGAATTCAACACCAAGCAGGGTGTAACAAATGCGCCTGAACCTGCTATAGATTTCACTAACTCGGAGGTGTACTCGGGTCTGTCGATGAACAAGTGGCCCAAACCGTCGACTCCAAAATCGATGGCTTGTTGCGATGAAAGAGCCGTCAAGACGTGGGCGATGACCAGCTTACCGGACTTGTGGGCTTCTGTCACGGCTGTTTTTAGAATCTCATCGCTTAATACAGGCAGGCCAGGTGCACCCATGACCGTTCCTTCTTCAATCATGATCTTAATATAGTCGGCCCCATTCTCGACTTGGGTATGCACATGTTTACTCGATTCTTCGACTGTTGTCACTTGCGGTATTTCATCGTGATCGTGAGCGTATGCGGCTAACATTGCTTCCCGATCTTCCTCCGATAACTTCTCTAGTTCCTTTAATACGAATTCAGGTATTTCATCTCCATCCGGCAATAATTCATCCGGATGTCCACCCGGAGCGGTGATTGCTGTGCCAGCGGAACGGACATCTGCGATGTCATTCACATTTTTCAACTGAATTTCGCGCCCTCGTTTAGTAAAATCACCGTTCATTTCGAGTTCAGTGGTAACGCCGAATTTTAGCGCATCTCGTAATCCGCCGATGGAAGTGTGGACATGTGCATCAATCAGACCAGGCATTAGAGTCGCATTTTCTCCATCGATAATTGTTGCATCCGCCGGAAGGTCTCCACCGACTGAAACAATAGACTTCCCTTTAATGACAACATGTCTAGGCGCAATGATTTGCTCCCCATCAAAGATACGTACATTTGTAATCGCCGTAACTTGTTCTAACGCAGCATTTTTATTTACCTTCTCCATTTGAATTCCTCCCAAGTGTTTGTTTATCGAACAATTCGAATCATAACTGTTAGTCTCCTAACTGTCAACGAGCTAATGTTTTTTTGACAAGCCAATAGGATCGCTGTATAGTTTATTTACTTACAATTAGATTCCTAACAATCACAGGAGGGAAGATTATGAAATCCCGAAAGGAAACACCTTATCTGGATTTATTTCAGATTATCGGTCTTAAGTTAAAGAAAAGAGCGGACGAGAGTATAAAAGAGCTGGGCTTAAACGCTCAACAAGGAAAAGTAATCGATTATATTTACGAAAACCAAAATAGTCATATTATTCAAATGGATCTTGCAGATCGGTTTCATCTAAGTCGGGCCAGCATTACAAGTATGCTTCAAGCTCTAGAGCAAAAAGGGTTAATCGAGCGTAAAATCCCGGCCAATAATGAACGGCAAAAAAACATATACGTATTGCCAAAAGCGATTGAACTGATTGAAGATTTTCAAGACTCTTTCCAAAAGGTGGAGGAAGAAATCATTCAAGTCCTTACCGACGAAGAGAAGCAAGTATTAAAGAAATTGTTGATCAAAATCAATGAGACTATATAAAGAAGACACTTCCCTATGAAATGATGGCTGATTAAAAGGTTTTAGTCCCACTGAAAGTCCCTATTTAATTAGCCTAATTCCAAAAATCGCTTTAGATGACTATCTATAACGAGTGAATCCGCTTCGTTTGCACCGATTCCAAAGCAGTGTCCCCAATTGGATTCTATGGGTTGAAAAACAGCATTCGACATATGTTGAACGTCATACCTACTATCCTCTGGAGTGAAAAACAAATCACTTGATCCCGGCATAACGAGTGCAGGAGAGGAGATTTTACGTAATGCCTGTTCGAAGTTGTACTGGTCGACGGGATTATCGCTAATGTCTCCACTTATTCCTGTACGTAACATGGCAATCAAGTCATTCGCATCAAAGGACAAAAATACTTGGTCCCAGTATTCTTCTGCATAATGTTTCAATGAGCTGTATCCCTCGGATTGATACAATCTCTCCAAATAGTATGAATTTGAAAATCCCCAAGGGGCATAAACTCTCCCCATCGCTGCGAGACCGTCAACAGGTGGTTGCTTGTAAAGTCCTCTTTCCCATTTTGAATCCGCTTGTAGTGCTGCGATCATACTCTGGAATACCAGTTGTGCTAGCGGCCTCGTTTTCGCCGTTCCGCCAAATGGTGCAATACGTTCGACCATTTCAGGATAACTTGTTCCCCATTGAAAAACTTGCATTGCTCCTAGAGACCAACCCACAACTAGCTTGATTTTGCTGATACCGAATTTTTCAGTCATGAGTTGATGTTGAGCACGTACATTGTCATACATAGAGATGATAGGGAAATTGGATTTATCAAAAGGAGCAAGAGTATTACTGGGAGAGGACGATAATCCGTTACCCAACATATTGGGCACAATGATAAAATATCGATTAGGATCTAGTGCCTTGTTCTCTCCAATTAACCATTCATTATCGGTGTGAAGACCAGCAAACCAAGTCGGATACACAATAACATTGTTTTTTGCGGCATTTAAGGTACCGTAGGTCTTATAAGCAATAAATGCTTGAGGGAGTTGCTGACCGGATTGTAGCAATAGATCTCCAAGGGGATACGTTTCATAATCTTTCATTGATGGATGCTCCTTCATAACCAAATTAGTAATAACTTGATTTTCACTCTACAATACGCTTATCATCAATTCAACGAAACGTTTTTGAAGGTAACATTCAATTTTTTTGAACAAAGAAGGTGTTCGATTATGGAAATACGTCAACTAAAAACCTTTTGGACTCTGGCTTCTACACGCAGCTTTAGTCGGACTGCTGAACTATTGAGCTATGTACCATCTACCATAACCATGCAGATCAAATCCTTGGAAGAAGAGTTGGGCGTAAAATTGCTGGATCGACTAGGCAAAAATGTCATGTTAACGGATGCCGGCCAACAATTCTTGCCTTATGCTACTAAAATCCTGAACGATGTAGAAGAGGCCAAGTGTGTATCAAGTCAGCACGGGGAAACGACAGGAACGGTTACTATCGGGGCAGACGAAGTTATTTGTGCATACTTTCTTCCTGCTTTGTTCAAACGCTTCCGGGAGAACTACCCAGACGTTCGTCTTTTGTTTCGTCCCTTGTCCGGACAAGAGCTTAGAAACAGCCTAAGAGAAGGACTTACAGATGTGATTTTTGTATTGGATGAATTCGTTGCAGCCAAAGATCTTCATTCAGAATTTTTGAAAGATGAGTATTTTAAAATGGTGGTTTCTCCAGATCATATGTTAGCAACGCACTCCTCATTGAACATTGATGACTTTCACAAACAGCATTTTTTGTTGACTGAAAAAAACTGTTCTTATCGCACTCCTTTTAACCAGTCCTTATTGAAAAAAGGAGCCGATGCATTGACAGAACTGGAGTTTCATAGTGTCGAAGCAATTAAACAATGCGCTGTGGCTGGTCTTGGGATCGCCCTGTTACCTGAGATGGCTTTAAAGGAAGAATTAAGAGAGGGGAGACTAGTTGCTTTACCATGGGATTTATCGGAGGTATCCTTTTCCGCACAGATGCTCTGGCATCGTGAGAAATGGATTTCTCCATCAATGGCTGCCTTCATCGATATCGCAAAGAGTGAGTTGAAAACGGAAGAAGTATCTGGCTCATAAGAGGGAGAACACCAAGAACACCAAAGGCAAAGCCCGTGAAAGGATTCTAAGGAGGGTCGCGTTAACCCGAGAACAGATACTTTGAAAATGAAAAAAAGATAAAGAGGGTCGCTAATTCAGCGGCTTTTTTGTTTTATTGCTACAAGTTCTTTTCCCACGCGAGGGAGGATCGCTAACTGTTGAAAATCTTTTTTTAGATACTGGTTTGCTTGGCGGGACAGAACTGAACTTTAAATCGTGTTGTTAAAAGGTCCACTGTAAGTAATTTATAGGTTTAATTCTCCGTTTTACTTAAGCCATTTATGTCGCTTTTTCGATATGCTAGCGGGACTAATCCTATGTGCTTGCGAAAAAGGGATGAGAAGTAGCTCACACTTTGAAAGCCGCAGGCAAGTGCGATTTCACTCACAAGTCTTTTGGTTTCCCTCAACATCTCACAACTTTTATGAAGGCGGTATCGAGTTAAGTAGTTGTTGGGAGTTTGACCCACGTATTTATTAAATAAAGTACAGCAGCGGCTTCGACAAACGGCTCCTGAGGACGCAATGTCTTCAAGAGTTATTTTTTGCTCGTAGTTTTGATGAATGAATCGAGTCATTTGCTGAATATTCGTCCATAATTGCACATCGTGGATATCTCCCACCTTCGGTTGCAAGTGATCTCCAATACCAGCACATAAAGATAAAGCCTGAGAAGTTAAGCGGAACGGATTTGGAGCAAAGCTATTATGCATTTCAGCATAGATCGCTTGAATGGATAACAATATCTCGTGCTGCCAGGAGATCTGTTCTGCTAGTAATACAAAATCATCCATGTTTGGCCCAAACTTCTCTTCCCAGTAAGCTCGTATGAACGAACCTTCCCCGATGAGAGAGGAATGGATCACTATAACGATAAATGAACAATTACAATGACTGTGAGAAAAACCAAAATGCAAACGATGGCTATTCACAAAAATCCCATTTCCTTGCTCTAATTTAATGGTCTGTCCGTTAACAGAATACTCCATGGAGCCTTCCAGAATGTAAATGAACTCAACATCCGAATGCCAATGAGCGGCAGCTGCAAAATTATCAAATTCATTCAAGCTTCCTCTCCGGACATACAAGGGTAGGTCAGGTAGATTATAATTCAATCTTTCCGATAAATCAGAAAATACCTCTAAATTTTTCATCCAACAAAGTGCCTCCAATAAATATACGATTTTGACAAAAGTATAGCCAATATTTATGGAAAGGACAATGAATTTATCCTATCTTGATAATATGGAAAGCAACAGAGAGGAGTGGATATACGTTAAAAAGAAAAAGCGCATACAGTTAACTACTCCTATGACGCGAGATTTCAATAAGGAATTAATCACGCTTGTCATTCCCATTGCATTACAAAATCTAATCTCAGCAACAGTTATATCAGCTGATGTAGTTATGTTGGGAATGATTAGCCAATCTACAATGTCGGCCGTATCGTTAGCGGGACAAATCACCTTTGCATTAACATTGTTTTACATGGGCATGGCTACGGGAGCAGGGATTTTGACTGCACAATATTGGGGGAAGAAAGATGTTCAAACCATACAACGTATTCTCAGCACTGCCTGCTTGTTCTCATTTAGTATTTCTATTTTGTTCTTTTTAGTATCTTTTTTATATCCTGAAACGTTAATGCGTTTCTTTACAAATGATAGTGAATTAATTCGTTATGGTTCAATATTTCTAAAGATGAATTCGTTTTCTTATCTTGCAATGGGCATTTCACAAATGTATCTTAGCGTGATTAGAAGTATGGAAAATGCAAAACTAAGCGCTTGGATTAGTTCACTATGTTTAATGTTAAACATTTTGTTTAATACGTTATGTATCTTTGTCCTTTTCCCAGACAGACCTGAAATGGCAATCATGGCGGTAGCTCTTGCTACAGTTTTAGCTCGGTTTATTGAGTTGGGCTGCTGTGTTATATACTCAGTGACGAGAGGATCGATTCGTTTTCGTTTTCCCAAATGGGATGGAATTCAGTGCAATCTCCTAAAGGATTTCCTGAAATACACCATGCCTGTTCAAGGCAATTACATTGTTTGGGGAGGGGCACTAACTGCGACTGCCGCAATTATTGGACATGTAAGTGCTGACATGGTTGCAGCGAATTCTGTTGCATCCGTGGTTAAGAATTTAACGATTGTCCTGTGTGGAGGTATTGCTAGTGGGGGATCTATATTGGTTGGGAAATATCTAGGTAAAGGGGAGATCGACAAAGCAAAACAGGTAGGAAGCAGAATGAATCTTTATGCTTTACTATTTGGAATAATAGCAGGATGTACAATTATCCTGATAAAACCGCTTGTTTTCTCCGTAGTAAATCTAAATGTCATTTCTCAAAACTACTTGGATGGAATGTTATATATCAGTGCATTTTATTGTATTGCTAAATCCATTAATGCCACTAATATCTCAGGAATATTTACTGCAGGTGGTGACTCTAAATTTGGCTTTTGGTGTGATTCGATTGTAATGTGGGGTATTATTTTACCGCTTGGTTATCTCTGTGCTTTTGTCTGGCACGTATCACCCCTGGTATTATATATCGTCATTAGTTTGGATGAGATCATTAAGTTGCCATTGGCATTTTACCGTTATCGCCAATTCAAATGGCTAAATAATATTACAAGGACTTTTTCACCAGTAGGTTAAGAAATAGACGGTCAAAGAATGTAAGGTCAACTAAAATAAATAGATTAGATTAAATTCAGAGGAGACTAAGGCATGAATATTACAGAACGAATGGCAAGCCGACAACTGTTTACGGATCACGATGCGAATTATCCACAGGAAGCTTCTGATCTGGCTCGGGCGCGTCAACGAGGAAAGGCACTATGTTATGAGATCAATCGCTTACATCCCGATGATATTGAAATGCGTAAGACTCTGATGGAACAACTTTTCGGTTGTATTGGTGAAAATGTTTGGATGGAACCTCCTATTCGGATGTCGTATGGATCAAACACTACAGTAGGCAACAATGTCTATATCAACTTTAATTTAACTGTTGTCGATGACTATAAAGTCACGATTGGAAACGATGTCATGTTTGGTCCGAATGTCACGATTGCTGTAACCAATCATCCAGTACATCCAGAAAAGCGCAAAGAAGGTGGAATGTTCGCCCTACCGGTAGTCATCGAGGATGGCGCATGGATCGGTAGCTGCGCTGTGATTGTGCCAGGAGTTACTATTGGTTCGGGTAGTGTGATCGGTGCAGGAAGCGTGGTAACCAAGGATATTCCTAGTAATGTTATCGCTGTGGGTAATCCCTGCAGGGTCCTTCGTGAAATCACCGATCATGACAGAGAGTATTACTACAAAAACATGCGTTTCGACCAAGTCGAATGGTAGTGGATAACCAAGCAAATAATCAAATCTAACGTGGGCCGACTTAGACGTTACCTGGTAAGGAGAGAATATGGAAGAATGATGCCATTCATTGTTGAAATCATTATATCTGTATGTATTTTGATTGGATTATATTGTGTAGTAGGTAGGTTATTGGAATCCCCACGAGTTGTCAGTTACGCAGAGCATTTAGAAGAACAATTTGAAAGAAATCTTAATCTTTATGAAGACAACACAAATTGAATATTAAAGTATAAGATCTATAGATATAAATTGCTTTTATCCCCTTTTCGTAGACAAGAAAAAAAAGACATCTGTTAAGATGGACTTAATCTTGTCTAGCGGAGGGGATTTTTTTATGGATAAAAAAGGGAAATCATATCAATGGTGTGGCCGAAAGGGTCGACTTGTATATGGATTGAACTAACGCATTGGATAGTTTAAGCTTATTCACACTGGTTTATCATAGATCGTATTTAAATACATTAAAGAGCCGATTCTTTTCTTATGAGGGAATTGACGTTTCATTAGCCAAAAACACGATGACATTCAAATCACATTGAAATAGGGTGGAAACATGGATAAAGGATTTACATTAGCTAATCAACTATTAACGCTGCTTGATACGGAACAAAGATGGTTTACCTTAGCTGAAGTTGAAAAAAGTTTAGGTATCTCCGATAAAACCATACGTAAGATGGTTGAGGAAATCAGCAAGCAATTACCCCCTACGGTAACCATAGAAGTTTCTAGAGGAAAGGGAATCGTTCTTCGGCGCGATGGGCGAAGTGAGACGATGAGTGAAGTGATTTCTTCAATGTTCAGACAAACCATTTTTTATCGACTGATGAATGTTTTGTTCACGAATGTGGATCGACTGTCCGTGGAGGAGCTTGCCGGAGTTATGTTTATGAGTACCTCCTCGTTGAAGAAACTGATCGTGCAATTAAATAATAATGATCTAAAAGCGTATAAGTTACGCATTACATATTCAACCCCGATAATCAAAGGGAATGAAATGAATATCCGATATTTCTATTGGAAGTTATATTGTGATGCGTATGAGTTCACAGGATGGCCCTTTGCGAATGTCGATTTTGCATATATCAATCAGTTAATCACAAATACAGAGAATGAGAAAAATATTGTGTATTTTATCAATTCCAAACGGAGATTATCTTTTTTGTTGGCCATTGTTGTGGAAAGAGTCGCTAAAGGGAAATACGTAAAAATCGACGAAAGTGCTTACCCTTGGGAAAAGGGGATGTTTTATCTGCCTGTGAAGACCCTCGCCAAGAGTCTTGGAGAGAAGCTTACCATTGATTTTCCCCATAGTGAAATTTACTTTATGCAATCTCTGGTCAGTCTCAGCCAATATCATTATTATGAAGGATCAGAAATAACGCCGATGAAAGAAGTTGAATTGCATAAGGACAAAGAAGAATATCAAATGGGTAATCTGCTTCTAAGGCTACTAGCCAAAATATACCCTAACTTGGAGATGGAAGAACGATTTCTATTGGAGATATACGCGTTTTTTGACAAGTTATTAATCGATAATGCAATTCCTGAATGGATGATGATTTCACAAAGTAATTTAACGGCTTATGTTCAAAAGGAATGCCAACAGCTTTATCAAGAACTGCAAACCTGCATGCAAACGTGGAGTAAAGCTTATCCAGCCGTCTTGTACAATAATTTTCATTTAACCAAGCTAACCTTAATTGTTCGTTCCAATTTACGTTATAAAAGGAAAAGGGCCTTCTTGGTGATTGGAGAAGAATTTTCAATTCGTCATTACATAGCGGATTTGATAAAGAAGGAAATTGGGGATCAGCTGATCATCATTACTTCCATAATGAAAGGGCTCTCCGACGAAATGATGCAGCAACATCAGATTGATTTTGTCATTAGTAATATCCCTGTTGCATTGCAGACCGTGCCTGTTGTTATTATCTCTACGATCCCGTCTAAAAGAGATCTGGACAATATTCGTAAAGAATTACTTTTATAATTTGATCAATTATTTCCCGTATCCTTCGTAAGATTTTGGTCTAGTTTGTTATGCTGAAAAATCTTATGCTCAATGTACTTTCCGAACAGATTTTCTTGAAGGCAAGCGGAAGAGATTTCGGTAAGCCTGAGTTCAACATTGAGAGTAGGAGGCAGAAATATGAGTAGGCATTTAGGCGCAAAAAAAGGAGAAATAGCGGACATCGTTTTGCTTCCAGGAGATCCTTTACGTGCAAAATTTGTAGCAGAACACTTTTTAGATGAGGCCAATTGTTATAACGAAGTAAGAGGCATGTATGGGTACACTGGATTATACAAGGGGATACGGGTATCAGTTCAGGGGACAGGGATGGGAAATCCATCGATGAGCATCTATGCAACGGAATTGATTGTCGATTATGAAGTGAAGAAATTGATTCGTATTGGTACATGTGGCGCGATGCAGAAAGAAATTAATATCCGCGATATTGTAATAGCCCAATCCGTGTCTTCAGATAGTAATATGACGGATAAGATCTTCCATGGCTGTAATTATGCACCTACAGCAGATTTCTCATTGTTAATGAAAGCGTATCAACAAGCACAAGCTAAACAAGTAAATGTCTTTGTCGGCAACATCTATAACTCCGATGAATTCTACCGTGAGAGCTTAGATCGACTTCACAAGTTTATGGATTTTGGTGTTTTAGGAGTTGAAATGGAAAGCACAGCCCTATATACGTTAGCCGCTAAATATGGCGTGAAAGCGCTATCTATTTTGACAGTAGGTAGTCAATTGTTAACACAGGAGCACTTAACTCATCAAGAAAGTGAACAATCATTTTATGAAATGGTCGAAATCGCTCTTAACACAGCCATTGAGAGCTAATCTACCGATAAGAGTAGTGTAGTAAGAAAAGAGAGTGAGAAAGAAATGAAGGTAGTACTG
This sequence comes from Paenibacillus marchantiae, assembly GCF_028771845.1. NCBI lineage: Bacteria > Bacillati > Bacillota > Bacilli > Caryophanales > Paenibacillaceae > Paenibacillus > Paenibacillus marchantiae. The sequence goes on along the minus strand of NZ_CP118270.1, from coordinate 5,069,358 downwards.
TCTGGATTGCAGTGGATGATGTTTATGATCGCAGGTGCAATTGCTGCGCCAATTGCTATCGCAGATTTATACAACCTAACACCCATGGAGGCTTCTGGACTCATCCAGAGCACACTGATTACTTTAGGAATAGCTGGATTTTTACAAGGCGTCATCGGCCATAAATCCCCTATTCATGAAGGTCCAGCAGGGTTATGGTGGAGCATTTTCACTATTTACGCAAGTTTAGTGGGGGTATTGTATTCTTCGAATATAGCTGCCCTGCAAGCTTTAAGTGGGGGAATGATCTGTAGTGGAGTTTTATTTATCCTAATCTCAGCATTTAAGCTGATGGATAAAATCGCTCGTCTATTTACGCCAACGGTCACTTTTATATATTTGCTCTTATTGATCTTTCAATTAAGCGGTTCTTTTATGAAAGGTATGATGGGGATCACGTCAAGCCACACCTTGTTAGATGTTAAAGTGTTCGTGCTGAGTGTGATTGTGATTTGCATTACCTTTGGGTTAGGGAACAGTCGCTTTGTTTTGCTGCGCCAATTTTCAGTAATAATCAGTATATCGATAGGCTGCTTATTGTTTATCATATGCGACAAGATGCCGGTGATTTCACCGGCGGATACACTATTTAAACTGCCAAAACTATTTCCTTTTGGAAGTCCAAGATTTGATAGCGGGACAGTCACAACTGCCTTTCTATTAACACTATTGTTAATAACCAATGCGCTTGCGTCTATTCGGTTGATGGAGACCGTTATGAAACAAAAGAAATTGGATCATAACCGTTATTTGCGTGCCGGATTTACTTCTGGCATTACCCATTTTATTGGTGGCAGTTTCGGAGCGATTGGCTCAGTGCCTATTTCGGGAGCGGCGGGATATGTTGAACAAACAGGAATGAGGGAACGGAAATCGTTTTTAATTGGATGCACCTTAGTCATCTCTGTATCCTTGTTTCCGCCAATAATGAACGTAATATCCGGTATTCCAGCGCCTATAGGCTATGCCGTTACATTCGTTATCTTTGTGAAGATGGTTGGATTATCGCTGAAGGAATTGAAGAAGGTTCTGCATGAAGAACGAACATTTGTTGTTAGCGGAGTTTCTCTTTTAGTTGGTGTGGGTTTAATGTTTATTCCTACATCCGCTACCAGCCATTTATCTCCGATTGTAATAGCCATTTTGAATAATGGGTTAATTTGCGGAAGTCTATTGGCGATTATTTTGGAACAAGGGTTAATGTGGAAAGATGCAAATCGATATGAGGATTCCAAAAAAAGTATCGATAATTTGGAGGGTTAATTATGCATTATCTAATTTCTGTTGTTGGTCTGGTTATTGTTCTATTACTAGCCTGGCTTGCAAGTAATAATAAACGGAAAATCAAATATCGTCCAATCATCATAATGATTGTTATTCAGTTAGGTTTGGGATTAATTATACTAAAAACGAGTATAGGCGAATTCTTAATTAAAGGGTTTGCCGATAGTTTTTCGAAATTACTTGGATATGCCAACGAAGGAACGAACTTTGTTTTTGGTGGGATTGCCAATGAAGGAGCTCATACCTTTTTCCTGTTTGTGTTGATGCCAATTGTTTTTATGTCAGCATTAATAGGAATCCTGCAACATTACAAAATACTGCCGTTCATTATCAAGTATATTGGTCTGGTGCTAAGTAAAGTAAATGGCATGGGAAAATTGGAATCTTATAATGCAGTTGCAGCCGCAATTGTAGGACAGAATGAAGTATTTATTTCTGTGAAAAATCAGCTTGGATTATTGCCAAAACATCGCTTGTATACATTATGTGCATCTGCAATGTCAACGGTATCCATGTCCATTGTTGGTTCATATATGACGATGCTGGAACCTAAATATGTAGTAGCTGCATTAATTTTAAACCTATTTGGCGGCTTTATCATTACATCCATCATTAATCCGTATGAAGTTACAGCAGAAGAAGATATCGTTGAAGTTAAGGAAGAGGGCAAACAAACGTTTTTTGAAATGCTGGGCGAATATATTATGGATGGATTTAAAGTAGCCATCGTAGTTGGGGTAATGTTAGTTGGTTTTGTTGGAATCATTGCTTTAATTAACGGGGTCTTTAGTGGCATATTTGGAATATCATTTCAGGGAGTTCTAGGGTATGTCTTTGCACCAATTGCCTTTATGATCGGTGTGCCATGGCATGAAGCGGTTCATGCGGGGAGTATCATGGCAACGAAGCTGGTTGCGAATGAATTTGTTGCCATGTTAGACTTTGTTAAGATTCAAGACGGTTTAAGTGGGCGTACTACAGCTATTGTTTCCGTTTTTCTAATCTCATTTGCTAACTTTGGGTCCATTGGTACTATCGTGGGTGCAGTAAAAGGGCTGAATGAAAAACAGGGGAATATTGTTGCTCGCTTTGGATTGAAGCTGTTATATGGCGCAACACTTGTAAGCGTTTTATCCGCTATAATTATCGGAATTATATTTTAGTTGAATCATTTCTATTTTGAATACCATTGAACTCGAAATGGAGCTGTTCCAAAAAGATAGTTGATGTCAGAGGGACATAAAAATTATCACATTAAAAGTCGCTAATTTTAGCGGCTTTTTTTTCGTCTGTTTGCTCATATTCGGGACGACGAACCGGTTGCTGTCTATATAGTCACGAGCGGTCAGACCGGGGTTTTCAGCCTGAACTGTACATTGAATAATTACAGACTGTCAGTCCACAATACGTCCGATCGAGGGAATCGGCTCACTCACCGATCAACACATTAAATTTAAGAAAGTATATATTGACAGCGGAAAAAATGTGTATTACATTTAACTCCATACTTTTTAAACATTTATATTTAAAAAGTATATTTGAATGAAAATAGGTACCATATGTTGGTTATTCTTTACTTCACAATGGGTTAGATCAGCGTCTGCGGAAGTTACATATTTAGCATACATATTCAATATTTGATTTAGGGAGGACAATTTAGATGGCTTTATTATTCAAAAATCGGGGCGCTCTGCTGCTTCTGATGTTTAACCTATTTTTAGTTTTTGCTGGTATCGGTCTGGTCATACCAGTGATACCGCAATATATTACTATTTTAGATATTAACGGTACGATTGCTGGGATGCTTACTGCTTCCTTTGCATTTACACAGTTGATTTTCTCACCACTGGCGGGACGATTATCCGATTCCTTAGGACGCAAGCGAATGATTGTCGCCGGAATGCTAGTTTTCGCCTGTGCTGAAGTGATATTTGGGTTAGCCGACTCAGCTTTGCTGCTTTTTGTATCCGGATGATGGGTGGCGTTAGTGGAGCACTTATCATGCCAACGGTTATGGCTTATGTGGCGGATGTAACCTCCGAGGAAGATCGTGCGAAGGGAATGGGATTCATTAATGCCTCGATCTCGACAGGCTACATCATTGGCCCCGGCATCGGGGCTATATTGCCGAATTCGGCATTCGTGTTCCGTTCTATGCTGCGGGGGTTGCTGGTCTAATCGCTGCGATCCTTACTATGATTGTCCTGCCGGAATCTCTTTCATCCCTTGTAAAGGGTAATGGGAATAGCGACAAAGCAATGCCTAATCTGGAACCCAAAAGAAGTCTAATTCAACAGTTAAGGTTTACATACCGCGAGCCTTATTTTATCAGTTTAATTATTGTGTTCGTCATGTCCTTTGGACTTGCCAACTATGAAGCGGTATACGGTCTGTTCGTTGACCATAAGTTTGGCTTCACACCAAAGGATATTGCCTTCATTTTCACATTCGGCTCTATTGGGGGCGCGTTGATTCAGTTAACCATTTTCGGTTGGATTATAAGCCGTTATGGTGAGAAAACAGTCATTACAGTCTGCTTGATCCTTGCCGGGGTATTTGTTCTGTTGACGTTGTTCGTACACCAATATTGGCTGATCTTCGCGGTCACCTTTGTTGTCTTCTTGTCCATCGATATTTTGCGTCCGGCCATCAGCACTCAAATGTCCATGGTCGCAAAAGAACATCAAGGATATTTGGCTGGACTTAACTCCGCTTTTACCAGCCTTGGCAATATCATCGGGCCGGTAGTAGCTGGACTGATGTTTGATATCAATGTTAACTACCCTTATGTGGTTGCCGGAATCATCCTGATTCTTTGCTTTGGGCTTTCACTGCGCACAGGAATCAAGCGCGTACAGCGTGTACGAACTTAATGAATTAAGCGGACTGTGGAGGATGGTCCAGAGATTAAGATTCGGACATTAAACAAATTATCTCAGATCCCTTTTTGAATTTTAATCAAATCGTCTAGAGAATCTAAATGATAATTAAATCTATCATTGGGCTCTGGGGCCGCGTTATCCAAACCTGAGTTGGTTAATCCAACTCCATACATTGATCTTGTTCGGGAAATAAGCTTAAGCTGAGTTTAAGCCACTTTCAAGTATGTTCACAAAAGGAGGGTAATTCAGGGATTCTGTGGAATAAATATACAAATTTACTGAAATTGGAGGTTGTGAAATGACGTTTCCGACACACATTGTCTCATCAGGTGGAATTGTAGAAGATGGAAATGGAAATATCCTATTAGTAAAAGCCCATGATGATGGTTGGGTGTATCCTGGTGGTATAACTGAAGTTGGAGAAAATCTGATTGACGGTGTGATTCGTGAAATAAAAGAGGAAAGTGGAATTGACGCTGAGGTTAACCATTTAATTAATGTTGTTTCGAATACAGCGATACATAAGTGGTATGACGGTGTGACGGATGTTCCCACAAAGGTTATGTTTGATTTCGTGTGCAAAGCTGTAGGTGGAGAGTTAGCGACTTCTGATGAAACGAGCGAATGTAGTTGGGTTCCAAAGGAAAATGTTCTGGATTGGATTACATTACCCGCCATCCGCATGCGTTATGAAGCATATTTGAACTTTAATGGCTCTGTGAATTATATCGAATACGTCACTGGGAATATGTCAGAATGTGATGTCAAGCTTCAAAAGCGTGTTTAATTGTAAGTGGGTTTGCGTTTAAAAAACTTTGCACTAACGAGTAACGATAGATCAATAAAATCAAGAAGGCAGCTAATCAACGTGATTAGCTGCCAAGAATCATTAAAAAATAATTTAAATTACCTAGTCCTATATCATACTAATTAACCATGTGATTGATGTAATGCTGTGATAATATGTCTAAATGTACTTACAACTGAATAGGCAAACCTATGGAAACGTAGGGACGCAAAGCTACAGGGACTAAAGTTTCAAGTTTTATGACAATGTCAGCCAGTTGCCAAAGAGTATATGATGCTTTTTGTTCTTAGAAGTTTATAAAAGGTGAAGTCTTCATCTTTTAATAGCTTTGCGTGCAATAAAACTACTCTTATGGGTAGTTTTTTTTTGCGCTATTTTAGGTCAGTTGTCATAACTATCATTCATCAGGAGGAAACAATTATGAAAAAAATGATTGCAATCGCTACATCTGCAGCACTACTCGTTGGCCTGTCAAGTGAAGCAGGGTATGCTGCAGGAAGTCAACTATCCAGTGTTTCTAATGCTACTGTGACAAACCAGGCAGGGGATCGTGGCACTATTGTACCCACTGTGGCATCCGTTAAACTGTTTGATTTATACGGAAAAGACATTTTAAATGCTTATAATGATGTCTTTAAAATGAACACTACTCATATTAAGTCAATCACTAATAATGGGGGGAACTACTCAAGTTCCACCATAAATAAGGGGATTGATGGAGATATAAATACACACTGGGAAACAGGTAAACCCAATTCTTCAACATTTACAAATGAGGTCGTACTTCTTTTGGATGAATCGACTACATTAAATAGAATCGTGTACGCAGCTAGACAAACTGGAGCTAAAGGGAAAGGATTCGCTCAAGAGTTTGAGATTTACAGTTCAATGACGGATGCAGGCGATGATTTCACGTTAGTATCCACGGGGGAGTATAAAGGCTCCACAGGTGACGTAGTTGAAATGAAATTTGCGCCAACAGCATTTAAGCGAATCAAGTTTGTCTTCAAGAAGGCAAATCAAGATTGGGCGAGTGCGGCTGAGTTTGCTTTTTATAAAGAAGATGCTCTGTCGGATAAGATGAACAAACTGTTTACGGATAATACATATAGTCAGGTTAGCGGGGAGTTTAACACAGTAGAGAAAATAACTGCTTTGGAAAATGAGGCAAAGTCCCATCCTTTATATTCTCAGTTTAAAGCTCAGCTTGATGTAGCCCAAAAGATCGTGAGCGGTGAACTGCAAACCGCAGGAATGATCATTACAGCTGAACAACATGGCGATATGAAGAAGCATGCGCAGCAAAACTTAAGATTTAGTATGGGCACCAATAACCAGCCTACCGGACTTGTAGCCATGCCGGGCGATACGATTAACGTATATGTGGATGTCGATTCTACTGATAAAGTGCCTTCATTAATCTTTTCGCAGCAAGAAGGTGCTTGGAATAGCTGGGCAAAAGGAGTGCAATTGCGTCCTGGAAAAAATACGATCGTGGTACCTGAAAACCCTACAACCAGTGCTTACGCCCATGATGTAACAAAAGGTGGACCTATCTACATCGTTAATCCTTATACGTCTGAAGAGCAAGGCCAAGCGCCTCGTATTCGTTTTGAAGATGTAGAACGATTCCCGATGATGACGCAGGACTCTGATCCGGCCGAATTTAAAGCTTTCTTGAACGATTATAAACAAAGATTAAATGCAGATAAAGCAGCCCATCCGAACATTAAAGACCGTGAAATGATCGACGTAGTTGAAATGGTGAGTGATCGTATTATTTTCACAGGTACGGCTACACAAGCCTACAATGAGTTTATTACGAAGAGTCAAAATCCTGTGGCTACCTTAACGGGTTATGATGTATGGATTAATAGATTATTTGATTACTTTGGTCTAGATGGCCGCAGTGAGAACCATGATCCTAAGCTTATTCGAGAGAATATTAGATTAATGCAGCCGTATGGTGCGATGTATGCAGCAGGTGACCATACTGGAATTCAGGCTGAAACCGTACCTTTGATGCTACAAGATTTCGGCAAGGTATATCCAGGTTGGGGTTTATCGCATGAGATCGGGCACCGCATGGCTGTAGGTGAACGGGAGTATGGTGAGGTCAGCAATAACATGTTACCTATGTTGATGTCAGTAGAGCGTAATTCCATAGATACACGCATCCCATTTGAATCGGATATTTATAAATATGTTATTCAAGAAAATAAAGTAGCGATGGAACAGCAGGGTCTTTTTGCGAGACTTGGCGCATTCTGGCAATTAGAATTGGCCCATCCAGGGTACTGGGCGGAGTTAAATAGTCTATATCGAGATCGTAAAGTATCCCTTCCTAATGGGGAAAGCTCCAGACAACAATATTTAGTAGAATTCTCGTCAGAAGTATTAGGTCAGGATTTGAGCAGCTTTTTTGCTAGACACGGTTTTACAGTTAATCCCGAGACCAAAGTGAAGGTAAGCAAATACCAGGCGTCCAACAAGTTATGGTATTTAAATAATTCAGTCGTCCACTATGAAGGAACAGGGATCGCTAATAAAAATGTTCCTATCAACATCAATATTAGCTCGAATGCAGCAGCAAAAACGAATACGTTGACCTTTAATATGGATAAAGCCTACAAGGAAGATTTGCTGGGTTATGAAATATACCGGGACAATGTCTTAGTTGGATTTACGGGTACGGACCAATTTGTAGACGCCAATGTCGATATGGCTCAAAACTATACCTATAAGATCATTGGTTATGATAAAAAATTGAATGCGCTGAGCCCGGTAGAGGTTAAGGCATTCAAACCAATGCTATCGGTTGAAGAGCATATTACGCTCAAGCTGAATCAGGCTTTTGATCCAATCAGCTACGTTAAGGCAGCGAATTATCAAGGGAAAGATCTTACCGATACTATCGCTGTAAAAACAAATAACGTGGATATCACGACAAAAGGAATTTATGAGGTTGTCTATGAAATCAAGAATGAAGGAACTACCGAAACCAAAACGGCGCACGTAACCGTAACAAGTGATTATGTGTACGCCTCCGATCTGGATACGGCATCAGCTAGTGTAGGCTGGGGCTCCTTGAAGAAGGACAAGGCACCATCAGGTAGCGCAATTACTTTAGTAAGACAAGGTCTAGCTGCAATGTATACTAAGGGGTTAGGTGTTCATGCCAACTCTGAAGTTGTGTACAACATTGAAGACAAAGGGTATGACTTTTTCGAGAGTTATATTGGTATCGATCAGGCTGTGAAAGGTAATGCGGCTTCCTCTGCAACGTTCGAAATCTACGTCGATGGGGAACAGAAATTTAGCAGTGATGTGTTCAAATCGAGTACAGAACATGAATTTGTACAGATCCCTGTAACAGGCGCAAGAGAAGTGAAGCTCGTCACAACCGATGCGAACCACAATGGAAATACAGCGGATCACACGGTATGGGCAGATGCAAAGTTCACAAATAATGCTAGCCTACCTACGTTAACGGTTCCTGAAGAAATGGCTACAGTGAAGTTAAATAGTGAGTTTGATGTGCTGAAGGGCGTAGAAGCATTTGATGCCGAAGATGGTAATTTAACAGCACAAGTTGAAGTGAACTTGAATGGTTTCAATCCAGGTAAGTCTGGAACGTATCAAGTCCAATTCAAAGTGACTGACAGCGATGGAAATACCGTTACAAAGACACGACAAATCGTTGTTTACAGCGCCAGCCCCTATGCAAGCGATTTGAACTGGGAGTCGGCTAAAACAGATTATAATGTGGTTAGAAAAGATAAAGCCAGTTCGAACAATCCAATCAAGTTACTCGTCAATGGTGCAATTCAAGAGTTTGAAAAGGGAATTGGAACACACGCCAATTCGGAAATCGTATATAATCTTGCCCATAATAACTACGCCTATTTTGAAACGATCGTAGGTGTCGATCGCAATATTCCGGAGCAGAATAACTCCAGCGTGAAGTTCAGTATTCTGGCAGATGGCCAAGAAGTGTATAACAGTGGATTGATGAAATATGGTACAGAAGCCAAAAGGGTTCAAATCCCGCTTGCGGGTGTACAGCAATTGAAGCTAATCGTAGATAATGCAGGTAACGGAAATGCTTCTGATCATGCTGATTTTGCAGATGCAAAGTTCCTTGTACTAAATAGTGTGCCAACACTTACGATACCGAAATCGATATCGATGAAAGTAGGACAAACCCTCCAGATCGATGAAAATTATAAAGCCGTGGATGCTGAGGATGGGGATTTAACTTCTAGTGTAGTGGTTACGGGAAGAGAGCAAGTGAATTTCAATCGAGTTGGAGAATATCCAATCACTTACACTGTAGCGGATAGCGATGGTAATGTAGTGACGCAAACACGTACGATCGCTGTCGTTAACATGGAGGATTACAAGTATCTGACAGATGTTGATTGGACTTCTACCCAAAATAGCTATGCTGCTCCGCAAAAGGATATTTCGATTAGTAATCATGCTTTGAGATTAACGGATGAGAATAATCGTGAAGTAATCTATGACAGAGGCATTGGAGCACATTCGAACTCTACGATTGTGTATGATTTAAGCGATAAGAATTATGATTACTTCACGTCCTATGTGGGTGTAGATCGGCAAATGTATGGTTCTGTCGGCTCTGTAAGCTTTGAGGTTTATGTGGATGGAGATAAGAAATTCGACAGTGGAGTTATGAACTCTAGAGATCCGCAAAAATTCATTGAAGTAGACATTAACGGAGCGAAAGAGCTTAAATTAGTCGTGACAGATGGTGGAAATGGCAATGGATCTGACCATGCCACATGGGGAGATACAAAGCTACATTTTGTCAACGCGGCTAGACTATATACTGGAGATCTGGAACAAGTTGTTACAGATGCTAAAGTGATTAATCTTGATGGGTACACAGAGGAGAGTGCTGCGGCGTTCACCGCTAGCTTATCCGCCGCCGAGGAGATCCTGGCTAATAAGGAAGTTAAGCAAGAAGAAGTGGATACAGCACTAGCGGCATTACAGGCAGCAATAGCTGGATTAACCGAAGTTGATTTAAATGCGTCGATTGTCATACAAGATGAATATTTAAGAGACTCTATTAAGACAACGCTAGGAATAACGGGAGATCTAACCCTTGGCGATATGCTGAAGTTGACAACACTTAATAGTAAATCTGGAAGAGTTAAATCCCTAGAGGGGTTGCAGTACGCAAATAACTTGGTGACGTTAGATATCACAGGCAATGCAATTACGGATTTCTCGCCATTAAAAGGGTTAACCAAACTCGCTAACTTGTTGGCAAATCCTCAAATCATTGAAGTAGGAGAGCTAACGGGCCCTAGCATTGAAGTCACAAATTTGGTTACAGGAATAGATGGTAATAAAGTGATCCCCTATTCAGCAAGTGTTAGAAACAATAAAACGTTTAAAGAGACACTGATCAATGTGAGCGAATGGGAACAGAACCCCGACAAGTTTACTTTAGATATGTCCAATGAAGAAAAAGGATATTACACCTTTAACTTGATATACGAGGTAAAAGGTAATCTTATAGGATTGATCTATATGATAAATCACCAATAAACTTTGCATGCATCCATTGAAAACCGCTAATTTAGCGGTTTTTTTTGTTTGAGGAGTCAAGTTCTTGCCCCAAACTGAGGACAAGAACTTGATTCTAATCATTAAACTCAACAAATACACACTGAAAAAATACCCTCAAATGATAGTCTCAATATCCTACAGATCGGTCCTTATATGTCCTTGATGGATGCCGTTTGCGAAATTCTTTCGCGAATGTCTTCTTCAGTTCGTGGGACTAGAAAATCTACCATCATTTCTGCGTTTGCTTGAACTTCCTCGATGAAAGGACGGAAACTCTGATTATATTCTTGGAACGCAAGTTCATAATTCCCATGGTTTTTTTGGAAAGCATCAGCCAACGCTGCCGCTCCATCTATTGCGAGTGATCCACCCATGCCAGCAGCCGGAGAGGCGCAGTATCCAGCATCACCGACTAGGGCTACCCTGCCTTTTGTCCACGACGGCATTTTCATTTGGCACAGCTTGTCAAAGTAAAAAGTTTTTGAGTTCTTCACTTCTTCCAGCAATTCCGGCGTTCGCCAGCCTAGTCCGGAAAATTGATTCAAAATGATATCCCGCTGCTGTTCCTCGTTTCGGTAGTCGTAAGGGAGTTCCTTCTCCGAAGAAAAGCAGAGCACGATATCGGTTTTATTGTTATAAGAGTTCAGCATGACCGCCTTGCCCGGCTCGTTGTACATCTGTGTCGTATTCTCCCGGATCAACAGCTTATCCACGATCGTGATAGAGAAATACGTTTTAAGAAAATGCGAAAATTCCGCTTCCTCGCCGAAGTATAATTTTCTGACGGCCGAATGAATACCATCACAGCCGAATACCAGGTCATACGAGCGCTTTTGTCCTCCTTTGAAAACTACTTCAACGCCATTACTTTCTTCCTTTAATGACGTAATGCTATCTCCGAAAATAAACTCAACGTCATCTTGGACAGCCTCGAACATGATATCCAGCAATACATCTCGCTCGATTTCATATTCATCTTCTGCAAGCTGCTCACGGATTTCGACTTTTTCAGTGACATCATCGGAATTTTTGAATTCCATCAATTCCATGTCTATTTTGTTCGACTGGATTTGGTCTAGAAGCCCCATACGTTTCGCGATGTCGGCGGTGTCTTCGCGGATATTTACAGGTGTGCCGCCTTTTTTAAGACCTTCAGCGATCTCAACAACGGTCACGTTGTAGCCAAACTGCTTCATCCAGTAGGCTGTTGAAATTCCGGCGAAACTCGCCCCACTAACTAGAATATTTTTTTTCATATTCGTTCCTCCCATGATCCATAATATTTCTAATGATGTTGTATAGAATAAAATAGCTTTGTGAACTGAATATGAATGTAGTTATGCAGAAGCAGCCGCTAAGCGGCTGCTTTTGTTTTTCAACAGCGCGGGGTACCTTCTGAAAAGAAATTTCGATTAGAAAGTATTAATGAAATTATCGGCAATTCCGATAAAAATACCTATGTGGATTATGAGAATATTGCTCTGGGCAGGCTAGGTGCAAAGCGATTCATATACAGTTCATAAATGCATTTTAAAATAAGATGAATTCTTGTTAGAAACCTGTTTTACGAAAAGCTGCTTATTGCAGATAAATATGGAGGTAAGATTCGTTTGGAATTGTTTGAATTTATTTTGTTGATGCTGGCGGCAGTCTCTTTATCCAATTTAGTAAACCGGTTTATCCCTTCGGTCTCCGTGCCTATTATTCAAATTGCGCTGGGGATGTTAATTACTTTGCTGCCCTTGCATTATGAACTGAAATTAAATCCAGAGTTGTTTTTGCTTTTATTCATTGCCCCGTTGCTATTCAATGATGGCAGGCATGCGGATAAAGAAGCGCTTTGGAAGCTGAAGAAACCGATCCTTTTGCTAGCGCTGGGTCTGGTGTTTGTAACGGTAGCCGTGATGGGATATTTCCTGAATTGGCTACTTCCGGTCATCCCGCTGGCGGCAGCCTTCGCATTGGCAGCTGCACTAGCACCTACCGATGCTGTGGCCGTGGGTGCACTGGAGCAGAAAGTGAAGATCCCCCATCAGACGATGCAAATTCTTGAGGGAGAGTCGTTAATAAATGACGCATCAGGGCTGGTCTCCTTTCAATTCGCTGTAGCTGCAATGGTCACAGGTGTATTCTCTTTCAAAACGGCCAGTATCAGTTTTATTGCCATTTCACTTGGCGGTGTGGTGTTAGGCCTTCTGCTTACCTTAGTAAAATATGGTGTGGTGAAGTGGTTGCGCAAATTGGGGATGGAAAATGTCACGCTCCACATGCTGATTGAGATCCTGACTCCTTTTTTGATTTTCATGGCTGCGGAGGAATTAGGGGTCAACGGTATCCTGGCTGTTGTCGCCGCAGGAATCGCCCATTCTTTTGGTTACAAGAAAATGAACCCCGAGTTAGCCAAGCTGAGTGTTGTATCCAAAAGCACCTGGTCGGTCATTATCTTTGTATTGAACGGACTGGTTTTCCTACTACTTGGAACACAGCTTCCTGATATTATCCAGACGATTTGGAGTAACCCGGACATAGGGAATTTTAAAGTCATTATGTACACACTATTATTGACTTTAGCTGTACTCGGGCTGCGTCTCATCTGGGCAATGCTAATGGATAATCCTGAAGGTGCCAAATCGCGCGAACCTTGGCGGCTCCGGTTGAAGAATGCGCTTATCCTCAGTCTATCGGGAGTTCGGGGAACAATTACACTGGCGAGTACCTTGTCACTGCCGTTTTTTCTGAATGATGGAACTGCATTTCCAGCCAGAGATCTGATCATTTTCCTTGCGGCTGGAGTAATCTTGTGGACTCTTCTGGCATCCAACTATCTGTTGCCGCTTTTATTAGGTAAAGAAACACAAACGGAGCAGGAAGAGGACGAAATTCAGGCAAAAATTGAGATTCTGAGGAATGTGGTTACCGGATTAAATGAACTGACCACGGACCAGAACCGGCTTGCGACCGCCCATATTATCAATATGTATACTTCCAGAATCCGAACACTTAGGAAAGATGAAAAGAAAGATAAGACACAGCGGTCCTTGGGTCTGCCTGTCATGAAATGGGAAAGAGAGAATACGTTGCTTGCTCTTGAAAAGAAAGAAGTAAATCCATATACAGCGTACAATTACCTTAAAAGAATTAACCAACTGTTGTTTATGCGTACAAGAGATGTCCGCTATAAAAAAGAGGTTTTTCCCATTAAGCAATGGGTCGAAATGTTCGGGATGCTGAATCCTGCCCGACTAAGCATTCGAGAAAGACGCGCTGAATTGACCAGACTCAAAATTCAAAATATGGCTTATGTCATTGAGCAGCTAAAAGGTCTGCTTTCAGAAGGCGAATCAGATATAGAGGCAGTCAGCTCACTGATCTTGCAATATGAAAGTATACTGCTGCGTATGACCAGAAACGAATCGGACACATACTCCCGACGAGAGTTCGACCTATCGATGCAGGATCTGGGCCGGGTCGGAATTCAACTGGAGCGAGACAACATTCAATCTATGTTTGAGACAGGGCGGATTTCAAGACAGGGCATGAAAGAAATGAAACGTGATATTCTCTTCATGGAGCATGATCTGCGAGAAGAGGCAATGGCTTAGAATTTATGAGAAGAGCATATGGAACAACATGTTAACCCGTTGAAAAACAAGTAACATCTGTGACAAAATATTGTGGAACAACACCATTAAAGTCGCTATTACAGCGGCTTTTTTGTTGTATCGGCACATGTTCTTGTTCGAAGTCGAGGATGCTGAAAGGGGATTTTACTATTCTATAAGTTCACTAATAACGATCACAAGACAGTTATAAAACGATTCTTTACCAATCGTTCTAGATATGTTATATTGTTGGCGTAGGAGATATAAACGATTACAAAGCAGAGAGTGATGGGGCTCGGTGTAAGATCTTACTACGTAGTTTTATGCCTATATTAGAATGTTCGTTCTCAATATATTAATATGTAGAAGGGATGAATTGAACATGGAGTATCGTGTATTAGGAAATACAGGTCTTAAAGTAAGCGGTTTTGTATTAGGTACAGGCACATTTGGTTTTTGGGGAAATAATACGGAAAAAGAGGCTGCAGTCATGTTGGATGAGGCTTTGGCTGGAGGCATTAACCTCATTGATACGGCGGACGTTTACTCCAGTGGTCAATCCGAAGAGATTCTGGGTAAGCTCCTACAGGGCCGCAGACAGGATGTTATTCTAGCCACAAAAGGCGGAATGCCCATGGGCAGTGGACTTAATCAATCTGGTAACTCGAAGTATTGGATCAAGCGTGCAGTCGAGGGAAGCTTGAGAAGGCTTCAAACGGATCATATCGATATATATCAACTGCATCAGCCAGATCTCCATACCGATATTGAAGAGAGTCTTGACGCGTTGACGGATTTGGTTCGTGAAGGGAAGATTCGCTATATCGGTACATCCAATTTTCAAGCATGGCAGGTAACCGAAGCACAATGGGCTAGTGAACGTAAAAATATGGCACGCTTCGTATCTGAGCAAGCCCCTTATTCCATTTTGAATCGGAGTATCGAATTCGATTTGCTTGCCGCAACCGCGAAATATGGAATGGGTGTCCTGGTTTGGAGCCCGCTTTCGGGTGGCTTATTAACTGGAAAATACCGCTCGGGAGAAGCGGCTGCTCCAGATTCAAGAGCAGCGGGATCACTAGGGAAACTTTCGGTTGTTGTCGACCCGAATCGAGAAGAAAATCGTACCAAGTTCGAAGCCGTTGCCGAGCTCCAAACCCTTGCAAATGAAGCAGGATTAACGTTGCCTCATCTTGCCATGGCTTTTACACAAGCTCATTCGTCGATTACCTCTGCAATAGTGGGGGCAAGAACAATTGAGCAACTGCGTGAAACATTAAAAGGCAGCGATATCCGGTTAAGCACTGATATCCTGGATGCAATCGACGCCATCGTTCCGCCGGGTGTGACCCTGGATGCTCTGGAAAAAGGTTGGACACCGGATTGGCTACAAGCAAACAAACGAAGAATCCAGGCTTAATTCGACATGTCTTATCACTGAGATATGTTCAATTTAACTATCTCAGTTTGCCGAACAATCACTTAATGTATAATGATTATTTGAGGTGATGACGATGGCAAGATCCAAAGAGTTTGAAGTTAATGAAGTATTAGATAAAGCAATGCATCTCTTCTGGACACAAGGATATGAGAAAACTTCAATGCAAGACTTGGTTGAGTTTATGGGTATTCATAGAAGAAGTATCTATGATACCTTTGGGGATAAACATGCTTTATTTATGAAAGCTCTGGAACGATATGAAACGAAGCAGACCAGCAGAATGAAGATTCTGATTGAAAAACAACAACCAATCAGACAATTAATCCGTGAGATGTTTGAGTTTACTGTAAGAAACGAAGGAGAACCTCTGGGGTGCTTTTTGGTGAATTCAGGTGTGGAGTTAGGTGTATTAGACACTGAAGTTTCATGCTTCGTGGGTGAGAGTTATGCGCGAACCGAGGAATGTTTGACTAACCTTGTTCTGGAGGGGCAACAAACGGGTGAGATTAATTCTGATCTTGACTCGGTAGTTATTTCTCATTATCTAATGAACGCTTGGCTAGGACTGCGTACGTTGGTTAAGACAACAACAGATCAACAAAAAATAATGAATATTATTGATATGACACTGTCTGCTTTAGATTAAACAGCAAGTTAGATCTAACTGTTTTTTTACACATTAGAGAACGATCATTCTAAAAAAATGTAGGAACCTAAGGAGAGATTATGATGAAATACACAGTGATTACTGGAGCAAGTTTAGGAATTGGATATGAAACGGCATTAGCATTTGCAGCACGTGGAAAAAACTTGATTTTGGTAGCTAGAAGATTGGATAAACTGGAGGAGCTTAAATCAACCATTCAGAGTATAGATCCCCAAGTAAATGTTATTGTTCAGACAAGTGACCTATCTGTTACAGATCAGGCTTACACACTATATAACAATCTGAAGGAATACCAGATTGAGACCTGGATCAACAATGCAGGGCTCGGTGAAGGTTCATTTATAGCAGAACAGAAATTAGATAAAGTTGAAACGATGTTACGAGTGAACATTGAATCCCTGACCATCCTTTCTACACTGTATGTGCGAGATTATGCTGAGGTTGAAGGTACTCAGTTAATTAACGTCTCTTCCGCACTCGGATATGCCATTGCTGTTGGTAGTGTTGCTTATTCTGCATCGAAATATTATGTTAGTGCCTTCACAGAAGGTCTTGCCAAAGAACTGGAACTGAAAGGTGCAAAACTAAAAGCGAAAATCCTGGCACCCGCGATAACGGAAACGGAATTCGTGAAGAGATCCATAGATGCTGAAGAATTTGACTACAAAGCAAACATGCCTAAGTACCACACGGCTAAAGAAATGGCGGGCTTTATGGTGGAACTGTATGATCACAACGAAGTGGTAGGGATCGTAGATCAGAACTATAATTTCAATCTGAGAGGTCCGATCTATCCAGTTATTTCAGAATTATAAATTCAATTCACATAGCTGTGGAATACATCAAAACAGCAGTGAATACCATTGGTGAAATTATGGACTACAACGAAAATCGGTAAGATAGAATTGCCCCATCGACTCGCAATGGCACACATGACAGAGAGGATACACCTCTGGGTGGAGTCCAAGATGGTGAATAAGGTCCTGAACTTTATATCTACCTTGTAAAAGAATTAGCTCAATTAGATTTAGCTTTCAACAGAGGAGCTACACTAACATCAAGCGTGAAACGTGGCGTACAACTGAACATTGTACGTCATATTTTTAGTCTAATAGCAGAGGAAGAGGAAGATGATGAGAGCAGCTCAAATACAGAAGTATTCCAAAACCATTCATGTAGAATTAAACCGGATGGACATCCCTCATATCGATAGTCGAGAGGTCCTTGTCAAAGTAAAAGCTGCGGGTGTCAATCCACTGGATATCATGAATATGAACGGCAGCGTTCGGATGATTGCCAACTATAAGTTGCCTTTAACTCTAGGGAATGAACTATCTGGTGTGATTGAAGCTGTTGGTGAAGATGTTTTGAATTTTAAAGTAGGGGACCATGTGTACACAAGGTTGCCGCTGAATAAAATTGGTGCTTTTGCTGAATATGCAGCTGTGAATGAAGATGCTTTATCCATGATGCCCGAGAATCTATCTTTTATTGAAGCTGCTGCCGTGCCGCTTACTTCCTTAACTGCGTATCAAGCGTTACATGATGTACTTCAAGCCAAAACCAATAAAAAGCTGTTTATTTCTGGAGGAACCGGAGGATTCGGTGCGATGGCTATCCCCATTGCTAAGTCCATGGGATTAACGGTTATTACAAGTGGCAGTGAAAGAGGCAGATCACGTACATTATCAATCGGGGCAGATCAATTCATTAATTATAAGGAAGAACATTATGCTGACATCTTGTCCGATATCGATTATGTGATAGACACCTTGGGTGCCGAAGATATCAAAGCTGAACAGGGTATTCTAAAACCACATGGGAAATTGGTATCCTTGAAAGCTGGCCCTAATTATCGCTTTGCGGTTGATAATGATTTTCCGATGTGGAAAAAAGGATTGTTTGGTCTGGCAGGTGCTCGATTGGATTCTCTAGCGCGTAAGAATCAGAATGAATACCGCTTTTTATTTGTACAAGCCAGTGGAATTCAATTACAAGAGATCACAAGCCTAATAGAAAAAGATGATATTAAGCCATCTATAGACTCAACCTACACGTTTGATGATATCGAAAAGGCATTGAATAAAGTGTCGACGGGTCACTCTCAGGGAAAAGTGATTCTGACCTTCTAAAGGTATTACGAAACCTGAGTCCCGTTACTAAGGTTGATGTTATTAATGAAGATCCCCGTTCTTCTTTAGATATTAAAGAAAGAACGGGGATAGATACATATATGACTTAAACAACTCCAACTTTTTATTGTTATTAATTGACCTGAATTGTTTGAACGTGTTATTTTGACAATAGAATTTAATTGTGTAACTTACAAATGGAAGAATTCCTAAAGGTTTAGAAAAGGCAGTATCGCAGTAAATGGTTCAAAAATGAAATGATAAAATAAAGGTATGGTGACAAAATGGAAAAGCAAAACTTGGACTGGAGTAATCTCGGATTCAATTACAGAAAGACAGAAAAACGATATGTTTCAAATTTTATAGAAGGAAAATGGGATGATGGAATTTTAACAGAGGATACCAATGTAGTGCTCAACGAATCGGCAGGCGTTCTCCAATATGCGCAGACATGCTTTGAAGGCTTAAAAGCCTATACCACCCAAGACGGACAAATTGCTATTTTTCGTCCCGATTTAAATGCACAGCGCATGGAGGATTCCGCTATAAGACTTCATATGCAACCCTTTCCAAAGGATAGGTTTATAGATGCTATTGTCGAGACAGTAAAAGCAAATGCATCATATGTACCACCGTATGGCTCTGGTGCTACACTATACATACGACCTACTCTATTCGGAAGTGGTCCTGTTATTGGGATTAAACCTTCTGAAGAGTATCAGTTTAGAGTATTTACTACACCAGTAGGCCCTTATTTTAAAGGAGGAGCCAAGCCCCTTACCCTCTGTGTTAGTGATTATGATCGTGCTGCGCCTTATGGTACAGGACATATCAAAGCAGGATTGAATTATGCCATGAGTCTTCATGCGCTAAGAACAGCCCAAAAAAATGGATTTGATGAAAATATGTTTTTGGATGCTGCAACCAGAACCAAGGTTGAAGAAACAGGCGGGGCCAATTTTATCTTTATAACCAAAGACAATAAAGTTGTTACACCTAAGTCAGAAAGTATTCTTCCGTCCATCACCAGACGATCTTTAATGGTCGTTGCTGAGAAATATCTCGGCCTTGAAGTTGAGGAAAGGGAAGTTCTTTTCGAAGAGGTAAAAGATTTTGCAGAATGTGGTTTATGTGGAACTGCAGCTGTTATTTCTCCTGTGGGTAAAATAGATGACCATGGTAAAGAAATATATTTCCCAAGTGGTATGTCAGAAATGGGACCTATTTCAAAGAAACTACTAGAAACTCTTACTGGTATCCAGATGGGAGTTCTCCCAGCGCCTGAAGGCTGGATTACAAACATTACTATTGGCGGGGCTTAATGCCCCGCTTTTTTCTATTGAAATGTAAGGGTGCATAGAGGGAAAATCAAGATACCTATTCGATTTCATCCTTTTTTTCGACACACATAAACGTATGCGAAGGGAATAACCATGTTGAATAAACATTGCCCATGAGATTCATTATGTTCTCAATCACTATCTAACGATGTATTAAAACTTCATAAATTCCTTCGTTTTTATACCAGAGATTTTTCATGTAGATTGTGTATGATGGTCTGATGAAAAGAAAATGGAAAAATGTATTCGCTTTACATAACTGGTGCCTCCGCAGAAAGTATTGTAGAGTTGTAGGAGCAATTACACGATGAAGGTGAGAAATATGGAGATCAATAATATTCTTGTTGTAGACGATGAACCGGAAATTCGAGAAGCTCTCGTTATTTACTTAAAAAGCAATGATGTAGACGTATTTACGGCCTCTAACGGAGTGGAGGCACTGGAGATCCTTGAACAAGAAACGATTCATCTTATTATCATGGACCTCATGATGCCGCAGCTTGATGGAATCAAGACGACATTTAAGATTCGTGAAGATAAAAATATACCGATCATTATGCTCTCCGCCAAATCGGAGGATAGTGACAAGATTTTGGGACTTAATGTTGGAGCTGACGATTATATAACGAAGCCGTTTAATCCCTTGGAACTGATCGCAAGAGTCCGATCCCAGCTGCGCCGGTTTACGAATTTAGGTTCCTTTCACTCCATTGGAGAAGAGATCATTCAAGTAAAAGGACTTGTGCTGAACAAAAGCTCCAAGACTGTTGAAGTGGATGGAGAGGACGTTAGACTGACGGCGAAGGAATACAAAATTTTGGAGTTGTTAATGGAAAACAAGGGCAGAGTTTTCTCGATTGAAGAGATTTATGAGCGCGTGTGGAATGAGCCGGTCTTTGCTTCAGAGAATACGGTTGCCGTACACGTGAGAAACATTCGTGAGAAAATTGAGATCAATCCTAAAGACCCAAAATATTTGAAGGTGGTATGGGGAATTGGATACAAAATCGAGAAAAAGTAAAGAAGATCGAAAGATTGGAATCGACCTTCTTGTCATCATAATCGCAGTTATTATAGGGATCTTTATACTTATAAACGAGTATTTATATTTGGGGTTGAGTCTGAGATTTTCAACTTCACGTTTCATCTGGGAATTGCTTTCCAGTATTATCTTGGGTTTGTTGGTAGCCAGACTGTTTCGTTATTTTAAGGCACCACATAATAAACGTTCCTTCTGGGATGGCAGTGTGTTGATAGATTATTTTCATATTTGGAGAACCGGCTTTAGAGCCAGTCTGCAAAACGGGAGACTAACGTTTGGCCTCATTCTTATGTTTCTGCTGACCGCCTTAGCCGGCATTTGTTTTTGGGAGGCAGTCACATATTACGGACAGGGATGGCTCATTCTTTATTTGTTGCTATTTGTGCTGTTTCTGGTTCCTTATATGCTCTCCAAGCTTGGGCGTTTCATGGCCATCATCAATGGAAGTAAAGAGATTGCCAAAGGGAATATTCAGAACTCAATTCAAGATAACGGAAACGATTCTCTATCTGAACTTGCCGGCTATATTAACAATATGAAAGCCGGGTATCAAAGCGCGTTGGAACATCAAATGAAAAGCGAGCGGTTAAAAACGGAACTGATTACCAACGTATCGCATGATTTGAAGACTCCGCTTACTTCAATTATCAACTATGTCGATTTATTAAAAAAAGAAAATCATCCTTCGGAAACAACCCGAGCCTATATTGAAACGCTGGAACGCAAGGCGCTTCGACTGAAACTATTAATTGAAGACCTGTTCGATATCTCTAAGATGGCCAGCGGTACAATAGAGCTGGATATGGAGTATGTCGATGTGGCAACGTTATTGACACAAGCGATAGCAGAATCAAACACCCATATGGGACAAGCGTCGCTCGAAATTCGGGAGAGGATTGCCAAGTTTCCGATCCATGCAAATTTGGATGGTAATAAAATATGGCGTGTATTCGAAAATTTAATTAGCAACGCACAGAAATATTCGCTTCCAGGAACCCGCATCTATATTTATCTGGACGAGACGGATGATCTGGTAAGGTTTAAAATTCAAAACACCTCTGCCTATGAGATTGATTTTGATGCGGAAGAATTGTTTGAACGTTTCAAAAGAGCAGACGAATCCCGCCAGACAGAAGGCTCGGGACTAGGGCTGGCTATTGTGAAAAGCATCGTTGAGTTGCATGGAGGCAAGATTAAGGTCGAGATTCACGGCGATCAATTCAACGTTATTGTGCATTTACCCAAGAAGGGCTGAATGAATAAAAGATCACCAACATGATACACATGTTGGTGATCTTATTTTTTTGACGAACTAAATTCAAAGGTACTAACTCAATAACCCCCAACGAAAAGCATAGGCAACGACCTGTGTTCGATTTTTTGCACGCAGCTTAGTCATCAAGCTGCTTACGTAATCTCTTACTGTATACTCGCTGAGGAACAACAAGGAAGCGATTTTCTTGTTATCATAACCTTCCGCCAGAAGTTCGAGCACGGTAGACTCCCTTTCTGTTAAAGCGATGGCCATCGTTTTGGCGGTGTTTTCCTTCTCTTTCCTGGATAAAAACAAACCAATTCTCTTTCCCACTTGTTCAAGCAAATCCAGCTCATCCTTTGTGCAATTAAATGATTCTCCCATTTGGTCAAAAGTGACCCAGCCGTACAATTGATGATCGTGGGCAATCGGTATAAAAATAATCGAAGACAACTGAAATAACTGGATATGCTCGTCCCTTAAATAAGGTTTTGGGTCTTTCAAATAGATCGGTCTTTTAGAGTTGAAGATCAGATTTTGCTCAGTCAATTGTCCTTTCATGCTCTGAATTTTCGGAAGTTCTTCGCCAATGACCCCATAGAACTGGTTGGACCAAGGTACATATGCATAGAAGACACAGCGTTTATAATTGAAATACTTCTCACATTTTTTCAGGATAAAGGCGAGATCTGAAGCTCCGGAAGAACTGACTAGGAGTTGGTTTAATTGGTCCAGCAAACGCAGTTTTTTTAATTCTTCATTTTCCTCCGTTTCATGATTACCAGACACCGTATCAGCCCACTTATGAAAGCTATGCATCAGATACGAAAAGACAGATAACAGGAACATGAGCGGGTCCATCATCCGTTGATGTTTCAGTTGTATTAATAGTGTTATTAAAGCTTTTTCCAATATAATTTGAAGCCATTGTAAGCTTGCCATATTTAAAATGGTTAGCTGGGATTGAACCCAGGTATCCAAATAAGAAGAATAATGATTATCCATATGATCCAAGTCTGAATAAGTAAACATCTGAAAAAAGGATCTCATCAGTACTCCCGTTTCGTTCCGATGTGTCTCAGAGATGTTAGCTTCCGAGATCAGGTAAATATTTGTGTTTTCTTCGAGCTGTTTGCTATGCGTTTTGAAAAATAATACAAATTCCTGAAAAGTCATTTCAGTATATGGATGAAAATTTTGTGTCATAATAAGCCGTTCCCTTCAAGTGAAATACCCTACAAATGGGGGGGTATACAATCCATTATTACACAGAACTTTATAGGATAGTATTTCAAAATTAAAGGAGTAAGATTGAGGAGTACAAGTTCATGAATCTTACTATGAAGAAATGGAGCGGTTGAATCTTATGAAATTAAATGAAAAAGTAGCTATTGTTACAGGTGGTGCTAGTGGAATTGGTGAAGCCACCGTTCGCCTTTTCGCAAAAGAAGGAGCAAAAGTGGTCATTGCTGACTTCTCTGAACATGGTAAAGAACTAGCTGCCGAACTCAATGGGGAAGGTCATGATACGTTATTTGTCAAAACAGATGTGACTAAAGAAGAAGATATTAAACACATGATTAATGAAACCGTTGAGAAATATGGTAAGTTGGATATTATGTATGCAAATGCAGGGGTTGCCGATGACGAAGCCGCTGATGTATTGTCATATGATAAATGGAAACGAACCATCGATATTAACTTGTCAGGTGTATTTCTTTCCGATAAATATGCTATTGAGCAGTTCCTTAAGCAAGGAAATGGCGGCGTTATTGTTAATGCTGGCTCAATCCACAGCTTTGTTGCATTGCCTAAAACGACAGCTTATGCCTCGGCAAAAGGAGGCGTTAAACTGTTAACTCAGAATTTATGTACTGCTTATGCCAGTAAGGGAATCCGTGTTAACGCCGTATGTCCTGGATACATTGAAACGCCTCTCTTGAAGAACGTAGATGCAAAAAGCAAAGAATATTTAACTTCACTTCATCCACAGGGCAGACTTGGACGACCAGAAGAAGTCGCAAAAGCTGTGTTGTTCTTAGCCAGCGATGATGCTAGTTTCGTGAATGGTACTACCTTGCTTGTTGATGGAGGCTATACCGCACATTAATTCAGGTCAGATAAAAGATAATTTACCTGAAAACCAATTTTCAAATCGAAATAAACCTCTATATCATTGAAGACTTCTTCATTGATGTAGAGGTTTTCTTTTACATACGGCGGAGGCTATAGAAGATTCCTTAATTACCCTTTGACAGAGCATTAAGGTTTGCTGCATACTGACTTTATAAAGTTGTTTTATAAAGAGGGTTACAAAAAGCGCTGGCTACATTAGAAGGATCTACGGAAATACGGGAGGTGAGGGTTATGGTATATATAATTTTAGCAGTTATCATTTGGATTGGGGCATATGCGGCTTTGAAATCGTCGAATCAGCCTATAGAAGTGAAGCCAATTCGATCAATTAATGATCTCTTTGAATAGATAAAGGTTTTGCCATGAATACTTAATAAGTTAACTTTATAAAGATGAATAATAAATCCAACTTGAACTCGGAGGATTTTAAATGATTAAACTCGTAGTAACTGATCTGGATGGAACATTTCTGAATAATCAAGGTTCGTTTGATATTGAACTTTTTAATGAAGTACATGAAGAAATGCAAAAGAAAGGAATAACGTTTGTAGCCTGCACGGGAAAACAGTGTGAACGAGTAGAAAAGTTGTTTGGTGACCATGGAAAAGGGATTTGGATTCTTGGAGATAGCGCAGCCAGAATCAAGAAAGATGGAAAAGTCGTCAAAGAGTTTAGCATTGATCGCACACTCGTTCTGCGAGCAATTGAAGAAATTCAAGGTTTTGATCCCCACATGACAATCATTGTATGTGCAAGCGATGCAGCATACGTACATTCCTCTATCTCTGATGATATGTACAACGTAGTTAAAGGCTCTTATGAACAAGTCATAAAAATGGATTCCTTCTCCGAAATCGATAGTGATTTTATCAAAATAACCGTATTTGATACAGAAGGCAGAAGCACAATGCTTAGAAAACATGTGGAACAGACGTTAAATGGCCAAATCTACATTGTCGACTCTGAAGCCAGGTGGCTCGATATTACTGCTCTTCATACCCATAAAGGCGAAACGGTAAAAAAATTACAGGATATGCTGGGGGTAACTGCGGAGGAAACGATGTCGTTCGGTGATGGAGAGAACGATGTTGAACTGATGGCAATTGCTAAGTACAGCTTTGCTGTTAGCAATGCTTGCGAGAACACCAAAAAAGCAGCAAGTTTCATCACAAAATCTAATGAAGAAAATGGTGTTCTTATAACCATTCAAAAAATGATGGATTTACAGTAGGACTGCTCTAATCATTCAAATAGAAATTACTATATGACGAAGCCTGTGAATAGGAGCGTGGGATATTTGCGTAAAAATGTATATTTGTCAGGCTCTATACTTACTTCTGGGGAACGACGAAAGTTGGAACGGTTAAATACGATTATGGAAGCACACTTTTTAACCACACATCTACCACATAGAGACATAGAAAATCAATCTATACACTCAAAAAGTGGAGATGAAATGTTCAAATCTGCAGTTAAGGCAATAGAAGAATGTGATATGTTTGTCGCTGTTTTAAACAACAATGGCTTGAATTTAAGTAATACCTGCTGGGAGCTTGGTTATGCTTATGCGCATAAGAAACCAATCTTTTGTCTACATGAAGGTGAATTCAATATCAATCAATGGGGACATCTGATGTTGATGAATTCTTCAGTTGTTTGTCATAATGTGGAAGAACTCAAAGAACAATTAGATCTTACATTACAAAATGATAAATCTAAAGAAAGTAGTTCATATAACAAGAAATGATATCATCTCAGAGAATGAACTAGCTGAACAAATAGGTGAGATAGAAGTATCCTTAATGAATGAGAGTGATCATGAAGGTCATAACATGATTAGTTTCAACACATATAAAGTAGGTACAAAACTATTTAAAATCAAAAACAAATGCTATAATAAAAAAATCTTTTTCAATCTGATCGGAGGCAGACCATTGTAGAATCTCATTCCTTTTCCTGAATACAACTGAATATTGAAAAGGATGAGTACAATGCTTACAAAATCATTTCATAGACTCTGGCTTAGTCAGGCTCTATCTACTTTAGGAGACATCTGGTACATTTTGGCGCTTGTCGTCACGCTTTACCATCTATCTGGTTCTGCTACCGTAACGGCTTTGTATCCCCTACTTAGAGTTGCTGGTATGACAATCGGCAGCATCGCGGCTCCTCTTATCGTGCGTAAGTTGCGCTTGAACCGCTTACTTGCATCTAGTCTTGGAGGGCAAACTATTGGCTTGGCATTGCTCACCATATATATGTTTCTAATGGGCAAAGACAATCCTAATATTGCTATATTGATCGGAATGGTTTTTGGGATATCAATTCTGGAGGGGGTAGCGGGCCCAGTAAGATCTTCTCTTGTTGCTCTAACCGTGCCTGAAGCATCGTTGCTTAAAGCGAACAGCGTGCTAGTGGGTATTGTACAGTCATGTTCTCTGGCCGGATGGGCGTTCGGATCCATGACAGTCAGTTGGCTTGGTGCAAGTCAAGTGCTGCTCCTTTCTACAATGTTATTAGGCGGTGCTTGGTTATCATCCTCCATGATATACGAAACCAGAAACAGCACACACCAAACACCAGTGGGTTCTTGGAGACGATCGCTTCAAGATGGATGGCAGAATTATTTTAGGTTACCGCAGTTACGTGTTTTGTTATGGATGGATGTATGGGAAGGCTTATTTAGAGGTGCATTCGCAGGGGCGCTATTGCTCGTGTTCGTAGGAGAACGACTACATGTGGGTGAAGTATGGTGGGGATGGATGAATGGCGCCAATTTAGGTGGATTCGTTCTCATTAGCATTCTTATGAGCCGTTTATCGAACGGAAACTGGAATCTAGGGGGCATGCTAGCGGTGGGCAGTGGATGCGTTGCTGCGCTAACACTCGCATTCAGTTTTTCTACTAGCCCGTTAGTGACACTCTTTATCATGTTCGCAATCGGGGCTTCTCAAGCCATAAAGGATTTAGCGGAACGTACTTCTTACCAAACAAGCGTTCCCGCTTCAGAGCTTCCACCGTTATTTGCGGCCCAATCATCACTTACCTCAATTCTATATGGTGTATCATTATTATTATCTGGTTGGTTAGCGGATACTGTAGGTATTCAAACGCTCTACATCTACGCATCAATTGGATTTTCTCTTTCCTTTATCGGTGCTCTTACGTATCGGATGAATGGACTAAAAGTAAATAGATACATCGATACGGAAGAAACGGTGAGTTAAGTATTCATGAAGTGAGATTTATATTCTATTTTGTCAGCTAAAAATGTTGAATCCTATGACGAGGCTATCCAGAACTTATGGATAGTCTTTCTTTATATAACATAGTCCCTTGATTTTTGAACAACAAAGCCTTCAAAATCCCCCTCTATCTCGATTATTGAGCGTCTACTTCAGATTCATTTCTTTCAGCAAAAACCTATCAATATTCACTTTGTTACTTTTTAAATATAAAAGTGTAAAATGTATGACGTAACTTTAATACACAATTATTTCAGTGTCAATACGCACTTTTAAGATAATTTATTTACGATGTGAATGGAGCATACAGAATCCAACACTTTTTAAACAAAAATGTTGACAAAGTAAAGGTCCGAAAATAAGATAGAAGCATTCTAAAAATAAAATTAGTAAAAAAAGGATTTTGTTTCGATATTTTATATGGAGTTGATGACTATTCATTCTACAGAAAAATTAATATTGCTGCAGCAGCAGAAATGGGCGGAGAAGGATATCCTGTTCGAAATGACATGTGATCGTACGCCAGAGGGGCATTTTCTCGATACATACATAGCCTTGTCCCAGCATGAAATGCTTATTGCAACAAGTCTCAAGGAACCGGATCACGAAAAGACCTTTAAGGGCTATTCGATCCCTGTCAAAAGTTATCCACGTCAGGATCCGCAGGAGGAGGGGAAATGGTCGGTTCAAACGTTGAAAATCAGTGGAATTGAATCCGTTTTCATTGTGAACCTTGTTGCATCCGGGATGCTTGTAATGAAGGCTCCAGACGAGCGAATCATAGCGGCGTTCACGAATGGACTGATGAGCAAGGCATCCAGGCTGGCAGCAATCTTTACGAAGCTGAAAAAGCAGGAGGAGGTGGACAGCGAGTTACTGAAGGATGATGAGGCAAATGCCTCTTGTCCCAAATGCGGGAGGATTTACCCGGAAGAAGGTCGAGAGATTTGCCCGAAATGCATGAAGAAAAGCGCATTGATCCTCCGGCTGCTATCGTTTGCCAAGCCCTATAGAGCCTCTTTGCTGCTCATTATTGTGTTGATGCTTTTAAATTCCGTGACTGGGCTTGTCATTCCATATTTGACGGGTACGGCCTTATTTGATCAGGCGCTAAAAGGCGAAGGATATTTTGGCGGACAGGTAGGGCTAGTCATCTTGCTAGTCATTATTTTTCGCACTTTATCTCTATTATTTGGTGTCTTCTTCGGAATCATCAATGCGAGGCTGGCCGCAAACATTGTTTTTGATATAAAATCTGTCATTTTTACTGCAATGCAGCGCTTATCACTAAACTTTTTCAAGCGGAAGCAGACCGGACAGCTGATGACCAGAGTTAATTACGACGCCGCTGAACTGCAAATATTTTTCATTGATGTACTGTCCTATTTTGTTGTGAATGTAATGAATATCATCGGCATTACCGTCATTTTGCTGGTATTGGACTGGAAGCTCACACTGCTATGTTTTTTGCCGATGCCGATTGTTATTTTTCTGGCACGCCAAGTATTCCCCAAGTTGTCGAGGCTATCATGGCGGATGAACCGCCAGGTATCATCATTGAACTCCATTATTAGTGACTCGATCAAAGGTGTCCGTGTCGTCAAGGCATTTGGCATGGAGCACAAAGAAATGCAGCGCTTCCAGCAGGCAAATGCGAACTTCTCCGGCTCGGAGCAAAATTATAACCGTTTGAGCGGTACGATCTTTCCAGTACTTAATGGGCTGACTCAAATGGGAGGTATGCTCATCTGGGGATTTGGAGGGTGGATGATACTCAAGGGTGAAATTTCGTTCGGGCTTATGCTGACCTTTGTCAATTATATGTATATGTTATATGGGCCCATTGAGTTTATGAACAATATTGTAGGCTGGTGGTCGCGTTGCATGACGGCTTCGCAGCGATTATTTGAAATTGTGGACGCAAGCCCTGATGTGAAGGAGAAGGAGAATGCGATTCGGATTCCAGTCATGAAGGGAGATATTCAAGTATCAAATGTTGTATTTGGCTATGAGCCGAATAAATCGAATCTGAAGAATGTTACGCTGCAGGTGAAGGCAGGACAAATGATTGGCGTCGTCGGACAATCTGGAGCAGGAAAATCAACTCTCGTCAACCTCATTTCCCGGCTATACGATGTGAATGAAGGTGCAATTACGATCGACGGAGTAAATGTGAAGGATTTGGCTGCTGAATCGTTGCGCTCCAATATCGGAATCGTATCGCAGGATGTGTACGTGCTATCAGGCAGTATTGCTGAAAATATTGCCTATGCCAAGCCGGATTGCAGTGTCATGGATATCGTTCATGCGGCGAAAATAGCCAACGCCCATGATTTTATTGAGAAGCTGCCGGACGGCTACGATACGATCGTGGGTACGGGCGGATACAATCTGTCAGGTGGTGAAAAGCAACGCCTCTCCATTGCGAGGGCAATTCTGCATAACCCAATAATACTGATTCTAGATGAAGCGACAGCTTCTCTGGATACGGAGACCGAGCTGCAAATCCAAGAGGCGCTGGATAAACTTATCAAGGGACGTACAACGATTGCCATTGCGCATCGGCTCTCCACGCTTCGCAATGCCGACTATCTGGTCGTGATGGATCAGGGCAAGGTTGTGGAAGAAGGAACACATGAATCGCTAATGAGTACCGAGGGCGCTTATTATCAATTGGTGAAAAAGCATGATGAAGCATTAAAAATAAGCGAGGTGATTTCAGCATGAGTTCGTCTGCATCACAGAAGAAGACAACTCCAGCCCAGGATACAGAGCTACAGAAGGAAAAGGGCGTGGCCGGTTCGCTGTCCGATGCCGCCGACATTCACTATCTCACAGAGGATAATGCAACATTTCATAAAACGGAAGGTCGGATGTTATCCGTAACGGTGGGGGAAAAGACGCATCCAGTCGTGTATGTACATTGCTCTTTCCCTCATACGAATAGACGCATGTATTTGTCCATCCGGACGGTTGAAAACAAGGAAATTGGTATGATCCACAGTCTGGAGGATTTTACGGAAGAGACAGCGCAGCTGTTAGAGGAGCAGCTGCAAATCCGTTATTTCACTCCAGAAATTAGCAGGTTGATTAACGTGAAGGAGGAGTTTGGCTACTCCTACTGGGAAGCAGAGACGACAGGCGGACTATGCCGATTCACAGTCAGAGGTGGTGGTGGCAACGCCAAGCTGGTAACCCCAGACCGACTGCTCGTCACTGACGTGGACGGTAATCGGTTTGTCATCCCAAATATAAATAAGCTGACAGACAAGGAATACCGGATGGTAGAGCTATGTATGTATGGTTAATCAAGTTGACTAGAGCGGACATGAAGGATGGTGAATGCCTATGGATTTGAATTTTTCGCTTGCAGAGCCGGATGTGAAAGCTGCTGTGCAGGCTGTCGGAACTGACATTGAATATTGTGTGCCCGCTAATCTGTCGCTACTTGGCTACCGTACGGCCGGATTTCTGGTTATCGGGCAGAATAAATGGGCTTACATCGAGCATGGTCAAGCGAAGGAAACCGGTATTATTGCTGACTCATGGGAGTACAAAGTCATTCCGCTTATCGGAAATATTGTGCTGGAGACCGAAGATGAGCAGGGAAAGCGTATCCTCGTCCGCTCCTCCATGGAGCATGCTCCACGCTTCGGTTATATTGCACAAGTGCTGAATGATAAATCAGCAGCCCGCAAAGTTCGGATTTTCAATAATGATGAGGAAAACGTCTGTGTTAAGTGCGGTGATCGACTAGTGCAAGGAACCCGTGTATGCCCCAGATGCATGAGCAAGTCCGCGGCGTTCAAAAAGCTGTTCGGTGTCTCGAAGCAGCATTGGAAGCCGCTGGCGATGGGTCTTATTGTCATGATAGCGGCTTCCGCTATTGCACTGGCAGGACCTTATTTTCAGGAAATTCTGATTAACGGTGTCTTGCAGCCGTCTGACGGACATAGTCCGAGCATGAAGCTGTTCTATTTCGCACTTGCCGCCATGATCGGAGGACTTGTGGCCGGAGAACTGCTGGCGATTATTCGGGCACGGGTCATGGCGAATGTCAGCTCCAATATTGCCGCCGATCTGCGCAAAATGGTGTATGAACGAGTACTGAGCCTGCCGCTTGGCTTCATGACCTCTCAACGGGCGGGAGATATAATGAACCGGGTAACGGCGGATACAGACCGGATTCGGCAATTGATTCAAGAGCTATGCACAACAGCAATCTATCAAATGATTTTGCTGGTTGCGGCTAGTAGCCTACTCTTCAGCGCTGACTGGCGCCTGGCATGTGTTGTGCTGTTGCCTGCCCCTATTGTCGCCTACATGAATATGTACATCTGGAAACATGTGCTCTGGAAACTGTATCAAAAACAGTGGGCAATCTACGACCGGGGGAGTTCTTTTCTGCATGATGTGCTGAGCGGAATCCGGGTTGTCAAGGCATTCGGCAAGGAAGCCACGGAGATCAAAAAATTCCGGTCCCATAACAGTGATTTTGCTGCCGCTACGATAAGAACCGAGAGTCTGTTCAACATGCTGGCCCCGATAACGAATTATTTAATTCAGCTTGGCCAATATGTTGTGTTGCTGCTTGGCTCTAACATGATTTTGAACAATCAGATGAATGTAGGTGAACTGATCAAGTTCAGCATGTATGCGTCCATGGTGTTTGGACCGATCGCCTGGATGATGTTCATGCCAAGATGGGTCTCCAATGCGATGATTTCCATTGACCGCGTTTTTTCGGTCATTGACGAGCAGCCGGATGTAGTGGAGACTGATAAAACAGTGAGACATACGATTCATGGCGAGGTTTCGTTCCGCAGTGTGTACTTTGGCTATAACTCCTATGAGCCGGTGCTGAAGGATGTGTCTTTTGATATTCGTAATGGGGAAATGATTGGGTTGGTGGGTCATTCGGGATCGGGCAAGTCTACCCTGATTAATCTGGTCTCCCGCTTCTATGATGTGAATGAAGGTCAAATTAAAATTGATGGTGTAGACATTCGGGACATCCAGAAGGATGACATTCACTCCCAGATTGGTGTCGTGCTTCAGGAGACCTTCCTATTCACAGGCACGATACTTGATAATATCCGTTACTCTAAGCCGCAAGCGACGGAGGAAGAAGTCATCCGGGCGGCCAGAATTGCTAATGCGCATTCATTTATTATCAATCTGCCGGATGGGTACGACACGCTGCTTCAGGAGAACGGGAACAATATATCCGGTGGTGAGCGCCAGCGTCTGGCAATTGCAAGAGCGATTCTGAATGATCCGCCAATTCTTATTCTGGATGAAGCGACTTCTGCACTCGATATTGAGACGGAAAGTGTCATTCAGACGGCGCTCCAGCAGGTAATGAGAGGAAGGACAACGATTGCGATTGCCCACAGGCTGTCAACACTCCGCAATGCCGACCGGCTGATGGTACTGGAGAAAGGCAAGATTGCAGAAATTGGCTCCCATGCCGAGCTAATAGAGAAAAAAGGCATTTACTACACACTGATTACAGCCCAGAGGGAGATGTCGAAGAAAGAGCAGACGGGGTAACTCATCCATCTCAATCCATTTTGTAGTTTGTTCGTCACATGTATGCTCCGGCAGCTGCGTTGTACTTAGAAATAGGAGGAACGCCGATGACCTTAAACAGGTAACCGGCGTTTTCACTTATTATTTCGGCATTTTGCTCTCATCCATGTAAAGCAGGTTCCAGCGGTGACCGTCCAGGTCGGCAAATCCTGCGCCGTACATCCAGCCGTCGATTTCACTCGGTTTGCCAAAGATGCTTCCTCCGGCAGACTCTACTTTTTGAATAAAGGTATCTACTTTTTCTCTGCTTTCAGCGCCAATGGAAAATATTACTTCAGCGCTATTGGAAGTATCTGCTGTTTTTGAACCTGTGAATTTCTCAAACGTCGACTCCGGGAACAGCAAAATCGTTGTTTGACCTATGGAAAGCTGGGCTCTCTCGTTCCCAACGCTCACCGCATGGAATCCAATTTCATTGAAAAAGGCAGTTGACTTCTCAACATCTTTGACAGGCAGGTTAATCCAGATCTCCTGTGACATGGTTGTAGCCTCCTAGAATATAATTTTAACTACGCCTACTATACTCTACTTTTGGCAGCAGATGCGAATCTTATCAAAGAAATAAATGAATGTTATTATTATGAATATTGAACAAATGGAGGGATGAACATAGATAAGAAAAAGTACTTTATCCTGATGCCACCGATGTTAATAATTGGACTGTTTATAATGTATTTTCTTCCAGTAAATCAGAGAGCTTATGTATTCTTAGTTCCTATTGTATTTTGGTTGACGTACTATATCTGGGTATTTGTTGAAAGAAAAAAATATAAAAAAACAGAATAGAAATTATAGTTTGAGAGGTGTTAAAATGGTTTCGCATCAATTGCTTACTCACGATACAATTCTTGAATTATTGCCCCACATTAATACAGAACAGAATTTGCTTTTTTATAGTTATTTAACGCAACGTAAGGATAAGGCTCAATATGTTGGTCAATTTACGAATAGTCAACTTACAGCCGTATTAGCTTATTTTAGCGAACTATCCTTTCCTGCATTTTCTTTCTTCCGAGTTGAAGATCGTGATATCTTTTTTCCAGAACTCATTGCTTTTACAAGAGAAACGATCCAACTTGACGAAAGTGCTGTATGTGGCACGATACTCTGTCAACAGGACCTTGAACTTTTTCAATCCTTCGGTCTCATCAAAGGAATTCCTCAACGTTTTTTAACTATGAAACATCAGGATGAATCGAAACTCCTTGAATCTAACATTGCAAAAAGGATAAATGAAAATGATTATTCTAAGGTAATTGATTTTTTACATAGTGGGGAAATGAGGTTTTTCACAAGGAGTGAGTTAGTGGATTATCCTTTTCTTGGAATTAAGGAAAGTGAAGATTTCATAGCTGTGGGCGGATACCATTTTTATGACTCTCAGCTAGTAGAGCTTGGGAACATTGTTACCAGGTTAGATTACAGAGGAAGAGGATTAGCTAAACGCCTAACAAGTGAATTGACACACCTCGGTAAAAAACTGTCACCAGATGTCTATCTGGGTGTATTAGCAAATAACTTGCCTGCTGTTCGCTTATATGAAGGCTTGGGGTATCAAACAACAACGGAACTTTCTATTGTGAATTTTACTTTATCCACGACAAAAATATAGTCTTAATTATAGTCGCTATTTCAGCGGCTTTTTTGTTTTATCGGTATAAGTATTTAAAGGAATGGGCCTCTTTTGCCGTATATCGGCGTTTTCTTTGATCGCCGTAATTAAAAACATTTAAGCAAATACATGCGAATTGGGAATTAAATTCAGTATAACTTATTCCAGAAAAACGAATGAATACTTAATGTCATCTCTATATAGTTCGTAAATAACTGTGAACAATACGTTAATTCATTGACAATGAGTGTTATATTTATTAAAATTCGAAAGGGCATCAGGGTAAAGCAGATATGAGTATCCTTATCATTGGTTTAGAATCTTAGCTTTTTAATCCTAATGACGAATATAGGAGCGGTAATATTACAATCCTATTACGATGATTAGGATTTTTTTGTTTTTGCTCTGGAGAATAATTTGAAAGTTGGAGGCTGGCTTTAATCATGGACAATTGGTTCAAACTAAAAGAAAGAGGTACGACTGTTTCAACAGAGATCATCGCAGGGATCACGACTTTCTTCACAATGGTATACATAGTTATCGTAAACCCGGGAATACTCAGCAGCACAGGAATGGACTTTAACGGAGTATTCATTGCTACGGTGTTGGCGAGTATTGTGGCGACGCTGATTATGGGAATCGGGTCCAATTATCCGATTGTCATAGCGCCTGGCATGGGTCTGAATGCATTCTTTGCCTATAGTGTAGTTGCTGGATATGGGGTGTCTTGGCAGGTTGCACTAGGAGCTGTATTTATAGCAGGGCTTTTGTTTATTATTTTATCGCTTACTTCATTTCGTTACATGCTGCTTGATGCCATTCCTGCGAGTCTTAAGCACGCGATAACAGCAGGGATTGGATTGTTTATTACAACGGTCGGCCTGCAAAATTCCGGGATTATTGCCGATTCAGAATCAAATTTGATTACGATCGGGAACTTGGCAGAGCCTATGACTTACCTGACCATTATCGGTTTGATTATCACGGTTGTGCTTATGGCTTACAATGTAAAAGGTTATCTGTTCATCGGAATGGTGGTAACAGCGGTTCTTGCCTGGATCATGGGACTATTTCAAATGCCGGAGTCGATTGTATCCTTGCCGCAAGGCCTCACGTCAACGGCTTTCCAACTGGATTTGGCAGGCGTATTCTCTAATGGTTTGTATACCATCATATTCACGTTCCTGTTGATCACGCTGTTTGATACGACGGGGACAATGCTCGGCGTTGCTGAACAAGCAGGACTGCTGAAGGAAGGTAAGTTTCCGCGCTCACGCGGCGCCCTATTGGCAGATGCTGTAGGGACTACGACTGGCGCTTTGCTCGGAACAAGCCCAACATCGGCTTATATCGAGTCCAGCACAGGGGTGGCTGCAGGAGGAAGAACAGGACTGACGGCGGTTACGGTAAGTGTACTGCTTGCTCTTACTTTGTTCTTTACACCTATCGTTAGTGTGATATCAGGTATCCCGGCGATCACTTCTCCGGCACTGATTATTGTGGGTTACTTTATGATTAGCGTAATCAGCAAAATCAATTGGAAGGATCTCGAAGAAACATTTCCTGCCTTCCTGATTATCATACTTACTCCGTTGACGCACAGTATTGCGACAGGCATCGGCGTAGGCTTCATTTTCTATCCGGTACTCAAGCTGCTTCGCGGAAAGGGTAAGGATGTTCATCCGATATTCTACATTTTTGCGGTATTGTTCTTCATCCAGCTTGTATTCCTGGACCACTAAGAAACGGTTTAATCCAAATAAGGAGAACTGCTTATATAAAGGCGGCTCTCCTTTTTTATATGTAACCCTCGGTTTAATCCTTTAGAGAAGAATTCTTCTTCGTATTTAATACCTCAAATGCTTCTATTAAAAAATCCATAGTATGCTTAGGCACCAACGACTCATAGGGTTTTACGTTTTTATACAGTTCTTCGTTTACGTAATGGAGTATCTGCAAATATGCCATGCAACTGCTGTTGTAGGAAAGGATGGTCTGGTTTAAGATCCTTTACGATAGCTCGATGGACAAGCAATAACAAATTGTAAAGTTGTCCATCCAAGTACGTTTGCTTAGAGATATCCTCTGGAAACACCTGATCAATAATATCTATAGAGACATACTTTTGAAGCAGCTTTTTTTGAGCCTCCTCAACATGCATGGAATTCATAAGAAGTATGAGTATTTCAGAGTTTATTCAAAACAAAGTTCTTGTACCAAACAGAGGGCAAGAACTTTGTCTCATAACTGATTAGGTGTAAAAAATAATGAATATAATTATGCTTACGGGCAATTCTAACCTCAAGAATGAATGAAGAAGTATCCAGGATGAGGAGGGGAAAGTTATGATCTACAAGCCAGCATTATTGATCATAGATGTACAAATCGGATCATTTATGAATCCTCTCTTTATACATAACAGTGAAAAATTATTAGATAATATCAAACAACTTATTACGTGGGCCCACATAAGTAAGATTCCAGTCATACTTACGCAGCATAATGGGAAATTAGGGACGCTAACCTCAAAAAAATCCTCAGGGTGGAGTCTTCATCCCGCCTTACCCTTGATCGCTCAAGATGTGAAAATTGAAAAGGACTTTCCAGATTCATTTCAAGATACCACCCTTGAATCACATTTAAATCAGCTAGACGTTAATCAACTGATTGTCGCAGGAATTCAGACTGAGATATGTGTTGATGCTACATGTCGTAGAGCATTTAGCTTAGGATATGATGTTATTTTAGCCAAAGATGGTCACAGTACTGCGGACTCTTCCTTTTTAATTGCAGATCAAATCATTACACATCATAATATCCTTCTACAAAACTGGTTTGTTTCTTTAAGCGATACCCAGGATATCATAATGTCGATTTCACGATGAGACCCTTCGTGAACACCTTGCTGAGACGGATCTAAAACTTAAGGGCTTAGAGCAGTTTCGTGGAGAAATCGAGTCCCTTATTCATTATTTTGAGCAGTGGTTGCCGCGTTGGATGCTGGAATTTCTCATTTAAATACGGCTGATTTTTATAGCAGCGGACATAATGAAATGCTTATTGGTGAGGCACTTAAAGGCAGCCAAAGAGAGAAGGCTTTTTTAGCTGTAAAGTTTGGAGCATTAGTGGCGCTAGACGGATTCATGTACGGCCTGGAAGTTAGGCCTCAACATATAAAAAATTATCTGGCCTACACGCTAAAACGGTTAAACGTAGAATATATCGATCTTTATCAATCCGGTCTCTGGATGTCCAATTTATTAAAAGTGACCTGAAAAGAATTGAAGCCGCAATTCCAGAGAATGAAATAGCAGGTGGGAGTTTCCGTAGATGAATTTTAAAAATGGTGTTGTGGTTCGTCCGTAAGTTAATAGATAGTTGCAGACCTTGAGGGTGGTAAACTCTCAAGGTCTTTCTTATATTCTCTCACCAAGTATCGATGTGGAATATATTAAAACCTATTGTTTTTTGACTATTATCTAACGTTTTTGATCTAGGAATCATCTGGTGATTTACATAGAATTACAACTAATCGAGGATAGGTTCTACAAGAAGGGAAGAATGATATGGGAGCAAAAGTCACCCGCAAAAGAGTACGAACACGCTGGCGCAAGCATGATACCGAGCTCACGCTGCTCGTGCTTCCGACCACAATCTGGTACATTTTGTTCAGCTTCTTGCCGATGTTCGGTGTCATTATCGCTTTTAAGAATTTCAAGATTCACGGGAATTTTCTCAGTAATGTTATAAACAGCGACTGGATTGGGTTCAAAAACTTTGAATTCCTGTTCAGTTCGAACGACGTCTGGATCGTAATTCGCAATACAATCGGTTACAACATGATTTTTATTATTCTGGGTATCATCGTGCCTGTGTCACTTGCATTGATGGTTGGACAGCTGCACAGCCGCAAGGCAGCCAAGATCTATCAGACGATGATGTTTCTCCCGTATTTCCTATCTTGGGTTGTCGTTTCCGCGGTGCTTTGGGCATTCTTGAGCTATGACAAGGGGATTGCCAATCAAGTTCTGACCCATTTCAACCAGGATCCAAAAAATTGGTACATGGAACCATCGTATTGGCCTTATCTCCTTGTGTTTATGAACATGTGGAAGGGTCTCGGCTATGGGATGGTTGTCTACTTGGCGACAATCACAAGCATGGATTCAACGTATTACGAAGC
Source organism: Paenibacillus marchantiae (assembly GCF_028771845.1). NCBI lineage: Bacteria > Bacillati > Bacillota > Bacilli > Caryophanales > Paenibacillaceae > Paenibacillus > Paenibacillus marchantiae. The sequence goes on along the minus strand of NZ_CP118270.1, from coordinate 5,030,497 downwards.
CGCCGTCATTGATGGTGCCAGTAAGTGGCAGCAGACACGGTATATTACGCTGCCTTTAATGAAATTTGTTATCGTGCTGATGTTTATCCTGTCAGTCGGAGGCATCTTTTCCACGGATTTTGGTTTGTTCTTCCAAGTGCCGCGGGACTCCAATTCTCTCTACAACGTGACCACGACGGTCGATGTGCTTGTGTACAAACAACTCAAAACCGCGACAGTCGGGATGGCGTCCGCCTCTGCCTTCATGCAATCTGTACTGGGCTGCGGAATGATCCTATTCGCGAACTGGGTCGTTCGCAAAGTTGATCCAGAAAGCGCACTGATTTAGAGAGGAGGCAGGAAGATGTCAACACAATCAAGCTACGATTCCGGTCTTGAAAAGTTTAACCGAGTCGGCAAAGGAACGAACATTTTTTTTCACCTCATCTTTATCATTTTAGCTTTGTTATGCGTAGTCCCTATCGTCGTGGTGCTATCTATTTCACTGTCTAGCGAAGCATCCATTCGAGAGACCGGTTACCAACTCCTGCCGTCGGCATTCTCGGCTGAGTCCTACAACTATATCGTTAAGCAGGGCTCGATGATTGTACGTGCGCTCGGAGTCTCCGTATTCGTTACGGTAATAGGCACACTGACCGGCGTACTGCTCACCACTACGATGGGTTATGCATTGTCCCGTCCCCAATTTAAGCTAAAAGGACTTTTGACATGGATTGTGTTCATCCCGATGGTTTTTAACGGCGGTCTTGTCTCCAGCTATTACATCAATTCGACGATGTTGGGATTAAGCAATACAATCTGGGCGCTGATTTTACCATTAGCCGTTTCTTCCTTTAATGTCATCATCTGCAAAACTTTTTTCAAGACGACCATTCCGGACGGACTGATCGAATCGGCTGAAATTGACGGAGCAGGTCAATTCCGCATCTTCTTCACAATCGTGCTCCCGATCTCACTGCCAGTTCTAGCGACGATTGGTCTGTTTCTCTGCTTCTCGTACTGGAATGACTGGTTTCAATCGATGTTGTATATTGACGACCAAAGCTTGTATTCGCTGCAGGCACTACTGAACAGCTTGATGAGCAACGTTGATGCGCTGGCTAAAAACGCCTCGACGATGGGTATAAGCTACGCTGAGCTTGTCGCCACCATGCCCAAAGAATCTGCACGTATGGCTGTTGCAATCATTATTGTACTGCCCGTTGCTCTGGCCTACCCCTTCTTCCAGAAATACTTTATCTCCGGTTTGACGGTGGGTGCAGTGAAGGGATAAATCGAAATAAATCTGGAAATTTCAGGTTTATCATAATTTTGTGCAGGATCGGTGTGTGTTAACTTAAGGGAGGGAATAGAGGAATGAGGACAAGGTTTAAAGCATGGATGAAAGCTCCGTTTTTGATTGGAGTGGTAACGCTGGCTATCTTTGGTTTAACAGGCTGTTCCGGTTCAGACAACAATAACACAGCAAACAACACGCCAGCGGAAAACTCAGGATCGAATGCAGGCGAAGGTTCCGGCGAGGTACCTACGCTGGTGTGGTGGACGATCGGTGGACAAGTGCCTGCCAATTTTGATAAGGCAATTGAGAAGATAAACGAATATACGGCAGAGAAGATTGGTGTAAAAATCGATCTCCGCGTTGCCAGTTGGGGCGATTGGGACACGAAGATCAATACGATTGTAAACTCCGGTGAAGCTTTCGACATTATGTTTACGAATAACGGAAAATACAGTCAACAGGTCAACATGGGCGCATTCACGGATATTACCGACCTTGTGCCAAGTACGGTACCGGACTTGCACAGTTATATCCCAGAATTGGTGTGGGATGGAACGAAAGTCGGTGGCAAGATTTACGCTGTTCCAACGTACAAGGATTCTTCATTAACCCAGTACTGGGTGTTTGACGATGCGCTCGTTCAAAAGTACAATATCGACCTCGGCAGCATCAAGACACTACAGGATCTGGACAAGCCATTCCGTGACATCAAGGCTGGTGAAGGCAAAGGGTTCTATCCACTTTCCTTGACTCAAGGAGAGGGCATTAACGGTTTCTTTAATGACTATGACGATATGACTCTCGGCTTTCAGCCGATCGGCGTAAAGGCCGAAGATGAATCCCGTACAGTCGTTTCTGTTCTGGAACAACCGGATATACAGGGAAAACTGAAGCTCATGCATCAATGGTACAAGGACGGCATTATCAATCCGGATGCGCCAACCAAGATCGAGGCCGACCCTTATCGCCCGTTCTTCAGTGCGCAGGCGTTCCCTGGTGCAGAAGTGAATTGGCAGATCTCGGCGGGTATTGATAAATACGACATGGTTCAAATTCTGGGTCCGATCTATACAACCAGCACAATCCAGGGATCCATGAACGCAATCTCTGCCAACTCCAAGTACAAGGAAGAAGCGCTTAAATATCTGGAACTGGTAAACACCGACCCCAAGCTGCGTAATATGCTTGCTTATGGCGAAGAGGGTGTCGATTTCGATTATGTAAACGACAATACAGTTGAACGGAAAACGGATTCGTGGCCGCTGGCGGCCTATACACAAGGAACGTTCTTCAACATGGCTGTCACAAAAGGCGCACCTGAAGATCAGTGGGATCAGGTCCGCAAGCTGAATGAAGCAGCCACCTCATCTTCGATCCTTGGCTTTGCACTGGATATTAGTGAACTCGGCACTGAAGTAGCCAATGTGAAGGCTGTATGGAACAAATACAATTATGAGCTGATCACTGGCGCATCCGATCCGGAAAAAAAGATACCGCAAATTATAGAAGAGTTGAAGAAAGCTGGATTGGATAAGATTATGGAAGCCGCACAAGAACAGATCAACGCATATTTCAAATCATAATCCTTGAGACTTGCGACAATAACCCGAATGGAGCCGTTGTGGCCGTTCGGGTTTTCCAATCTTACTGGTGACATTTGCATTTAATTTGAGTTTATAACGGATTGATTTGTCCGACAAATAGCTATATGGTAAAACTATAAGTCTCAATATAATCCAACTGCTAAGGAGAGCTGCATGTTTTCCTTCTTTCAAATCAAAATCTACCGCCGCAAATTTATTGCTTACGCGATTTTTACGTTATTCATGGGTCTGATTTTAAGCGTATTGACCACACTTGTTTTGCTGCAGCAGTGGTTAGAGAATGCTCAGAATCAAGCGGCAGATGCATTCTCCCGGGTTGAAAGCATTCTTCAAAACGATGCTGAGCGGATCGAATCCTATTTACAGCGAGTTTACTCCAATAACGGTCTGGTGGCAGACGTTCGTTATTTTCTCGCCAACAGCGCGGAAGGTTATCTGACGGGAAGACTCCAGAACAGCCGCTATGATCAGCCTCTCGCATCGTTTCCAGAGGATGTGAAAGCTTTTCTCGGCAGTGGGCAGGAAGATATTATCCAGGTGAGTCTGCATACCGAGGAACGAGGCAACGTAGTACGTTTCGCCAGTAACGGTGCGACGAGCTTTTTGTTTAATCTGCCTAACACGGATGATATATTTCGAGAGACAATCCAAAGAGGTTTCGTCATCCGTAAGCAGCTGCTGGACGAAAATCAAATCTCACGCCAGCTCGGTGAGTTTCGTTTTTTGGTCAGCAGCGATGTATTATTCAAAGGCGTGCAGAACAATCAATGGATCGAAAACGGAGTCGTCAGCGCGGCTGGAGATGTCTATCTCATGGACGTTGGAGGCAGAGCCACCCAGGAATTATTCATAAAGGCTGCTTCAAAAGAACGTACCAAGGGGTTTATGCAGTTAGGCAAGCTGAATCGCGCATTTTATGTGACCCATTCGTCCAATGCTTACGATTACCAATTGATTAGTATTGTAGACATGGCAGTGCTTATCCGACAAAAAACCGGTATGCTGCTTATCGTGTTCTTGATCTTCTTGGCAGCTATGGTCAGTTTTCTCCTTTTAATCGGATACAATCTTCGTGAAGACGCAGGTTTTCTGCAACGAATTATCTATTCCATCCAACGTGTAAAATCCGCCAATTTTACGCCAATCAGTCCGACCCGCTATCGAAAGAATGAGTACGGAATGATCGCGAGGGAACTCGACGATATGACGCATCAGCTCAACCAACATATTCGAACCGAGTACTTGCTAAAACTGAAACAGAAGGAAACAGAAATGAAAGCGCTTCAAAATCAAATTAACCCTCATTTTTTGTACAATACACTTGAAATTATCCGATCGTTTGCGCTGGCCGGCCGCGCAGTTGATACGGCTGAAGCGGTAGCTACACTGGGCTCGTTATATCGTGCAATCGTGAAGAACGAAGATATTATTCTGTTGGGCAGTGAGCTGGCTTTGCTTGAAAAATACTTAAAGATCATGGAATTTAAATATCCGGACAGATTCTATTATCAAATCAATGTGGACCAGGGACTACTGTCTCTGCCTACCGTTAAATTCTGGATGCAGCCGCTCGCCGAGAATTTTTTTGTTCACGGCTTCCATTCGGACCATGAATTTAATCTGCTTGTTGTGAATGGCATTGAAAATAACCACTCATACGTATTGGAGATTGTAGACAACGGGAACTCGATCTCGGAAGATCGATTGGCTGATATCCGCCGCAATCTGTCTTTTGTCGGGGACTCGGTATCGGAGAGCATTGGCCTGCGCAACGTGTATACACGGCTTCATTTTTTCTATGGGAAAGGCTTTACCATGCAAATTGAAAATAATGTGGAAGCTGGTGTCAAAGTTACCTTAACCATAGCGAAGGAGGCGTAATGTATGTACAAACTTCTGATCGTTGATGACGAGCCACTAATCCTGGAGGGAATCAAGCGAACGCTGGACTGGGAAATGCTTGGCTTCAGACAGATCGAGACCAGCGAAACCTATGGGGATGCGCTAACAAAGGCTGTGGAGTTTTGGCCGGACCTCGCAATTTTTGACGTTTGCATCGGCAAGGAGCGTGGCTATAACGCCATTCACAAGCTTAATGAGCTAGGGCTCCCGACGACCTATATTATGATGAGCGGTTATGGTGAGTTCGAGTACGCCCTGGAGGCTATTCATTGTGGGGTTAAGGATTATCTACTCAAGCCCGTTGAGCGAGCAAAGCTTCAAGCTCTGATTGAACGAGTTATTGTCGAAAATTTGAACGGTACGCTGGAGGGAAGAAATCCGAACTGCCGTGACATAGACCCTATATTGGAAGTGCGCTACGACAGCTTATCCAAGCTAACCAACCGCATTCTGCTGATGGTTAAGGCTGAATACGATCAAAATATCAATCTCAAAGTGTTGGCCAGTCGTTTTCGGATGAACGGAACCTATCTTGGACAGATGTTTCTGAAGGAAACCAAGATGAAATTTTCGGAGTACCTTATGGTTTACCGAATGTTATGTGCACGAGAGCGTATTCAGGCTACAGACGAGAAGATATCGACAATTGCACTCTCCGTCGGTTACGCTAATCTAAACTATTTTTATACGCATTTCCAAGCCTACTTCAGCAAATCGCCTTCCGATCTGCGGAGAAAGGAGTAGTCCAGAAATGATACATTCATCTATCTGGAACACATTGATCAAGTCTGTCCTGATTACAGCGATGTTGACGCTGCCTTTGTCGGGGTGTATATCAATATCCGGGCAGAACGAGGAATTCGACAGAAGTATCAACACAGTGAATCTGATTTATTATACGCTTGGCAATCCTGACCAGGATCTGAAGATGGTAAACGCTAAAATCAATGAAGTGTTGGCCCAAAAAATCGGAATCACTATTACATATATTAAGGTTGGGTGGCAGGAGTACAATGACCGGATCAATACGCTAATTTCGACGGGAACTCCTTTTGATATTGCTTTTACCACAGATTACTCAAGCTATGTTCAGCGAGGAGCATGGCTGAGACTGGACAGCTACTTATCCAGCTTCGGCAAGGATATGTACGACACGATCGACCCCGTTCTATGGCAGGGCGTTCGCATGGAAGACGGCGGCATCTACGGTGTGCCTACGAATAAGGAGCTTGCCGTCCGCATGCAATGGATGTATCCGGAGACGCTTGTCCAAAAGTATGACATCGACATTACAAAATACAATTCCCTGGAGTCTTTGGATCCGCTGTTCCAAATGATCAAGGAAAAGGAACCCTCCTATCAGTTGATGGAGATGGACAAGGATTCCCAGAACTTCTTCGCCATGTACGGTTACGAATATGTGTTGGACAAACCGCTACCGCTCATGGTGCGTTCTCTGGATCCCGACGCGCATGTGATCAATATATTTGAGACCAAGGAAGCAAGGCAGGTGCTGGATACACTCCGCAGCTATTACGTCAAGGGTTACATCAATGAAGACGCGGCCCTGCGGGAGAGCCAAAATCTCAAACGCGAAGAACGGGTTTTCTGGAAATCTGCGGGAGGGGGACCACTTTCGGAAAACAGCTGGAGCAAGGATCGCGGCTATAAGGTTGTTGCTTATCCCGTGACCCCGCCACTAATCACGACGGAATCTGTTCGCGGCGGGATTATGGCAATAAACGCAAAGTCAGCGCACCCCGTTGAAAGCGTAAAGTTTTTGAATTTGCTCAACACGGACCCGGAGATCCGCAATCTGTTTAATTACGGTATTGAAGGTGTGCATTATACGTTGGACAAGAACGGGCAGGTGCTGCTGAAATCTTCCGGAGACAGCGGCAATGATCCGGTATCAGAAGTCGGCTATGAAGGTGTGCAATATACACAAGGAAACTGGTTCATTCTCAAAACGATCGGTGGAAAATATCCCGATCCGTTGGATAAGTGGGATCAGTACCGAGCAGCAAACGCGGAATACGTTACATCGAAGTTGCTCGGATTTACGCCGAATTTAACCAGTATGTCCATTCAGGTCAACCTCATAAAAATGGTTTGGGAAAAGTACTATCCAAGCCTGATGACCGGCAGTGTGGATGTGGACAGGGTACTGCCCAAATTTAACGAGGAGCTGAAGCAGGCAGGTCTGGACGAGGTGCGGACAGAAGTGCAGAGGCAACTTGACGTCTGGCGTGTTGATCAGATGCATGGCATTCACAGTGTTCGTCACAAAGCTCACTAACTTATTTGTCATTTGAAAGGGTGTTCAGGATGTGGCATTTACTCCTTTGTAATTGAACGCTTGTATTTGTCTTTCGTTGTCGAGTAAGATGTAAGAGATTTTAAAATACCCAAATTAAATATCGGGAACAGGTGTCTGGTCGCAAACATTGCTTGTCGGCCAAACTTAAAAGGGAAGTCGGTGCGATGCCGACGCGGTCCCGCCACTGTGACGGAGGAGCAGGCAGCCTACTTAGCCACTGATTGAGATCAATCGGGAAGGCCGCTGCCATGTGACGATTCCGGAGCCAGGAGACCTGCCTGTTTCGACAGCACTGCTGTACCTACGGGAGATAGGAAGGTGTTAGATGAACCGTCATAATTTGCATAATTATGGAGGCGTCTTTCCCTATGCTTTTTCAGGGGGGAGACGTCTTTTTTGGTTGTCTACAGATGTCATGAGTACAGATGCCCACAAGGTTGTGGGTTATGAGGAGGGAGTCCATCAATGCGGTATGAATTAGTCCATTTTTTGTCTCACGTAGAAAATGAACAAACGATGATCAGAGTCATTCGAAATTTAAATGCCGATGCATATGGCGACCTGCTTCATCATCTGGAATATACATCTCCAGACACACAAGAGCGCTGGCAGAAGATACTACGAAAAGTACTAAGTTAGATTTGCTAGCAAGTAGAACATTATAGTACATTCTGGCTGGTAAAATCGATGCATAAAGAACGTAAGAAAAATCAATTGTCGAGGGAGAAAACGATTGTTCCAATTCAAAGTCGCTATTTTATAGCGGCTTTTTGTATTACTACGGTTAGCCAGTAATGTTAGTGAAGGCTTATACGTTTGCGCTATCCGCTGCTTAAAAGGTAATCTTTTGAAGACTCTTAAATGATTCTTTTATAATTCATTTGTTGAATAAATAGCATTTCCATTGAAAATAGCTGAACACGATCCATAATTTACAAGTTTACTAGAAACTTTTTCCTAAATCTAGCGTCTAATAGTATGACTTTTTGAGAGGATAACAATTACTTGGGAGCAGAAGGAGCCAAAGACAAAGCATGAATATGAAGAAGAAATTGTCCATTTTTACCGCTTTAGCCGTTTTTCAAGCATTTGCAGTCGGTTCAGTGAGTGCGCAATCAGCACCGCAAGATGACACAGCATCAGTAAATACGGCCAAAGTAGAATCGGTTGAGGTATTGAAGCAGGAGCAGCCGATCGCTGAGCGTGAAGTAAAGACAGGGAGCAATAATGCATCCACCAATACGCCGTCCACTAAAGGAAAAGAAACCGGAACTTTGACAGGCACTGAGGAAACACCCAAAACAGATATCGAGAAATCCGCCATTGATGGCGAAGGGGCGACTACAAACGAAACGAGTACGAAATCTGTAAACCAAGAGGGAACCGCCGAGGATGTTGAAACGCCAGCTACGCCAGCTCAAATAGAGCAACCATCTATTGATGGAAATTCTGCCGTAGCAGCAGGCGGCAATCTGACGTTGTACATGAATAGCAACAAAATGGAGCAGGATGGCAAAACGTATCTTGCTGGCCAGCCCATGACTGTAAAAAACGGCGTATCCTATGTTGCGATCCGTGCACTGGTGGACCGTGTGGGATACGGGGTCAAATACGATAATAAAACCAAGGAAACGATCATCATCAGTGGTGATAATGAGCTCCGATTCAAAACCAACAGCACGGTCTATACCGTAAATGGAGAGTCCAGAACAATGAAAGGCCCTGCTTATCAGCAAAAAAATACGTTCATGGTGCCGTTAACTTCCATTACTCAAGCTTTGAACATCACCTATAAAGTGAATCAGTCGGCTAAAACGGTTGTGCTGAATCTCAATACTAAACCCGTTGCAAGCTTTGTGATTTCCCAAAAGGAAATTTTTGCGGGCGATAAAGTGGACTATGTAACTTCTTCCAGTTCTCCAAATGGTCTGGATATCCTAGACGAACGCTGGACAGGTCGTCAGGAATCATTTGATCAAGCGGGTACATATACGATTTCATATCAAGTACAGGATTCCAACGGTCAATGGAGCGATCCCTATTTGATGACGATTCAAGTACTGAGTCCTAATCTTCCTCCTGTAGCCATGTTCACTACAGACAAGGAACAATATAAAATGGGCGAAAAAATAACATACATCGACCAAAGTACAGATGATGAAAACAGTATTGAAAAAACGGTATGGGAAAACAATTCGCTGGCCTTCTTTGAACCCGGTCCAAAAACGGTAACACTCACCGTTACTGACAATCACGGCGCGACGAACACGTACTCCAAAGTTATAACCATAACTAATGAGACATTATATTCATTTTCCGATTTCAATTTACTCTTCACGCCGGTAGGACAGAAATTCACCTTCAACGGTGGCGAAGTGACTTCTATGGAAAAAGTACCTTATACGTACAGGGATGAGCCAAGTCTGCTGATCCGCAGCAACAGTCCGGAAACGGTTAATACGGAAGGCATCGTATATAAAGAATCATCTTCAGGGCAGACCCGTTTCATGATTCATCATGTTAACAATACAGGCAAAAGAGTAAAAATGTATGTTATTGCAACCAATAACAACCCCAATCCGGCCGTATTCGAACAACAAAATATGGGCTTTGCTGGGCCTACACCGTATGCTACCGTAGCTGGGAAACTATCGATTGATAAATGGTTCAAATCGATTCAGACCAGAGCCGATCAAAAGAAAGAGGTTATTCAACCTGGAGAAAGCAAACTGATTTTGACCGAGCTAAATAAAACTCCGATGAAAGAAGGACAAGTGATCTCACTCTATTCGGATGCTTATAGTGATTATTCCCTGGACTATAACGTTATCCTCGTCGAAGAAAATAAAGATCCGTTCGAGACTTTACCAATGCTACCTGTGCTTGATCGTGACGGTGTGCACAACCGTGGAACGTACCCGAATGCGACTCGTATCATTACGTATGATCAGCTAGTGGGAGTCAAACCTGCTCGTCTGCCACTGGGTGATAACGCAAGCGATCCCAATCTGGTTGGAACAGATCCAATGGCTTACACAGACGCATCCAACGCGGGTAATTTTGGCGTATTGTACAAAATCACGCTGAATAATGTGGCTCCGCGTACGTTAATCTCATTTAACCCTCGTGGAGGGAAATACTCAGGAGTGGCTCTAGTGAACAATCAGGTTGTATCCATTGCCGATGGTAACGTTGCTGTTAGCAATTCAAGTGAACAAAGCGTTCTTTACCGCACAGGGGCATATGGAGAGAGCGTAACGATTCTTTTCTCTGCCGCGCCAGGAAGCAACCTGCCGGTTAATCTACTCTTTACACCGCTCCCATCGGAGAAGTGATGAAGTTGTCTCTCATAAGCTAGAGCGGGAATGAATGATTGGGTTGGCGTATTAACTATCGAAGTGAAGGACTCCATAAGGAGTCTTTTCTTTTCACTGGGGATATGAGGATATACGGAATGGATGCTGCTTAAAAAGCCACTATAGAACCGCTTATTTCTACTGAGGAGGAATCAAATTCCGATGAATGTAGTCGTCAAGTTGATACGTGAATTCAAGGAGCGCGATACCCGGCGTTTGTTGAAAGGTTATCGAGACAAAGTGGAGCTTATCAGGAAACGGAATTTGGAAGCTTGGGAAGATCAGCGTCTACAAGTGGAATCCCTTCGGCTGCAAGAAGAAGCACGATCAGGCACGCATTTGGATGAGCTGCTTGTTGATGCTTATGCGTTAGTCTGCGAGGCTGCGAAGAGAACACTCGGATTACAGCCTTATGATGTCCAGATTATGGCTGCTATCGCTTTGCACGAGAGATTTTTGATCGAGCAGCATACCGGTGAAGGAAAAACACTCTCTGCTGTTATGCCTGCTTATCTCAACGCGTTGACAGGCGAAGGCGTTCATGTACTCACTTTTAACGACTACTTGGCAAATCGAGATGCGGAGTGGATGGGTCCGATCTACCGCTTCCTCGGATTAACGGTAAGCTCGGTTCAAGCGGGCATGAGCCTGTTGGAGAAACGGGAAGCGTACGCCAAGGATATAACCTATGTTACGGCTAAAGAAGCAGGGTTCGATTATTTGCGTGACACAATAGCATTAAATGAAGCTGATACCGTACACCGTCCTTTCCACTACGTCATCGTCGACGAAGCGGATTCATTGCTTCTTGATGAAGCGCGGGTGCCGCTAGTCATTAGTGGCGATTCGAGCGCTTCCAAGAATGACGGTATTCTTTTCGCAGAAGTGGCCCGGCAGCTTCAGCCAGCAGAGCATTACGATTTTGACGAGTTCCAGCGGAACGTTTACTTGAATGATGCGGGTGCTGCGAAAGCGGAGTTGCTGCTGGGATGCGGCAATTTGTACGATAGCCATAATAGTCATTTGTTAACGTCATTGAATTGTGCGCTGCATGTGGAAGCGTTATTAAAAAAAGACGTCGATTACATCGTCCGGGATGGTGAAATTGAGTTAATCGAAGAACATACCGGCCGTGTGGCTGAGAACAGGTATTTTCCGGACGGGCTGCAAGCTGCAGTGGTGGCGAAAGAAGGGTTGCAGTGGAAGGCCGGTGGTAGAATTCTCGGTACGATCACCATTCAACATTTCATTAGCCTGTATTCGGGAATTTGCGGAATGACGGCTACGGCGCTCGCTTCAGCAATGGAATTCGAAGATATCTATGCGCTGCAGGTCGTGCAAATTCCGCCGAACCAGCCAAACATACGGATCGACCACCAGCACCGAATTTACACCCATAAAGAAGCCAAATATAAGGCGCTTGTACAAGAAATCTCTTCCGTCCATAGGGTGGGACGCCCCATTCTTATTGGTACGTCAAGCGTCGAGGAGTCTGACATGCTGGCGGAGGCGCTTGCGATTGCCGGCGTATCTTGTCAGGTTCTGAATGCGAAAAACGATGCGAAAGAAGCCGAGATCATCGCCAAAGCGGGAGAAATCGGGGCCATAACGGTATCTACGAATATGGCAGGGCGCGGCGTCGACATTCGTCTGGGCGGCGGTAATCCCGCTCAGGCAGAAGTGGTTGCCAAGCTAGGGGGATTATACGTGATAGGTACACATGTGAACGAAAGCATGCGGATAGACAACCAGTTGCGCGGGCGTTCCGGCCGCCAAGGTGATCCGGGTGTTTCCGTATTCTATATAAGCCTGGAAGACGAGTTGATGCTTCGCTTCGGCATTCATAAATTGTTTCGCGCCCCCAGGCAGGACGAGGTTCTTGATGATCCGGCGCTCCGCAGCAAAATCGAGCATATTCAGCGCGTGATTATTGGCCAAAACTTCGATATTCAGCGGGAATTGAACAGTTATTCGGATATGGTGGAGGATCAGCGGCGAATCCTTTACGAGGAGCGGCTCGAAATATTGAAAGGCGAGAGGAAGATGAGTCCTTCAGAGCAGCGGGTACGGCTTTTTTATATCGACGAGTTCTGGGCTGACCATCTGGCATACGTTTCTTACATTCGTGAAAGCATCCATCTCCAGAGCATTACCAGTCGCAACCCGATCGACGAGTTTCATACGCAAATCACCCAAGCATTCGAGCAAATTCCGGCTAAAATAGATCATGAGTCGGCGAATATGCTTAGAAAACTCGGAGGTTCGAATGATCCGGCGAAATGGGAACAGTTCGGTCTGAAGAGTCCTATTTCGACTCGGACTTATATGATCAACGATCAATACAGCCAAGATAAGCGCAGTTCATGGACCGGAACGACGGTATTTGCTTTTTGGGGCAGTAAGATTTTGAAGCTGTTACTGAGGCCGATATATAGGATGTCAAAATATTGATGGGAGCGTGACGATCGATGAACAACAGAGAACGGTTTTCGAGTCGGGTCGATTCGTATTTGAAATACCGCCCGAGCTATCCCAAAGAGGCTATTGACCATTTGTACGACGTCGTCGGTTTACGTGCGAACAGCAACATAGCAGACATCGGTTCAGGTACTGGGATCATCTCAAAGCTACTTCTGGAACGCGGAAGCTATGTTATCGCGGTCGAGCCAAATCAGGCAATGCGGGAAGCCGCCGAGCAAATGTTAGAAAGTAATCCGAAATTTCAGAGTACATCAGGTTCTGCAGAATCTACTGGGTTACCTGATGAGTCGGTTGATTTTATTGTCTGCGCTCAGGCGTTTCATTGGTTCGATCGCTCCGCAGCCCAAATGGAGTTTCGCAGAATTTTACGGCCAGGTGGGAGAGTAATACTCATCTGGAATTCACGTCTTACAAACGGTACTCCATTTCGTGAAGAGTACAATCAACTGCTTCATACATACGGAACCGACTACGAAAAAGTCAATCATAAAAATATTTCTAAGACGATTCTGCTCTCTTTTTTCAAGGAAGGTTCAATGCATGAAATGCGATTCAGAATGAGTCAGGAGTTCGATTTCGAGGGTTTGAAAGGCCGTTTGCTATCATCTTCCTACAGCCCTGTACCCGGGCATGCAAATTACGATCCTATGATGACAGAACTGCGGAATTTATTTGATAAAAATAATCAAGATGGTATTGTTGAATTCGATTATGAAACTGAGATTTTTTGGGGAGAAGTATAGATCAACAAAATGATACCCAGCTATATCATCAAGCTATAGCTGGGTATGTTTGTGGAGTTTACGTCCATAGAGCCTTTTAACGATTGTACGCCTAGATGTTGATTCGTTGCCTAAGTGATAAGTAGGCAACGACTTTTTGTTTATAAATGTCTAACACCATTAATCTAAACTATCCAAGAAGGCTAATTTTCTCTGAATATAAGTTCGAGTTGCTTTAGTATCAATCGTGTTCATATATCCATGAACTTCTTTGCTCTCATGGATATCAGGAATATATAAATCTGTCTTGACCCCTAATTCTTTTAAGCGGTTATAATAATCTTCAGCCTGATCTGTGAATGTCCCCGTGTTTCCATCCGTTATAAAAGTTGGAGGGAAATTACTCGTCGCTCTTGGTATTACATTTAAGGATTGTAAGATATCTTTATCAGCGCTAACCACCGGCTGACCAATGTATGCACTTCCTGATTGAGCGAAAATATAGTCAGTCACGATGTCTTCGGTTACGGTTCTATGGCCCCGACTAAAGTCAAGAATGGGTACTTCTAATACTAAAGCTTTGATATCCGTAAGCTCTATGACAGGATTAATATCGATTTCTTTCGCATACTCAGGGTTAGCTTGAATTGTCACAAAGTCTGCAGCGATAAATCCACCTGCGCTTCCCCCGCCAAAGATTACATTGTTCATATTAATTCCGTACTGTTTGCCATTTTGCTGCATATATTGCACCGCTTCTGATAATTGTTTTATGGGTGTAGGGTGTATATATTCTGGAGCTAAAGCATAATTTATGGTCACCACATTATAACCATGATCAACCATTAATTCATAATGATATAACATTGTATTTGAAGCCGCTCCTGCGTTAGGATCACCTCCAATTGAATCTCCCGCTATAAAGCCACCGCCGTGCACATAAAAGTATGTTGGACGTTCTTCATCCAATTGACCATCGGGTGTAATGATATTTAAAAAACTTCTTGGATACTTATCTCCATATTGAATATTCGTTGTTAACTGATATTTACCATCAATAGTTGTGGTAGTAGATGGTTCTGTTGTGTAAGTATTTTCTGCTCCAGAACTGCTTTGCAAATATAAAGCAACTGGCTTTGGCGTAGCTGTAAATAATATTAATATGGATGTCCCCAACATTAAAACAAGGACGAGAACCCATTTGCTAATTCTCAACGTTAATGATTTGAAACTTCGATTCATTTTCTTATGCATGCCTAATGCAAAAATAATTAATGCAAACCCGGTTACTGCAAATGAAACTTGTGCAACTACAAATAATCCGATTTTATCAAATATCATCCAGAGGATTTCAGTAGCTATAAACAAAGCCGAGATACCTAACCAGGCACGATAGATCTTTTCATTTAAGTGCTTCTTAACGACTAGAATATTAACTACAGACACAACCATGGCTACGATTCCTAATGGGATAAGATAATTGATAAAAAATGACTGTGACCAAGACAATAAGATCGTAATTAACCCTACAATAACTCCGTATAACCTCATACTAAATTTCATTTTTAACCATATCCTTCTTTATATTATTTAATTGTGTATCAATCACAGATAAATATTGGTTTAATTCCTCCAGCTCTTTAACAGTGAGCTTATTTCCTAAAGGCATCAATACAGCCAGTATTTTCTGTCTCTCTTCCAACACAATGTGCTGTCCTTTTTCTGTTAATTCAAGCCAGACCACTCGTTTATCTTTTTCATTGTACTCACGTTTAATTAATTCTTTATCCGTTAATCGATTCACGATAGCAGTAATAGAACTTTTCTTGACATTAAGTGCTTTAGCTAAAAAACTGGCTGTGCAATGATCAGTCGTATTAATGACATTCAATAAATTAAACTGGTCTGGAGTAACACTGCTATCTTTTGAAATATTCTTTTGAATAGATTGCATACTTATTGAAATTGATATTGCTCTCTGAGTATACAGATCAATATGTTGTTCTAATTGCTTTCTATCCATATCCATAGTTAATTGCTCCTTTACGAGATTAGTTTCATTGTCTAACGGTTAGATTGTGAAACTAATATTAACAGCATGTTTTTTGTAAGTCAACAATTGAAAAAAGACAAATGTTATTGTTAGTTAAGATTCGCCGTTCTAAACACTTGTCGAGAGACAAGAACATAGTCCCATTTGAAAGTCGCTATTTTAGCGGCTTTTTTTATTTAGCCATACAAGTTCTTGTCCCACTTTCCGGTATGAGCTGTTGGAACGATCCAAGACACACATCCTTAATATCTTATAAGAAATTCTTGAAATTTCAGAAATTTATCCGATAGGGGGGTGCTAATATACAAATACAAACAAAGACGAGGTGATGATATGCAAGTGAAATTGGCAGCGGACGCCATTCCCCTCTCCAAAAAGCGGAAGTCATGGATAAGGACGATCCAAAAATATAAAGTGATGTATGCTCTCTTATTACCGGCCTTAATTTATTTTGCCGTATTCAAATACATTCCTATGGCGGGAATATTGATTGCTTTTAAAAACTACAACCTGGCTTTGGGCGTTTGGGATAGCCCGTGGGTGGGATTCAAAAATTTTACGGATTTTATGAACGGCGTTTATTTCTGGGACATCATGAAAAATACGATTGTTATTTCGCTCTATAAGCTATTGTTCGGTTTTTCCGCTCCCATCTTACTTGCTTTACTGCTCAATGAAGTTCATACCCAATGGTTTAAGAAAATCGTACAGACCATTACTTATTTACCCCACTTTCTGTCTTGGGTCATTGTATATGGATTGATGGTAGCCTTATTAGCCCCAGGTGATGGCCTTTTTAATATGATTTTGAAGGAAAGTGGTTTTCAGCCCATTTCATTTCTAACGGAGCCTGCTTGGGGGAGACTGCTGGTCATCGCATCTGAAATTTGGAAGGACATTGGATGGGGAGCGATTTTGTACCTCGCCGCATTAGCAGGTATTGATCCAAGCTTATATGAAGCGGCTCGAATGGATGGCGCTTCCAAATGGAGACAGCTCTGGCATATCACTTTACCCGGCATTCGAGGAGTCATTATTCTGATGCTGATTCTTAAATTAAGCCATATTCTGGATGCTGGCTTTGACCAAATATTCATGTTTGCCAACACCTTTAACCAGGAGAAGATCGACATTATCGACACATGGGTATACCGTGAAGGGTTGGAGCGTCTTAAGATTGGCTTGGCTACTGCTGTAGGATTGTTTAAAGCTGTCATTGGATTTGGTTTAGTTTTGGCAGCCAATAAGCTCGCCAAAAAATTCGATGGGCAAATTTGGTGAGGTGGTTTTTAAAATGATCAATTTGACAATCGGGGAAAAAGTCTGGCAATCCGTCGTTTATGTGATTCTTATTTTCTTATCACTACTTTGCTTACTACCCTTTCTGTATGTGATTGCTGTCTCCGTGACGCCAGAATCGGAAGTGTTAAGAAGAGGGATTGTGATTATACCAGAATCTTTTACCTTTCTAGCCTATAAAGAAGTGTTCATTTCTCATGGGATCTGGCAGGCGTATAAAATTACGTTGTTTCGAACGATTGTAGGCACGGTGCTTAATGTGTTATTTACGGTCTTAGCAGCTTATCCGTTATCCAAAAAATATTTGCCGGGACGCAGTCCGTTTTTACTATTCATTGTGTTTACCATGATGTTCAGTGGGGGGTTAATTCCGACTTATCTACTAATTCGCTCTCTGGGGTTGCTAAACAGTCCGTGGGTATTGATTATTCCAAATCTCATTAGTGCATTTAATCTGGTGATCATTAAAGGCTTTTTCGAGCAATTGCCTGGTGAAATTGAGGAATCAGCGAGGGTTGATGGTGCAAGTGAACTTCAATCGTTATGGCGGATCATTTTACCACTGTCTTTGCCCGTCATTTCCACCATTTCTTTATTTTACGCAGTGGGGCATTGGAACAGTTATTTTGATGCTATTGTTTATATCAATGATTCCAACCTCATGCCGCTTCAAGTAGTCTTGCGCAACATCCTGCTTAACGTCGCAACACAAAGCGCTGAGTCGCTCGCCAATTCCGGAGCTGTAAGTACGTTCGCTGTGCAGATGGCTACAGTTGTTGTGACTACGATTCCGATTTTAATCGTTTACCCATTTTTACAAAAGCATTTTACCAAAGGTGTGCTCTTGGGATCCGTTAAAGGTTAAAAGTGTTCCAACCTAACTTATTACGGGGAAACCGTGATAATATACAAGCAAAGGAGAGGTCAATATGCAGCGTAAGAAGATTTCATTTGCTATTCTGTCGGCAATCTTAGGATTGGGAACGCTACTGTCAGGATGTGGGGGAAATGAAGAAGTTACATCGACAGCTTCGGGTAATTCGCAAGGGCAGTCTGGCCAGTTTGCAACCAAAATGAAAATCTCAATGTTTAACCAAGGCACTTTCAACGCTGCTGCTCCGGTACCTCCACGTGATGAAGATGTTCAACGTAAAATGTTGGAAAAAGAGATGAACATCGACTTGGATATGATGATTCCTCAAGCTGGGCAAGCAACAACCAAACTGAATACACTCATTGCAGGCGGAGATATTCCAGATTTGATCTTCTTGAAGAGTCGGGCTGATCTCGCGCAATATTACGACCAAGGCGTTCTTGCGGATTTGACACCGTATCTGGATCAATTCCCTGAATTAAAGAAACGGTTTGGCAACGACTCATGGGATGCAATGTCCTATCAAGGAAAAACGATTGGAGTTCCAGGCTATGATAATGTTAACGGTATCAGTCGAAGCTTCTTCATCCGCAATGATTGGCTGAAAAAGCTGAATATGGAGGTACCAACGACACCGGATGAGTTGTTCGAAGTTATGAAAGCCTTTACAGAGAAAGATCCGGACGGGAATGGTAAAAACGATACGTACGGATTTATCGGCGGTATGAATAAAGAAGGTAATCTGCAAACCTATGGCTTCGATAGCTTGATGTGGATGTTTGGTGTCAATCCTCCTTCGGCCGTTGAGATAAAAGATAATGAACCGGTATTTCTGTTTATCGATCCCAAAATGAAAGAGGCGCTTGCTTACATTAACAAAATGATGGCCGCCAACGTGGTAGACCCAGACTGGGTGACGATGAATTCACCTGATCTGTTGGACCAAAAGATGTTTAAGGGTAAAGTTGGCTTCATGATCAGAGATGCCCGTAGGCTGGAGCCGGATTATCAGCAGAAAATGAAAGAGATTAGTGGCGAGGTGCCGGAATGGATCGTCATTCCTCCGATGAAAGGTCCTTACGGGGATCAAATTGTAGAAAGAAAATCATTCCAAGGTAATTCATGGGCCATTTCCGCGAAAGCGGATAAGGACAAAATCATTCGGATCTTGTCCATGCTGAATTATCTCTTTACAGACGAAGAAGCTTATCCTAACTTTGCATACGGAATTAAAGGTATTCATTGGGATGTGGTGGACGGCAAGATCAAAAATAAAACCTCCGAGTTATCGAAGGAAATGAAAGAGAAGTACCTGTGGGTCGATCATTATAGAATGCCGCGCCGTGGTGATGATGCGGAGTACTTCAGCTTCCAGAATCCTAAGACGGCGGAGGCTTTCAAGGACAATCAGCAATATGTGGGGCCAACGTTGCCCGGAAATTTATTGACTCCAGACCCCAACGATACTTTGGATGCTGACCGAACTCGTTTCATTAATGAAAGCTTAGTTAAATTTATGACGGGCAAAGAACCTCTTTCGAACTGGGACAATTTCCTCCAAACGTTGGATACTAAGTTTGACATGCAGAAATATAAGGAAACAGCAATCAAACAATTTAAAGAGGCCGGCCTTATCAAGTAAAATAAATAAACAAAGAGAGTGGCTATTCGTAGCCCCTCTCTTTATTAGCATATGCTATTCTTAGTTTACTATAGAATTAAAAGGAAGATGATGGATGCGAAGAAGAATCAGCTTGCCTTTAAAATTATTTTTTCTCGTGTTTGCGTTTGTATTAGGTTGCATCATCTTGATAAGCCAATTGTCTTATCGCTATGTCCAAAAGGAAATAAGAACCAATGACATTTTTTACACCAACCAAATCCTTGACAAGGTAGACCAGTACTTCACTGTTAATTTTTCTTCCTTCCAGACGATTCTCTTCTCAGTCGAAACATCAGTGAAAGCCAATATTGACAATGCGGAAGTGATTAAAAAGCAATTAAGAGAACTGTATGAACTCAATAGTAGTTACGTCAGTAATATATATTTGATCAAAAGCGATTTATCCATTCTAGGCGGAAGTACAGCTACCCGAATATTCGATGAACCTTTATCTGAAAGAGAACCTTTGTTTGATGCGGCTGACAAGAACAGAAGGACTACCTTTGTTAGTGAACCTTACAAATCGAAGTATTCCGGCTGGACCGTTACGATGGTTCGATATCTGAACGGTGCTCCGTTTCCAATGGCCATTGCGGTTGACTTGGATCTAAATGCCATTGAAGAAACCTTGTTCAAGATTAATAAACAAGAACAAATGAATCTGGCTCTGATCACAGCGTCAGGTAAAATCATTGCCGGATTTTCTGAAAATAAAGGACTACTGAATATTCAAGATCATACGTTTTCGATCGGGGAAACGTCAGCGGAACAAATTCTGGATACGACAGAAACAAGTCTCCAACTGCATACCATGGATGGCATTCCGGTCTCCCTTCTAAAAAAACCGACGGAGAAATTCAACTGGACCATCATCTCAATTAATGATGAATCACGCTTGAAAGCAGCTTTGTCCAGATTGGAAACCTATTATATTGAGCTTCTAGCTGCAGGTCTTCTCTTAAGTTTGATCATTTCTTTTTTGGTTGCCAAATATATAAGGAAACCACTGTATACACTCAAAACAAAAATGAAGCAAGTGGAGCAAGGCTTACTCACAACGACAATTACGGTTAATCGAAACGATGAGTTTGGAGATCTTTCACGAGCATTCGATCGTATGCTGCAGCAAATTGTGGAACTGATTCGGCGAGCGGAACTTCATAATGAACTTGAGCGGAAGTTGGAAATCCAGGTGCTACAGTCTCAAATTAACCCTCATTTTCTGTATAACACACTTGGTTCGATCAGCAACGTTATACGTCTCGGACAAATAGAGAAAGTAGATGTAGTCATCGGATCGCTTATTTCATTATTGGAATACGGGATAGACGATGCTTCAGAGAAGGTTTCCTTAAGTCAGGAACTACGTAATGTAGCGGACTATATTGAGATCCAGAACATTCGGTATAACCGAAACTTCCACTTGATTGAAAATATCGAAGCAGGGTTAATGGATTTTCCTGTTTTTCGAATGCTGCTGCAGCCTCTTGTGGAGAATAGCATCTTCCATGGTTATAACGGAGGGGGAATTGAGGGGCCTATTACGATTCATGCGTACAGGGAGGACAGTATCGTCATCATAGAAGTTGTTGATCAAGGCGAGGGAATTCCAGCTGATAAAATAAAGCATATTTTAACCTCAGAACCGAGTGAAATGGAACTAAAAAGGAAAAGAATCGGGCTAAATAATATTCATAGCCGAATAAGACTTCACTATGGCGATCAATTTGGACTGCAAATCATTAGCATACCTAAGGAAATAACCCGTATACGCGCTGTATTCCCGGCAGAATTGCAAAAAGGAGATGCATAATGGTGAGAGATTATACCTGCTTCATTGTTGATGATGAAGACCTGATCATTCAAAGATTGGAATTGTTTTTTAATGAACTCTCTCATAGGGATAAGCGATTTGTTCTAGTGGGCAAAGCGAATAATGGGCTGAATGGGATCGAGGAGATCATAAAAATTAAGCCGGACATCGTCATATCCGATATCGTTATGCCGCGAATGGACGGAATCTCCATGATTGAGCAGCTCAAGGCGGAGCTCCCCCATACGCAATACATACTTTTGACCGCCTATTCATCCTTTGAATACGCCCAGCGAGCGATTCAAGCCAACGTATTGGAGTACATTGTAAAGGTTCCGCTGAGGGAAGCGGATTTGAATCGAGCTTTGGATAAGGCAGCTGGAATTTTAAATGAGTTTAAGAAAAAAGAAGCGGAATTTCAATCGTTAAACGTATCCGTGCTTGAAAATAAATATAGAGTGCGCAAGCAATTTTTTAACGAACTGATTAGAGGCGAAATTCCTTCTCATCGGGCATCGGATTTTGCTAATCGCATGCAGTTTCATTTCTTTCAAGCGAACTATTGCTGCTTCATCGTTGAGATGAATACGTATGAAAGTTTCCGCAACGAATACGCTGCCGCAGATCAAAACATCTTGAAATATGCGATTACGAATATCATCGAAGAAACGGTAATGAATGGTGGCAGTGGGGTAGCTGCGGATCTGTCCGATAATCGTTTTATTGGCTTTCTATCCTGGGAAAATAACCGCAGTGATATGGAAACGGAATATGCTTGCCTATCCTTGGGAGGGCAGATCGTCTCTCATTTGCATCAATATCTGAATCAAAGGGTATCCGTCGCTTTTGGTGGTCCACACCGAGGCTGGGAATCGATCAAACAGGCATACACGGAAGCTAAAAATGTGAGTGAGGATTTCTATTATCATACCGAGAAAGTAGTAAAAACACCGATGCATCGGTTCCAATACGATAATGACAAAAAAGCAGACTTTCAGCAGAAGCTGGCTGATTTTCTTATACGGATGAAAAGGAAGATTTCCAAGGAAGAGCTGGAGAATGCACTTGTCGATCTGTCTCAATTTGTTTCGGACCATAAAATCCACAAGTCCATCATGGCACCAATGATTAGAGACTTGTACAGAGACATTACCGTAAAGTTTAAATCAGGGAACAAGATGGCCACGGAAGTCCCAGACTTCCCCATGGAATTTATGGCTTTTCAGGAGCAGCTCGCTTATATTGGTGACTTCACATTCGAATACGTACACGCGGGCCAACTATTACATCGTGCAGAAATCATGAGTGCTATGCATTTTATCGAGAAAAACCTGAAACAACGCTTAACATTGGAGGCAATTGCGGAGGAAGTGAATCTAGCGCCATCGTATTTTAGCAGCTTATTCAAAAAAACAATGAGCGAAGGCGTGATCAGCTACATCAACCGTAAAAAAATCCATCTCGCTCTCGAGTTGTTAAACGTCCGGGATTATTCTTTATTGGAATTGTGTGAGGAAGTAGGCATCGTCAATGAAGGTTACTTTTGCAAACTGTTCAAAGAATATACGGGTGATACACCTAAGCAATATCGGATAAAAATGACACGGTACGAATCCAAATAAGGATACAAAAAATGTATGATTTTTTCGTGAAATCCTGTAAAAAAAAAGAGGCCAAAACCATTACCATGATAGGAGCATCTAATCATGGAGGTTATCAAAATGGAGCTTATGAAAGCAGATGTAACCGTCGTAGGTGGAGGTATTGCAGGGATATGTGCTGCCATTGCAGCTGCACGCCAAGGTCTGCAGGTTTCACTTATTAATGATCGGCCGGTGCTTGGGGGAAATGCGAGCAGCGAGGTCAGAGTTCATATCAACGGGTCGGCATATCTCGGAAATAGTCCATCCTATTATGCCCGCGAGGGCGGGTTGGTAGAAGAACTCAAGCTGAAGATCTTTCATTATAATCCGTTATATAACAAGAAGCTTATGCTTTCGCTTTCGGATACGGTCTTGCTCGACATGGTTTATGATGAGCCTAACATTTCTCTGTTTCTGAATACATGTGTACATGAAACGGGCATGGAGAACGGCAGAATTCAATGGGTGGAGGGCCTTCAATTAGCTTCCGAAAGAAAATTTCGTTTTGAAAGCCCAACCTATATTGATTGCTCCGGTGATGGAATAGTTGGATACCAAGCAGGTGCTGACTTCCGATGGGGAAGAGAAGCGAAGCATGAATACAAGGAGGAGCTCGCTCCAGAAGTGGCGGATCATTACACGATGGGCGATACGATTCTGTTTCAAGCCCGTGACGTAAACTATGCCGTTCCTTACAAAAGGCCTGGCTTTGCGTATGATATCACGAAGCTGGAGTTTTTCGATAGTATCAGAAAAGGATTAAACCATCGGTCTTTTCCAAGGAAAATCAACGGGCTTGGCGGATTGTGGTGGCTGGAATACGGCGGTCATATGGATATTATCAAGAATAATGAAGACATCGCATTGGAACTGCGGAAATTGGTGTACGGGATATGGGATTATATCAAAAATATCGGTGAGTTTGATGACGTAGACAATCTCATCTTGGATTATGTATGCCCGATTCCAGGAAAGCGGGAGTCAAGACGGTTTATCGGGGAGCACATGCTGTCTCAGAACGATCTTACAGCAAAGACTCACTTCGAAGATGCTGTATCCGTCGGAGGCTGGTATATGGATCTGCATGCGAATAAAGGCATTTACGATGAAGGGCCGGCTACAGCTTGGAATTTTGTGCCGGGGTTGTATAATATCCCTTTCCGCAGCTTATTTTCACGTAATATTCCCAATCTCATGTTCGCTGGCCGCAATATAAGCGCTACCCATGTGGCTTTCGGGTCTACAAGGGTGATGGCAACCTGTGGTTGTATGGGGCAGGCGGTAGGAACGGCTGCTGCGTTATGCGTAAAATATGATACAGACCCCGCGGACATCGTCAAAGCGCATATGGATGAGCTTCAGACGCAGCTGCTTCGAGACGGGCAAACGATTGTAGGGTTTCAAGAGCAGTTGGATCCTTATTTTGCTGACGGCTTAACGATTCGTGCCTCGTCTCAGCGAAGCTATGATCATCTGCATCCTACCGAAGAGATCTCCTTGGAAAAAGCGTTATGTTTGGTCTTACCGATTCAGACATCCTTGGCTGAAAGCGTGCAGATCAAAATAAAAAATAGATCCGAGCAATCGGAAACGTTGCAAGTGAAGCTGTTTGGCGGGGAGCGGAAGGAAAACTATATTCCCGCCAGCGAGCTGAAAGGCTACAACTTGTTGATTTCAGCGGGTCACGATGACTGGATTACACTGGACCTCAGCTGCAAGAAGCCAGCTGATGACAAGGTCTACATCGTATTGGAAGGTTCAGAGAGCCTTTCGATACACACGAATGAAGAGAAAATGACTGGAGTGGTGAGCTTCTTTTATAAACCGGAAGAGCCGTCCAGGCTGAAGAAGCTTAATAAGAGCATTTGCTTTAAAGACCTATCGCCATCCCAAAATATGTATAGCCCTGAGAATGTCGTCAACGGCTTCTCCAGACCTTATGGTCTACCGAACAGCTGGATTTCTGAACGTTCGGAAGGACAGGAGTGGTTGGAATTTGCTTTTGCAAGCCCCAAGAATCTGGATGAAATCCATCTTGTTTTCAATTCGCAGCTGAATTTGGAGCATTTCGACGATCCGATCGAGCCGTTGATTCAAGATTATGATGTGATCTTAACCTTAGAAGACGGAACCGAGAGTGAAATGAATATCCGTGGGAATTATCTTTCGTTGAATAAACATCAGGTGGATGCAAAAGGTGTAACCCGAGTCCGACTTGATTTCTGTGCAACGTATGGTTCGCCTTATTATGAAGTGTTTGCTGTCAAATTTTTTGCTCCTAAAAACGCTAAGTGAGGGCGGGTGAAGTCACGATGAAGGAATTTTTCCCTCGAAGAGGGCTGCCTAATGTCATTCAAAAGTTGGAAAATGGGGAAACAGTAACAATTGTCTATTTTGGCGGCAGTAATACACGTTCTAAAGGATACAGGGTCATGACGGCGGATTGGCTGCGAGGGCAATATCCGCATGCAGATATCCGCTCTGTGAACGCAGGCATTGATGGGACAGGATCGGACCTCGGCTGCGCCCGTTTGGAGACAGATGTACTGCGTCATCAGCCTGATCTAGTGTTTGTTGAATTTGTTGGTAACGATGGCGGAGTTCCCGAATCCAAGGCGCGGATCGAAGGCATCGTCCGACAGATTCACAAGCACAGCCGGTTTACCGATATTCTGTTTGTGTATACGGTTAAGGAACGGGATTTGACCTCATTTCAATCGGGCCAATACCAGAAGGGCGCTCGTATGCAAGAGGAAGTCGCTGACTATTACGGCATTCCTTCGATTCATCTGGGCGTAGCAGTCAGTCAATTGGTTTTGGAAGGAAAGCTCATTTTCACCTTAAGAGCAGACGTATCTATTCCCGGAGCCGTTATTTTTACGCATGATTCGATCCATCCAACGATTCCCGAAGGACATCAGATTTACACGGATACAATCACCCGGTCGTTTGAGAAAATCAGAGAGCTTCGAGATCACGTAGGAAAAGTCGAACATCACTTGCCGCAGGATCCATTGGTCCCGGCCAACCCTTGGGAGTATGCAACCATGCTACCACTGGACAGTCTTACTCATTTTTCCGCGGGGTGGTCTTACATGACCCCTGATGATTTTGCTTTAGTGCGCGAGTATGATTGGTTGTTCCCCGGTCTATGGCGAGCAGTCGATCCCGGAGAGACGATCACAGTGGAGTTTGAGGGAACTCACATCGGATTATTCGATATTGGGGGGCCGGATTCTGGCAGATTGAAGGTGACGGTGGATGAGGGTGAACCTTTTCTTATCGATCGATTCACTTCATATAACGATCATAATCGAAATCAATATGTTTACTTACCGGAGCTACCGAATGGGAAACATACGGTTCGCTTCGAAATCGATCACAAGAAGACAGACAAAGCGGCCGTGTTTGAGGCAAGTGGCAATGAAAGAGGTATGGAACATGTTCGACAACATCCGGCTTGGTATGATCAAACGGTCATTCAGCTTGGGAAGTTGCTATTGGTGCAGCCGCCATTATAATTGATTGGTCTACTTGGAAGACCTATATTCTATCTGACTGCAATGAGCGCTCAATTAGGATGTAGGTTTCTTTTTTTTACTTAAAATCGTATAAGAAATTCTTAAAATGAAAGAAATTTCACGGTGATGTGACATGCTAAGATAGAAACGACAGAGCGGGATTAGCCAGAAGACTAAATTTAATTGCTTTTTTACGATCATTTGAGCAAAGGGTAAACTTTTTTTGGAAGCGTTATCATTAATAGGAGAGGCTGTGAGTTGTATGGTCAAAAGGAAGCTTTTTTTCTTCATCGTTTTCATGTTGACGATAGTAATTCCTTCCAGCCTGATCGGAATAAGGGCCGCTTATGCGGAGACCTTACCTTATCAGACCATTATCATCGATGACGGGAGCATTAAGATTAATGATGTTGTGACACCTGATGCGGGTAACGAGAACAATGGATATTCGGCTCCAAATTGGACCACAAGCACAGGGGTGAAGGGGTATGATCTTTCCAGCACCCAATATACGAGTACAGCAGGCAGAACGATAACATGGAACCCACGCTTGGAAGCAGGAACGGCGAAAATATCTTTCTATAAGCTGGATTGGGCAGATAAGGCTGATAGCAATGTGAAAATCGAAATTGTTCATAATGGAACGACGGATGTAGTCTTTATGGATTTAAGACCCTCATCTGGCGCTCCAGCTGGTTGGGTTGATTTGGGAGAGTACTATTTTTCCGGAGTTGGTGAAGAATTCGTTAAATTGACCCGGTCTACCGGCACCGCGAATACGATCCTTACGCGTGCGGATGCGGTAAAGTTCGAAGGGAATATAAGGCAGAAAGAACCACACAAGACGATCATCATTGATGATGGAAGCCTCACAATTGATAATGTCGTCACTGTTGATTCAGGCAACGTCAATAACGGGTTCTCCGCTCCATATTGGACCACAAGCGCAGGAGTAAAGGGATACAATAATTCCAGTTCCAAATATACGGATGCTGTAGGTAGAACTATCACATGGAATCCGCGCTTGGAAGCAGGGACGGCGAAAATATCGTTCTATAAGCTGGATTGGGCGGATAAAGCAGATAGTAATGTGAAGATTGAGATTGTTCATAACGGGATTACGGATGTTAAGTTTATGGATCTTAGACCTTCGTCAGGTCCATCGGTTGGATGGGTGGATCTGGGGGAGTATGAGTTTAGTGGTGATGATAGCGAATTTGTCAGGCTGACTCGAACGCAACCTACGACGGGTACGATTATTACTCGGGCCGATGCAGTCAAGTTCGAAGGAAATATCCGGCAGCAAGCACCACCCTTGCCCCCGCTGCGGAGCCGCACATTAGCGAATCTCAGTTATACGGAAAAAGGCAGCATCGAAAATGCTAACTATAAGGCGACCTTCTATGAGGCAGCATGGGATGGGGGGAAATCCATCGTTCGTGACATGTTCTATAAGAACACGGACACGGGAAACTGGACGCCAATCAATAACGTATCGGAAAGACTTGAGGAGCAATGGGTTTTATTGGATGGGAATGCGGGCAGCCGAACCAATTACTACGATACGATGAACAAACGCTGGATTACATTCGATGGGGTCCATTTTCCCGATAACCACACGGCGGTGTTAACCGATTCTACGCATGGCAGTGATTACGATTTTGAAGTGAACTGGTCCATGGCAGGGGAAAAACCAGATGTTTCTTTCGCCTTTACGCCTCGTCGCGACGGCAATTATGTGATTGGATATCAGTCCTTCACAACAGAGGCAGTCTCGGGCATCAATGAAGTGTTAAATGGATTCAGGTCACATGCCAAAATGGTAGGTACAGTGGAATCAACAAGTTTGAGAGAGCTGAGCGCTCCGATGAGCCTGGTTGAGAAAAATGATGGTTCGGGAAATCCATTAACGTATGGTGTATTTGTACCTTCGGCAGAGCTTCCGGTTGAATTTGAACCGACGGGAGGCGTTACGAAACAACGGCTTGGCATGAGTCTGGTCAACAACGAAGGCAGCGTGCAGCCAATCTTGTATGCGCCTCAATTAGGAACTTATTCGCAAATGACCGCAGAGAGCACTTATCAATTTCATATGGGGCTAATCGCTCAAAAAAGCAATCTGTATGAATCCTACGCGGATATTCTTCGCAATGAGTACGGTTATTCAGCATACCGCGAAAATGTGTCAGATCAGTCGCTAACTGACGCGATGTTCAATATGATCGATTTACTTAAGATTGAGCCGCAAGGGGACGACTCTGTTAATTATGTCCCGTCACCCAGCGGGTGGTGGAGCCGTGCCAAGGGCTTTATTGATATCGAAAACGAGGACAGCGTCCGAACAAGCTCGAATGCGGTTCTTTTGGGGGCTTACTATTTGACTGGGGATGACCAGCTTTACGATACGAGAGCACTGCCGTCCGTCCAGTATGGCGTATCGCGAAATGGTATCGGTTGGTCGCCGACGCAGAAGAAAGTATACGGTGTGCCTTCCTTATGGAAAATGGCTACTCTGCCGTTCGATGTTTCAAGCGTAGCCGCCGTCAATCAGATGATGGGCACTTCGGCAGGAATTGGGGCGCTGGCACAGGAAGAGTACCTCATGCGAGACCCGGACCAGAAAGACCGGGGGCCTGTCATTCAACCCCTGATGATGTATCGTATGACAGGAGAGGCGCAGTATTTGCAGGCTGCCAAGGATGCAGCCGATAGTTATATCTTGCAATATATCGATACGCCTGCAACCGTGGATGTGAGTAAAAATGAGTTCATTTATTATTATAGCAAGCTGTGGATGGAGATCTTGGAGCTATATGAGGAAACTCAGGATCCCAAATACTTGAATGCCGCTTATAAGGAAGCCAAACGGTATGCAACCATGTTCGTTGCTCGTCCAGTTCCTGAAGGTAACGTTACGATTCCTCAGCCTGAGACGTATAATTACGCGGAGTCGTTCCATTGGCCGGAAAGTGGTAAATTTCAATATCCTAGGCTCAAGCTTCCAGAAGATATAGCCGGAGGCGTTCAAGCGGATCGTTGGCTTGTTTCACCGAGCGGATTGACGTTTGAAGCAGGAAGTACAACCGGCTATTATCGGATGAATGCTCAGGAAGCTCCATTCATGCTGAGATTGTCGCTCTATACAGGGGATAAACTGCTGCAGGATATTGCTCATAATGCGGTTATTGGTCGATATTCCAGTTATCCAGGTTATTACTATAAAGGCTTCGCAGTTAGCCAACTTGAACCGGACTTTCCTCTGGAAGGCCCAAGCGGGGCTACATCCATCTATTATCACCATATTCCGGGGCAGCTAGGACAAACGATGGATTATTTGATCAGCGAACAATCATTGAAATCGAACGGGAGCATTACATTTCCTTCCGTATTTGAAACGAATTTTTTATGGTTCAAATATCACCTCTATGGTAATAAACCAGGTCAATTTTATGGTAATTCCGACGTTTGGCTTTGGATGCCCAAGGGGATTATTAAGACCAACCATCCTCAATTGAATTGGATAACGGGTGAAAGCGGGGATAAATTCTACATCGGGCTAAGCAATGCATCGTCAGATGAAGTTCAGACTCCGATCGAATTGAATGAACAAATCATTGGATTCAACCCGACACAGGATTATACTGTAACGATCATCCGCGACAATGGTACACCAGAGCAAGCAGTTATGAGTGGCGGAATCATTCAAGCCACGGTTTCAGGCAAGGGCATCACCGCGATCATTGTAGAAGGACTTAACATTGATGTGCCGCTGCATCAGGTTAGAACGGCTGAACTATCGGATGCAAGTTATTTCTTTGATACCCACAGTCCAATTGATGCTGTTAAAGGCATGCTGATGGTTAAGCCCGACGAAACGGTCTATGATGCTTATGTGCAGGCCAAAACGACGAAACCCGCGACCATTCATTATTCCTTGGATGGCGGGGCTACGTATACGACCGTCCCAGATACGATATACCCAATGGAATGGTCGATACGGGTGAATGATTTATCCCAAACTTTCACGTACTACGTGGAATCAGAGGGGAAACAGACCCGCAAGCGGACACTTTATCTGCCTGATCAGGTTACGGAAATTCCAGTCCAACCCGATGGGCAGGAGAGTTCATCTATCATTGTGGATAATACGGAGGCGGAGACAGAAGGCGTCTGGATAAGGGATACGACGGCTGACAACTATTACTATGATAACTATGTGTATGCCAAATCTACGGCCGGCAACGCGACAAGCAAAATGAGATGGAGGCCTGAGCTGCCGGAAAGTGTCACTTACAGTGTCTATTACAAGATTCCGCAAATCACCTCTGCAAGTGAAAATTGGACAACGAATGCCTCATTTACCGTGTATTACAGCGGAGGCTCCGAGACGGTTACTGTTGATGAGACAGCAGCGAATGGTACTTGGGTGCACCTAGGGGATTATCCTTTTGCTGCAGGCGATAGTGGGTACGTGGAACTAACCAATAAAGCCAACAAGTCCAGGGTCATTGCCGATGCGATCATGTGGGTGGACCCGAACAGGGTACCGCAATTGGAGTCTGCTGTGATCCTGTCTGATCGGAACGAGCTGCAGATGACTCAAACCGCACAGCTGAGCGTAACCGGCTATTTGGATAACGGTTTGATCGGTGATTTAACACAGGCCGATGTGCAGTATTTCGTTGATCGTACGGATCTGGCCGAAGTGGATAGCAGTGGGGTGTTGACCCTTCTTAATCTCGATGGGGACACGGATCACATTGAGGTATGGGCTACTGTCACGATTGACGGAGTGACCATAACCACACCATCTTTGAACATCACGATCAAGGACTTAACGGTTATCGTGGACAGTACAAATACAACTGGGTTATACACGACAGAAGGGTCTTGGAGTCAAAGCAATTTAGCCGGATACAAAATTGGGGTTAAGTCCCGTTACTCTACAGTTCAAGGATCATCTGCAACGTGGAAAGGCCAGTTTCCAGAGGGGAAATATACAGTCTCGATCTACAAGCTCGTCCATACGACGGGAAACGATAATAATGTCAAAGTGGAAGTGAAGCATAAGACGGGTACTGAGGTCACCTATATCGATGCAACGGCCGGCTCATCGGGTTGGGTTAATTTAGGAACGTTCGACTTTACGGGTGACGGTAGCGAGTATGTCCGGTTAACCAGGGTTACTCCTACAACCGTAGACCCGCCAACGCTTCCTGCCGATATGATCTATACGAGGGTTGACGCAGTTATGTTCGAACGGCATTCCGATGGTTCAGAGCTGCTTGCAAATGAGGCGCCAGGTGGTGAACCAATACTTTCTGAATAATAGCGGTGTTGCGACAGGCTTACATGATGCAGTTAGTTGTACTTGTGAGTTATTGAGGTGATGCTATACAAATTATTGTGAAATTACCCTAAAAGCTGAGTGGATGAGAACAATCCATTCGGCTTTTTTGGTCGGGGGACAAGAACATGTTCCCATTGAAGTCGCTCCTTTTAGCAAATGCTTTAAAAAGACACCATTAGTAATTTAATATATTATCTAATAACAAGTAGACGTAAATTAATACAGGTTTGCCATGGGCCATCAACTTGACGTTGAGCAGTGTTGGACAAGAGCGGAGAGGCGTTTAATGGGGCTGGTCAGGAAATCATGAAAGTAGCAATGCCTGCAAAATGGTGCAGGGAATGTCGGATACGAGAAGAAAGGCTCTGATATGCTTAGATCAACGAGGGAGGGAAAGATCATGAATGCACTAGCACGATTGAATGAGGGCTTGAGCTATATTGAGGAGAATCTAACGGATTCTGTGGAAATGAAAGAGGTAGCACGAATCGCCTGCTGCTCGGAATACCATTTTACACGTATGTTTTCCTTTCTAAGCGGCATTACTTTGTCAGAGTATATCCGACGTCGGCGCTTGACGCTGGCAGCTCTGGAACTAAGCCGGAATGACAGTAAAGTCATAGATGTTGCCCTCAAATATGGATATACTTCTCCGGATTCCTTCGCTAGAGCTTTTCAGAGCATGCATGGGGTTACGCCCTCGGAAGCGAAAAATCATGGTCCATCACTCAAGGCCTTCCCTCGAATGACATTCCAATTGACCATTCAAGGAGGAAGCGAAATGAACTACCGTATTGAAGACAAAGACGCCTTTCGGATTGTGGGTATCAGTAAAAGGGTGCCGATCGTGTTCAACGGGGTAAACCCGGACATTGCTGCGATGTATCAACGTCTTACGCCGGAATTAATTGAGACGATTAAGAGGATATCCAATGTTCAGCCGCTTGGGCTAATTAGTGCTTCGGCTCATTTTAGTGAGGAACGGATGGAGGAAAAGGGGGAACTAGATTATTATATCGGTGCAGCTACGACCCAAAAGGCTCCTGAGGGTTTGGCACAACTGGAAGTGCCTTCCTCGACATGGGCAGTGTTTACTGTCGTTGGTCCTTTTCCCGGTACGCTTCAGGATATCTGGGGAAGAATCTATTCCGAGTGGTTTCCTTCTTCAGATTATGAGCTGAGCGAAGGACCGGAAATCCTGTGGAATGAGCACAAGGATGTTACTTCTTTGCAATACAGAAGCGAGATATGGATACCGATACGGAAGCGATAAAGCTGTGTATCTTTATAAGTGTGGGGTGGCGCAATAGATTTAAATCGTGGATAAAGAAGAGTCCCATCCTCAATTTGTATTCCTATGTAGTGAGCAAGCGAGAATTATTGAATTTTTGAGTTGCAAATGTCGGTTATATGTGAAACACCAAAAGATCTCTTCATTATTGAAGAGATCTTTTGGTGTACAACAACTGTTTAATGAGAATCAGATTACATTACATAATGATGACAGATGAGTGCGTGAATCCATTTGCAAGGTACTGTTATGGTGTTTAATGTCCACCTGTATCGGAAGCCCAGACAGGATACCAGCCCAAGGCCGGATTTTCATTGTTGTACAGTACCAGATTGCCGTCATTTTGCATGATCAGCACATTACCTCTAAGATTGGCTGGCACATTGTCTGCTCCATAATATGTCTTAGACCATGCTAGGTTATCTGACGTCCAATAAGGTGTGTTTTGCGGATCTGATATAACCAACTTCCCGCTGAAATAATTAATCTGGAGTTTATGTATTCTTGTGTCCTTGGTTTTGCTGTTCCATATCATCTTGCGTGCCTTGACGTCCCAGATCTGCGCATCACCATAATTATCAAATTGAAACGAAAACCTGATATTGTTTGACACTAACCCGCCACCGGCGACGTTATACATCGTGTCATAAATCAGACGATCTCCACTGGCGGCGGAAGTCACAGGGGAAAATGAAATCAAAAACAAGAGCATGGCAATACATGATAAAAAGACTTTTTTCATAGAACATCCTCTTTTCCTGATATGTTTTAAGTGACTTATCAAATATATCATATATTTTTCTTTTATGGATAAAAATTGAATAAAATTCGCCTGCCAAGAGACTGTCATACGCAAACGGCCTGTTCTCTGAATGAGGAGATCGCGATTCATTAACTTTAGCAGAGCTTCTGGCGACAAGGCGATATGAGGATAAAATAATGAAAGATGCTCGAAAAACGATACTTCTTTTTACGTTTTCGTCGAGATTGGAGCGACGGGCTATTAGGCTTCATGGTCGAGTACCCAACAGACTTACAAGACTGAGGAGAACGATAGCAAGCACCTTACTCCATGTTTCATGCCAGCTTGGATCGTTGGTAATAGATGGAGGATTCTTCCAATTTTTTATGAAATATCGGGTTAGGTCAAGTGTAGGAAATTAGGGGGTTGGTGTGTTAAACATTGTTATTTACAAATCTTATTTTATACATTATAGTTATTATGGATAATGAATATCTTTAATGTGCTCAGAGAGGTGATTTCGGTGGTTAGAATAATATATGAACTAAAAAGCCTATAGAAAATCTCCTAAGCAGAACTTGTTGATCCCTTAGTTCAACAGGCAAGACTGGGATCTACCTCGACGTCAGCTGGAAAAAACAAAATATTTTTACAAATACGATTATACAAGGAGTATAAAAATGAATCCAAAACTACAAAGAAAAATTGAGCACTTGGAGAATATTGAGAGGTTCCCAGCAGAGGAGTTATTTAAGTTTATACAGCTTAATAAAGAGGACGAACTATTAGATCTTGGAGCTGGTACAGGTTATATAAGCTTTTCTTTTGCTAAATATGTGAAAAAGGTAGTTGCGTTTGATTACGATATTGATATTTTACAGTATCTAGAGCTAAAAGCTAAGGAAAAAGGGATAACCAATATTGAGACCACCGCTGCAAACTTTAAAGAAATGCCATTAGAGAACGATAGATTCGAAAAAGCTGTTGCTTCAATCTCGTTACACGAGGTTCAACCTCTTTCATTGGTGTTGGATGAAATCCACAGAGTTTTAAAAGACAAAGGGATCTTTTTGTGCATTGAATTAGAGAAGACGGAGATGACTAATGCTCCAAGGGTTTCATCGAAGGAGATGGAGGAAGAAATCGTTAAGGCAGGTTTTACAGTTATTGATACGATTCATCCACCAACACAAGTTGCTAACCAACCCGTCTATATCATTATTGCACAGAAGAAGGGT
This sequence comes from Paenibacillus marchantiae, assembly GCF_028771845.1. Classification (NCBI taxonomy): domain Bacteria; kingdom Bacillati; phylum Bacillota; class Bacilli; order Caryophanales; family Paenibacillaceae; genus Paenibacillus; species Paenibacillus marchantiae. The sequence continues at coordinate 4,995,346 of NZ_CP118270.1, read as the reverse complement.
TACTAGTGAATCTGCTTTCAATTATAGTTCCCATAAGGGACGGCGAAGCCGTCCTTTTTGCTACATAATATTAAGTTCTTATTCTGAGACAAGACAAGAAACTTGGTTGTATCCGGAAATAACAGAGGAGTTGAAAGCTTATCGAATTGATCATACAGGGTGTAATTGTAGATTCTTCTCTCATAATCGGAAACTTTTACAAATGTCTTTTATTCTTTAAATGAAGATCTTAATTCAATGGCGCCCAAAATGGTAGTGTATCATCGTTAGGGTCGCCACTCTTGGCGAAATTTACCCAATACGTAAAGCCGAAAATACCGAGTCGGTAATTAATCGTTACGAATACAACCCCCTTTTTTGCCATGTTTTCGCCGTTGTACAAGTCCATGGAACCTGATCCGTTTTTAAATGCCCCTCCATGGATGTATACCAATACTGGCTGCTTCTTCTGATCTGATTTAGCACCTAACCATACATTTAAATATAAGCTGTCTTCACTTATTTTTTCATTATGTTGGTTCATCGATTGGTGTGCTGGTCCAGTGGATTAAGAATAACCAACGCGAATCCCCCGAAGATATGGCCGAAATAGTCATGCATCAACTATTGTCCAACTACAACAGATTAATTTGAAGTTCGGAATAAATGTAGTGGGGCCTTCTTTAACCTGTAATTAATTCTTAATCTATCTTAAGATAGCTGTATATGCAGTTTGAATTTGATCAAGATTTGCATATTGATCAAATTTGGCGATGTATTAAAGATGAGGAGGACGATGTAGAATGGAATTCAAGTTTGGGGACGCTGCTATTCTTCTACCCCCTTTACACATTACAATTATCGCAATAATTATTATTTTCTTTTTAATAAGGTGGAGCAAGCAATTAGAAACAAGACGTTTTACGGTTTTCTTTTACTTTTTAATTAGTACTTTCATTACTTCCATTTATTCTCGTGCTACAACAGAAGGTGTCTTTCAGTTATGGATTCCCTTAGGATTTATAGCGGTTTTCTTTTACTTGTTTCGCAGCGAAAGAAATCATCCTTCTAAGATGAAAGCGAGTATTTTAGGGCTTTCTATAGCAATATACCAGTTAATTCTTCAATATTTCGGATAAATTTTAATATTTTTGGTTTTAAGGAGTCAAATTTTTCCTTCTTTCGAACTAAAGTCGAGGGACAAGTACGTGAGCTTATAACGATTAGGTATGTATTCAAAGATTTATCCGCCGCTAATACATTAATCTAACGTGCAGATTAGTTGGAGATCTCTCAACGTTCTGAGGACTTATAACGACATAAACTTTTCGACGGATAAGAAACTTAATTGTGCACAAAAAGTTGCGATATGAAACCCTAGTACAACTATACTTTTGTTAAGAGGAGGGATCAGATGGATTGGCTTATGAGGATGAATCGGGCATTGGATTATATTGAAATCAATCTAGTCGGTGAGATCGAATTGAAGGAAATTGCTCAATGTGCTTGTTGTTCTTCACATCAGTTTCAGAGAATGTTCTCATTCATTACAAATGTTTCACTTGCAGAATACATAAGAAGAAGACGGCTTACGCTTGCTGCAATTGAATTGCAGAATAGTGATATGAGAGTTGTTGATATTGCCATAAAGTATGGTTATGAATCACCAGTTTCATTCGCAAGGGCTTTTCAATCGTTGCATGGTGTTAATCCAGCAATGGCCCGTGAAGAAGGGACTGTTCTCAAAGCCTATCCTCGGCTTTCCTTCCTTATTTCAATTAAAGGGGAAGAGCCTATGAACTATCGTATCGAAACAAAAGAAACCTTTCAAATATTTGGAATTGAGAAAGTTTTTCAATTAAACGGGATAGAGACTCCGGCAGAGTTATGGAAGCAAAGCCACGAAAACGGCGAGGTTGAAAGACTTGCTGCAAATGCCAGTGACCTTCCAGATCTTGTGAATCCGTATTATCATAAAGTACATGCTGCTTGTAGCTACAAAAAAACTGGAGAGGATACTTTCCCATACATGCTGTGTGCATTTAAAGATGAAACAAGTAAAGCCGAGGGGTATACAAGTATAACGATACCAGCACATACGTGGGCGATCTTTTCATCTGATCCCTTTACATGGGATAAATTCGATGAAACCATTGAAACATTATATAGACGATTCTTTTCTGAATGGCTTCCTACTACAGGATATGAACAGTTAGACGGAATGGAATTTGAAATTACTGGAGGTAAAGATGGTCTGAATTTTGTTGAGCTATGTTTTGCTGTAAGAAAAATATCTTAGTTCTATTTCTTTATAATCTGTGACTCTTGAATTGGAAAGGTCTAGTTGTTCGACTCGACCATGGCTCCCTTACTTTTCATTATCGAGCGGTTAAAGTAGAATGCATATAGGTTGGGCGAAAATACGAAAATGATCACATTAAACGAAGTAAAAGAGAGGTTTGTACTTATGACAATGACGTTTAGGAAACTAAGTGAGCTATCGATGGAGGAAAATGTACGTATTTGGAATCTAGGATTCGAGGGCTATTTTATACAGATGGTCATGACGATTGATGCTTTGATGACCAGGGTTGTTAACGAAGGACTTTCCTTGGAGAATTCACTCGCTATTTATGTGGATGGTGAACCTGCAGGGTTTGTCATGAATGGATTTCGTGACGTAGATGGAAAGAAAGTGGCATGGAACGGTGGGACAGGTATTGCGCCTGCATTTAGAGGGCAGGGCATTGGCAGAGCGCTCATGTTAAGAAATCTAGAGTTGTACCGAGAACAAGGCGTGGAACTTGCGTTACTTGAAGCGCTCACGCAGAATGAGAGTGCGATCAAGCTATATCAGTATGTGGGGTATGAAATTACGGATCGATTAATGATTTTACAACATACGGGTACAATAGATCCCCAATTATTAAAGCGATCTGTTGAGCATCCCTTTTCTATCACCAAAGGATTGCCCCGTGATGTATATGCGCTAGACTTCTATCGAGGTTTATCCGCTTGGCAGACACAATGGCCTAGCATGAAGGAGGGTGAATCTATAATCATTAGACAAGATAGCGAGCCTGTATGCTATGCGTTGTATAAGCGAACATTTGATCATGAGGGTAAAATGGTAACCATTTCGCTCTATCAATGTGAGGTCCTTCCAGGGCGGGAAGATGCAGAGGAGATTTATAAGCTTGCACTCAGTGAACTGTTCGCCCCGTTAGACTATGTTTGCAGACGAGGGACATCTAACCTGCGTAAATCCAATCAACCTCTGAACGATCTATTGCTAAAATTAGGTTTCACAACGAATGTTGAGCAAGTGCTCATGATGCGAAATATGGATCTTAACTAAGATAAAAGAGAAACAGATAGATAATAGTAATGTTGACTTACAAATTTTTTTAGCATTCGTTGAATACATGATACAAGAAATAAAGCAACACACATCATTAAGCAAACGGGACACGATAGAGCAAAAAAACAAGAAGACAGCCGATCACGATCGGCTGTCTTCTTGTTTAACTAACCGACAGGACAGTTCATTGGCAATAGCGTCACTATAGTGCTCCAATATGCACAGATTTCCGAGAATATTTGCAAAATAGTATCGCAGGTCGCTACCTAAGATTAGAGATAAGAAGGCTGAAGAAGACCGTAACAGGAAGGAACTATAGGCTGTTTGTAGCCTTTTAACTAATGGACTGATGCGAAAAACCGTTAAATAGTGCAGTTTAATCATTGAAATGATTGAGATTTACTACATTTTTACATGTAGTATGAAGTTGATTCAGGATGGAATTATTCATTCCGGAATCCCAGAAATGCTTAACTTGTCGTGCTTATGTTTTCTTAATTACATCCCAAGGAAGAGGTGTTGTTCATGAAAAAGTTAATGGATTTTAGAAAGAAAATGTCGGCCGTGTTAATGGCAAGTGGCCTGATATGCGCGATGCTATTACCCATTCAAGCGTCGGCGGCAGACATTGCTTTTAACGAACCTTTAAACGGCGTGAATCCTAATTTGTTCTATACCTCAGATGGATGGGCTAATGGTCCAGATTTCGGAGTGGGCTGGAAGGCGGTTAATCAGGAATTCGTGAATGGAATTATGGCTCTGCGACTTGACAATACTGGGTGTCCCGCCAGTTGCTCGGGGAAAAATTATGCTTCCGCTGAATATTCGACCCATGTGAAGTATGGCTATGGCCGGGTTGAAGCACGTTTAAAAGCGGCCTCAGGAGTCGGTCTTGTCACAAGCCTCTTCACGTATTCCGGGCAAGGAACAGGTACATCCAATGACGAAATCGACATTGAAATTTTGGGCAAAGACACGACGAAGATGGAAACTAATTATTTTACGAATGGCGTAGGCCAGCATAGCACGATTATCAATCTGGGGTTTGATGCCTCTCTCGATTTTCATAATTATGCGTTCGAATGGTCGCCATCATCCATTAAGTGGTATGTAGACGGTAAACTGGTCCACACGGAGAATGGATCACGCGGAACACTTCCGACCAGTCCTGGCTATATCATGGTTAATCTGTGGTCGGGCTCGGGACCGGCTGAAATATGGACAGGAAAATTCAATTACCCAGGAATGCCGGTACGGGCCTATTTTGATTGGATCAAATTTAAACCGGCCAACTGACGTTCAAAAGATGGAATTTATAACGAAACTTACAAATAAGGTGAAATAATCAGAATATAACTCTGAACGGTATGGCAGAAGTTGAAGTCCTGAAGAATTAGCAGCGATAAGGTGTATATGAAAGGCACTACAGAGTTTACTCTGTAGTGACCTTTTAAAAAGCTGTCCCGGGTCAGTAGTGGCTCTTGGGATAGCTTTTTTATTTACAACAATGGAATATAGGTGATAGAGTTTTTTACAAGATATGTATTTGGTAGCGCTTACAATAAAAGTTGTGGGGGGAGTTATGAATGCCATCTATCATGAGGGAAGAAGTGGTTCCGAAGGAAAAGGTAAAAATGAATAAGAATTATCCAGTTTATATCGGCGACACGATTGGTGTGACTATCCATTATCAAAAGCTTCATTGGCATAATGTTCTGGAGATTAATTATATCAAATCCGGCACGGGCTACTACATCATCAACGGTCAAAAATTTGATTTCCAGCAGGGAGATGTGCTGCTCATCAATTCGAATGATCTTCACTGCGCTTACGAAACGAAGGATCTTGTCATGACTGTCATTACGTTCGATTCGACCTGGTTTATTCATAACCTCCGATTCGATCCGGAGCTATTCAGCCCGTTCCGCGACATAGACAAACATTACACGAATCTAATCCACCGTGATCATCCGGCCATGGACAGACTGCGGTCACTTCTTCTTGAACTCCAATTGGAGCATGAGAGGGAGCAGCGTTCCTACGCTACGGTTGTATATTCGCTTATACTCCAGTTTCTGACTATAGTAAATCGGGAGTGTCGAATAGAGGGGATTTGCGGTAGTCAACACCTCATCAGTGAGAGACAGTATGAGAAAATACGTCAGGTGATTATGGTTATGGAACAAAACTTCGCCCATCCATGGACGCTGGAGGAGCTGGCCTCTCTTGTCTATCTCAGTCCTTCAAGGTTCAGCGAAATATTCAAACGCGCGGTCGGCATGCCTCCGATGCTGTACCTGATCCATATTCGACTGGAACAAGCTGTCACAATGCTGGAGGGAGGCCATATGAAGGTAATGGATATTGCTCTGGAATGTGGCTTCCGCACGCTGACCAACTTTAATCGGCTGTTTAAAAAGCACATCGGCATGACGCCGAAGACTTCACAAAAGCAAAATCCCTAGAAATCAGTAATATAGTGCTATATTTTACTGGTTTTAGCAGAGAAATGAACTGGTGCAGGAGATACAATGAAGTGGCAAGCATCTCATAATTATGTTAATAAATCTAACACTAAATTAAAAAGGGGAGATGCCAATGCCGCAAGTGGAGATGAGCAGCAAAACGAAGCCGCTTGTTAAGAAAAGTCACCTGCACCGCTTTCTGAAGCAATGGGATATTCAACTTATGGTGCTTCCGGCCATGATGTTTATCCTGGTCTTCAGCTACATTCCCATGTACGGAGTGCTGATGGCGTTTCAGGACTACAGTTTATTCAAAGGGTTTCTGAATAGTCCCTGGGTAGGCTTCAAACATTTTGAGGCGTTTTTCGGGACGCCGGAGTTTTGGACCATTATGCGGAATACTTTCGTCATTGGCATGCTTAAACTGTGCATCGGGTTTCCTGCCCCCATCCTTCTCGCGGTGATGCTCAATGAAGTAGGGAAACATTCTTTCAAAAGAATTGTTCAAACGATCAGCTATTTGCCTCACTTTTTGTCGTGGGTCATCGTATCGGGCTTTGTGATCTCCATCTTGTCTACGGACAACGGCAGCCTAAACATACTGCTGCAGAAGCTGAGTCTTATCGATGAGCCGATTAACTTTCTGTCGGAGCCAAAGTACTTTTGGAGTATTTTGACCGTAACGAATGTGTGGAAGGAGATTGGTTTCTCCTCCATTGTGTATCTGGCGGCAATTGCGGGCATCAATCCCCAGCTGTATGAAGCGGCTTCGATTGATGGTGCGAGCCGTCTGAAGCAGATTTTTTCCATCACTATTCCGTCCATTATGCCAATTATCGTTGTGTTCTCGATTCTGGCAATCGGTAATTTCCTAAATGCAGGATTTGAGGACATATTGCTGCTGGGAGGCAATCCGGTTTTGCGAGATGTCAGCGACGTGCTGGACACCTATGTATATCGAATTGGCATTCAGAACAGCAGATACTCCTACGCAACGGCGGCAGGGCTGTTTAAGGCCATCATCAGCGTTGTGTTATTGTCCGGAGCCAACTATTGGGCTCGTCGATCGGGGAACAGCCTTTGGTAGGAGAGAAGGGGGAGAGATACACATGAGGCTGTCGAATGGGGATCGATGGTTTGTTGGCATAATTTACTTCTTATTGGCTTTGTTTACATTTATTGCGTTATATCCGTTCTGGAACGCTGCCGCCATTTCATTTAACTCCGGGACAGATACGATGCAGGGCGGCATTACATTCTGGCCGCGTGAATTCACGCTTGAAAATTATCATGTGGTGTTTAAGGATGAGCGACTGATTGACGGTTTCATCATCTCGGTGCTCCGAACGTTGCTGGGTACACTGCTCTCCATTGTGGCAACAGCCATATTAGCTTATGGCATTTCTAAACGCGAATTAATGGGTCGCAACTTTTATATGGTAACTTGCATCATAACGATGTACTTCAGCGGCGGACTTATACCCAACTACTTGCTCATTCGGGAGCTGGGTCTGATGAACTCTTTTTGGGTTATGGTCATACCAGGCATTATCAGCGTGTGGAATATGATCATATTCCGGACGTTCTTTAAGGGTATCCCGCCCGGGCTTGAGGAGTCCGCCCGTATCGACGGTTCCTCGAACTGGGGGGTATTCATCCGAATCGTACTTCCTCTATCGGGACCGGTCATTGCTACGCTGTCGCTGTTTACGGCAGTGTATCACTGGAATGATTGGTTTGCGCCAAGTATCTACATATCTAACACGGATCTTCTACCCATTCAAACTAAGCTTCAGCAGATACTTAATGCTAATATCATGATGGAACAGATGCAGAACATGGATGCTGCTGCACAGGGCCGGATGAGCGCGATGAAAACCGTAACTACCAAATCGTTGTCCATGTCGACGATGATGGTGGCAACCATTCCAATCCTCTGCGTCTATCCATTCGTACAGAAATATTTTGTGAAGGGTGTATTAATCGGTTCTTTGAAGGAGTAATTCAAGCAAATCCCGGACAAGGCTTTAAGCGTCCGCTTTGACCATAGATGAATCGCGAAGGGAGCACTCATAATGAAAAAAGGGGAAAAGAACCTTCTCTCTGGCTTGTCAGTCACACTTATCATTGTCATGGCTTTAATGGGATGTTCGGGTTCAGGAGGTAATACTGCAAGCCAAGAGAAGAATTACCCAGTCTCGGGGGATACCTTTGTACTGGGAGAGAAACCGCTGGAATTCTCATTCTACGGCCATTATGACTGGTACACAATGCCGGATTGGGGTAAAGATGCTTCGACGAAGTGGATCAAAGAGAATAAAAAGATCGACGTAGTGCCGATCAGCTCCGGTGGCGTCGCCAAGAACAAGCTCAGTACCATGATCGTGGCCGGTGAACTGCCGGATGTTATATGGATGGATCGTGGAGCGGATGTCGAAAAGCTCCGTTCTGAGGGGATGTTGGTCCCGTTCGATGATTATCTGAATAAATACCCCAATCTGAAAAAGTGGGCTGGGGAGTCTACGCTCGAATTGCTTCGCTCACCTGACGGTAAGCTATATCAGTTCCCTAACTGGTATACCACGCAGCCAAACGGCAACGCAGGATATCTCGTCAATAAGAAGATTTACGAGGAACTCGGCTCGCCGAGCCTGGAAACACCAGAGGATCTGTACGTCTATTTGAAGCAAGTGAAGTCAAAGTATCCAGATGTTGTTCCGCTGGAGGTTGGTCAAACTGCTGCAGGAGTGGACATCATGGTATCTGCGTTTGCAGAAAATCGCCCACATACATTCAACAGTATGATCGCCGTTCCACAAGGGGATCAACTCGTATCGCTGTTCACGGATCCTGTCTATCGTGAGCTGCTGCAGTATATGAGCCGTCTGTACCGTGAAAAACTTGTCACTCAGGATGCCTTCACACAGAAGCTGGAGCAGGTCGAGCAGAAGGTTATCAACGGCAAAGTAGCCATTTATGTGGCGTCCAGTCCCACCGAGTTTGGCTCCAAGGGCAACAATCTGCTTAAAGCGCAAGACCCGGATGCTGGTTACATCATGGTATGGCCTGTACACAAAGCGGAGTTGGATCGCAACAAGATTTTCCCGGGTGATTATAAACAGCTAGGCTGGAATGTCAGCGTCATTACGAAATCGGCCAAAGATCCAGAGGCCATCTTCGCCTTCTTGGATTGGTTCACAGGTCCTGATGGCCAACGTACGATTATGTGGGGGCCAGAAGGATTATATTGGGATGGAACGGACGAGGAGGATATGCCGTTGTTCACCGACAAATTCACAAGCGATGCTAAAGGTCGTGATGAGTTGATGAACGCAACCGTCAACTTTCAGTGGAACGGTAACACAGTCTATGTGGACAATTCTAAGATGAAATTCGAGTCTAAACTTCCGCCAGAGAAGCGAAACTTTGAAACGTATTGGCAATCGGAGATTACGTGGAAGACGCAGATGAACACTACGGAGTTCGCCAATCTGGATCCTGCAAGCGATTCGGAAGAAGGCATTTTTGCGCAGCGGGTGTTTGAGATCTATGAGCAAGTTAGAGCTAAAGCGATAAGCTCCACGACCTCGGATCAGGAAGTGCTTTCGCTTCTGGATAAGGCTGAGGCGGATGCGCAAAAATCCGGTTATGACAAGTTGTTGAAGTACAAAACAGCGAGATGGCAGGAGAATAAGGCGAAAATGGCAGCTGCGAAATAAAAGTCATGGTTGGAAGCAGCCCTTTCGTTAAGATTTTTGCGGGAAGCTATAGCTTTCGCCCGAGAGTCTTGGTTGGCTGCTTCATTAGCCGAGAAACATAGGAGAGATCATACTTGAACTATTACTTGGGAGTAGATGGTGGAGGTAGTAAGACATTGGCCGTCGTGGCGGACGAAACGGGACGAATATTAGGCAGGGGAATCAGCGGCTGTGGCAATCATCAGCTTGGTGCTGCCATTGCAGAAAGTAGTATAACCCAGGCCGTTGATGAGGCTTATGCACAGGCGGGGCTTAACAAAGAGAATATCACTTACGCTACATTCGGGCTTGCGGGAGCCGATCGTGAGGCGGATTTCCGCATCTTACGTCCAATAATAGGTGCAATGGGTTTAAAGAAACATCGTATCGTATGCGATACTGTCATTGCCATGAGAGCCGGCACAAGGCAGACGGATGGGGTTGTCCTTATATGCGGAAGCGGGACGAATGGATATGGTGTTAACGTTGCAGGCGAGGAGGTTCAGATCGGAGGATTCGGTTATGAATTCGGCGATTTCGGCGGAGGCGGTGATCTGGCCGTCGAGGTGTTTCGGACAGTCATTCGTTCATGGGAAGGTAGGGAGCAGCCTACTACATTGACTTCGCTTACGTTGAATGCGCTTACCTTCGAGACCGTGGAAGAGATGTACCACCGTTTTTTGGACGATGGAAGAAGGGCACCACATACGCTGGCGAAACTGCTGTTTCAGGCTGCGCCTAGGGATGAAGTCGCAAGAAAAATATTGGAAAGGCAAGGTTTGGAGCTGGGGAAAGTCGCCAGTGCAGTTATTCATAAACTAGGTATGGGCAATGATTCCTTTGATGTTGTATTGGCCGGCAGCGTGCTAACTCGTGGAGAAGGAGATTATGTGGTTCGGCATATCGAGTCTCAGGTTACTACAGCAGCACCGAAATGCCGGTTGTGTATCTTGGACCTTGAGCCAGCAGCGGGTGCCATCCTGCTCGCAATGGATGAGAACGGAGTGAAATCAGATTCCACTGTATATGAACAATTGCACCAAGGACTTGCCGTAAAGGAGAGGAATGTGAAATGGGCCCTGGATTAAAGGTTGCTGTTATTGGGGGAGGCTCTTCCTATACCCCTGAGCTGATTGAAGGTTTCATCCGTCATTATGAGAGCTTTCCGGTTAAGCATATCGTGCTAGTGGATATTCCGGAAGGCCTTCATAAACTCACCATTGTTGGCGGGCTGGCGAAGCGAATGGTTGAACGAAGCGGACTGCCGATTAATATTACTTTAACTTTGGACCGCAAGGAAGGACTTAGGGATGCCCATTATGTATCTACACAGATGCGGGTAGGGTTGCTGGAGGCTAGAAAATGGGACGAAACGATCCCGTTGAAATATGGAATGCTCGGGCAGGAGACGACCGGAGCCGGCGGAATGATGAAGGCTCTTCGTACCATACCTGTACTCTTGGATATATGCAAGGATATGGAGTTATTATGTCCTGACGCCTGGCTACTTAATTTCACGAATCCGTCCGGAATGGTAACGGAAGCCATCATGAAGCATTCCAGCATCCGCTCCATTGGTTTATGCAATTCCCCGATCGCCGCCTACAAGTGGCTGTCTGCGCTCTACCAGGTGCCTGAGGAACGCATCTATTGCGAGTTTGTCGGGTTAAATCATCTGCACTGGATCAGCCGGATCGAGATTGATGGAGAGTCAAAGTTGGAGGAGTTGTTGGACACAGGGGGGAGTTACTCGGCCAGTAACGTGCCGCAGCTTGCTTGGAACGCTACGCTGATTCGGGCGATTGGCGCTATTCCGTCCTATTATCTGAAATATTATTACCTTCACCGTGAGATATTGGCGGAGCAGCAGGCTGCCGCAGCCATAGGCGAGACGAGGGCTGAGATGGTCAAGCGCCTTGAGGATGAACTATTTGAGATTTACAAGCGGCCAGAGCTAGTGGAGAAACCGAAGCAGCTGGAGCAGCGTGGAGGTGCCTATTATTCCGAGGCGGCTGTCAACCTGATGAAGGCGATTCATACGGATAGCGGAGAGGTTCTAACGCTAAACGTCATGAACGGCGATACCCTGGACTTTTTGCCACAGGATGTCAGTATCGAAGTGAATTGCCTGGTAACGAAGAAAGGAGCTGTTCCGGTACCTATTACACGAATACCGGATGCCGCAGTTGGCCTGATTCAAGCGGTGAAGACCTATGAGAGTCTGGCCATCGAAGCGGCGGTCTCGGGAAGCAGGGAGAAGGCACTGCTCGCCCTTAGCTCTCATCCGCTAACCGATTCCGTGTGTATATCAGAAGAGATGCTGAATGAAATGCTGGAGCAGAACCGTAAATATTTGCCGCAGTTCTTCCATGGGAGGTAAGGATTCTAAATAAAAAGAGATCATGTTTGGACGATCTCAACACTGAAAACCGGAGTGAAGAAAAGAAGAAAGAGACTTTTCGTTTGCGAGTGTAAAAAGATAAAAGGAGCTGTCATTAGCACAGCTCCTTACTCAAAATCTAAATTTCTTTGAGGGTTATTTTAGTTCTTGTGATATAAATACTGGTTTCGCTTTCAAATGCTGAATCCGTGCCAAGGATAATCCACAATTCTCCCTTCGCATCCGTTTTCACGAGAAAAGGTCGGTTTTTATTATTGAACGTTTTTACTTCATATGTTTGATCTGTAGATGTACTCTTCGATAAATTTCCGAGCACAAAAGCATCTTTGCCTTCTTGAGACTGCTGGCCCTTATCGATATTCATTTGATAGAAATAATCCTTATTTAGAATCGATTTGGGTTCTTGCTTAGTTACTCCAGCTTTTACATACACACTCTCTCCTGGAGAACCACCAGCACCCATACTATCCTTCGCTGCGTTAGTCGCAATATCAAAATCAAAGGTTACAAGATAGGTCTGATTTGGCTTTAATTTAGATGTCTTATCTATTTTTTTCTTCACGAACATGAATAAATCATCACTACGATTAACACCACTCAGGTACAGCCCCCTTTGATTCATATTGATTTCTTTTGGTAGTGAATTAAACGAATAATTCAGTTTATAGATTGAACGATCCTTTTTGGGGTAATCTGCGAATCCGGCGGACCATTGGTCGCTATTCTTAACAAAATCTGATGTTATGGTAATTTCTTTACCCAATGAAATTTTTGAATCTAAATCAATTAAAGACACGAATGAGACATTATTTAACAGCTCAATTTGTCTTTTTGTGAGATTTGCAGAGAATCCTTCAAGAACGTTGCTATACGTATTTTTGATGTGGAACTTACCAATCTTCTTCTCTAAATCCTTATATTCTTTATCACTGAAATGTTTGTTGAAAATAACGATACTCGGAATTTGATATGAGAGCTTAACATTTTTTAGTTTATTGTTCAGTTGCTCTGAAATCTTCATAGGAAGAATGTGGATTTCCTTAGTTGAATTAAGTTCTGCCGCATCGGAACTGTTAAAGTTAGTAAATGACAAAGCTCCTCCAGCTATAATCGTTGCGGCTAAAGTTAAGGCTATTTTTTTGTTACGAGTGTTCATATGTTTTCCTCCTAGGATGTATTCAGCACCTCTAACGGAGCAACATATCAAATTGTTGCAAAAGAGAAAATAAAGTAAATTTCATTACAATTTTAAAATAAATAGTGTTAGTTTCTTGAGTGCAAAATGGCAAGGAATGGGGAGGCACTTATATTTGTCTATCCTAATGTCTTAGTGAATTACTAATAATATGAGATTATATCTATATATATTGTATTCAAAAAAACGCTATGCTACAGTGGCCTAACGAACGTTCGTTAGGGAAATTGGGTATGACGTCATGCCAGAGATTAATCAATTCATAAATACTGATAAATTAATAAATAACCAAATACGAGGTGTGTGTATTGTAATGAAAAAACTTTTATATCTCTCCATAATCAGCACAATATTAAGTAGTTTTCTTTTATCGTCGAGTTATGTTTCAGCGGGTTCCAACTCCAAAATAGTATTGGGATACTATGCTCAAGATGAAAATGCTTATGACTCTCTTATTACTAATTATTCTCACCTCACTCAAGTTTCCACAGATTCATTTACATTCGACTCGAAGGGTAAAATTCTTGGTTCTGCCCCCAAGGAAGCTATTTCTTTTGCTAATAAGAAAAATATTGAAACGTTCGCAGCGGTTTCCAATTGGCAAGGAGATTACTTCAATGCGGCACTAGCTCACAAAATTGTAGACGATGCTAAAGTAAGGAAAGAGGCTATCAAAAGTATTCTTAACCTAGTTAAAACGAATCAATATAAAGGTATTAATATCGACTTTGAGAATATTGAGGCTAAGGATCGTAAAGCTTTCAGTAGTTTTATTGGAGAGATTTCTCAAACGTTACGACCTAAGGGATATCTAACAATGGTATCGGTTCCAGCTGAGTTTGAAAATGATCCTACTAATAGCTGGTCAGGTGCCTTCAATTACAAGGAATTAGGCAAGCATGCTGATTATATTCAAGTTATGACTTATGACCAGAATGGTCCATGGGGACCTTCTGGACCAGTAGCAGGTAAAGATTGGATGGAGGCTGCCATTGAGTACACTATATCTGAAATTCCTCTTCAAAAAGTAATTATTGGAGTACCAGCTTATGGTTATAATTGGAATGAAACGAAGAAGAATGGAGATATTATAGCTCTAAAAGAAATTCCTGCTTTGATTGCTTCAACAGGAGCTAAACCAGAATGGGATGAGTCTTCGTCTTCAATATCTCTCCGCTATCAGGCTGATGATGGTTCAAAACATGTGGTTTGGTACGAAAATGCAGCAAGTATCCAGGAAAAAACTCATTTAACAATAAAGTATAACCTCGCGGGTATCTCCATCTGGTCTATGGGAACTGAAGATTCAGGGTTCTGGCAAGCCATATCAGCTGGATTGAAAGAGTAAAGTATAAGGTGAGTTAGTATTGATCATCTAAGCTAATAGATGAATAGATTTTGATTCTTGCCTATTCGCAAGAATCAAAATCTATTTTTTTTATAAATCAATTAATGGAGCAGTATTTAAAACAATTAAAGTGAATTAAACCAACGTATGTTGTGATATTCATAAGGCTAACAACGATGTTTTATACACGTTTAACAGACTGTGTTCAAAGGGGAAAGTCGAGGGAAAAGAATATTGTTCCATTGTATGGCAACATTATATAGTTGTATTGCGTTCATTTAAGTAAGTACTTTAAAGGGGAGGGTTATAATAAAAGTAAAATATTCATATTTTATTCTCATCATTATACTGATTATTCTAACATCAGCTTGCTCCAGCAGTTTGACTAGTTCAGGTTCACAGGAGGATCTTACTGGACCTTATCGCGTAGCGTTGGATGAAGTGATTTCAAATGATACAGCTCTTAATGCCGATATGGAGTACATTTCTCTGGTTTCGGAAGAGGGAGTTATTTTGAAAAGTTCTGATAAACAAGTTATTGAAGAATACTTACAAAAAGAATATAACATCAAGATTTATAACTACAACTATGAACAATTAATAGAGCAAAAGTTATATGAGCAGGGGAAAACGATGCTTAAAGGCATTCTTCTAACCATTGAAAAACAGAAGCAATCGATCAACCCAGATGAGATGACTATTGAGGTTAGTAAGTATCGTTCAAACGAGGGATCAATCTCTTTAGACATGATACTTGCTTACCAGCAAGGGCAATGGAACGTCGTTAAATATGCTATGATCAGAGAAAGTTAGGGAACTTTATGTCAATGTACAAAATGTACATACTTCACGCCATCCGATCTGGGAAAAAAGGAGAATACCCCCTATGACATCATCACAGAAGGAGTCTTATGTTTCTCATGAAACTCGCCTTACCCGCTATGCTATCGTGTCCACTGCCGTAACATTGCTCAGTGATGAACAGCTTCGAGAACGAGTAGAAGATGCTACGGGTCTTGATACTGGCATTGGTGGTGCAACGGTTTTGATGCAGATTGAGGAAACGCCCATCTTCGTGAAAATAATACCACTTACGGAAAAAGAAAGGCTCACTGAAAATGCCATGTCCACGAAAAACGTTTTCAAACTTCCTCCATATTGCCAGTATGGCATAGGTTCTCCAGGTTTTAGTGTGTGGCGCGAGGTTGCAGCCCATACCATGACCACCAACTGGGTGCTGGCAAATCACTGTGCGAGTTTTCCGTTAATGTACCACTGGCGGGTGTTAAAAAGTCCAGAACGACGAACTCCAATCTCTGATGAACTGAGCGATGTTTCCCGTATGGTTGAGTTTTGGGATACTTCAAAAATGGGTGACCGTATTGAGGCACTTGAACAATCCGAGTACAGTGTTGTACTGTTCTGTGAGTACATTCCCTACAACCTGCACGATTGGCTTTACGAACAGATTGCTATTGGTGAGAGTAAAGCCGCTTCAGCACTGTCCATGGTGGATTTGAATCTGCGATCCGCTGTCTCCTTTATGAATGCAAACAAGTTACATCATTTCGATCTCCACTTTAAGAATGTTTTAACCGACGGAAACCGTGTTTATATTTCGGACTTTGGTCTTGCGACGTCTTCTCGGTTTGAACTGTCCGATTCTGAATTGAATTTTCTTGAAGTGAACAAGACTCATGATGGGTGTTATGTGGTAACAACGTTAGTGAACTGGCTTGTAACGGCATTAGTTGGCACGGTAAACCGAACTGAACGTATAGACTACATACGCCGTTGTACTGAGCGCGACGAGTTGCCAGAGATGATGGATTCAGCAGCAAAGATTATCATGCGGTACGCTCCAATAGCCGTAGTGATGAATGATTTCTACACTAATCTCATTTCGATGAGCAGAACTACGATTTTTCCAGTTGAGGAGATTGAACGGATCTGTAGTAGTAAGACTAACTAGACCAGATGGAATTCCAAAGAAGAGGTAGAGATGATGAATGCATTAAAATGGCTTCAGAACTGGTATTATGAAAACTGTAATGGAGATTGGGAACATTCATATGGTGTGAAAATTGATACAGTGGATAATCCCGGTTGGTCTATTGAAATCAATTTGGCGGAAACTTATTTAGAGGATACGCCATTTGATTCGATAGAAGAAGAGAGAACTGATGAAGATTGGTTCTACTGTATTGTGAGGGATGGAGTATTTCATGGTGCAGGCGGAGCAACGAATCTAGAAGAGATACTGATTCACTTTAAAAATTGGGCTTCAAGCATAGAAAGATGATAATTACGGAAGTTATCGATGTGTTCTATCGCGCAGCCCTAATCTTGTTTTAGGACACTAGTGCCAAATAAAAAAACAATAACATTACTGATTTGATGATTATTTAATAAAGTTTCGACTGCATTACACCTATACGACTTCAACTGGAAAAATTAAACTGACCCCTCCGCTATTTTTAGCGAGAGAGGCCCGTTACTTGTCAATTGCAGTACTTATATGTTGTGCATGCCATCCAAAACAGCGATCAAGATGAAGAGTCGTTACTAGGCGATCTGTCAATTTTTTTGGTTCGTTCCGCCAGTTCAGTTATTGACTTAATATCTTGATCAGTTAATAGATCTAGAAAATACTTGCGTATTGCCTTTGAGACTATGGGAAGGGCTTCATCCAAGGCTGACTTTCCGACGGGAGTAATAATGACTTGCACACCACGATCTGTGTCCAGTGGTTTCCTCAGAACTAGACCTCGTTTTTCCATACGCGTTAGATGATGAGATAGTCGGCTCTTATCCCAGTCCATCGAGTCAGCTAATTCCTGTTGGCGAAGTTTACCATCCCCAAATTGGAATAAACGATCTAATACTCCAAAATCACCTTCTGATAGTCCTGTATATTCAGACATTTCTTTTACAACGCTACCAAAGACTCGTTTAAAGGAGCCTTTCCATGTATTCCATAGTCGCATTTCGTCTTCGTTTAGTTCATTAATATCCATGCCAATATAATACCATGGTTGACACGTCAACCACAAGATGGTACAGTTTGTTTTGTTAGTTGACATATCAACCAAGAGGATTGAATTTGTCTTTAGGTTGATATGTCAACCTATGAAAATTATAAAGTTCTGCAAAGGATGTAAAGGAAGGAGTGAAAAATGCATAAACCTGTCGCCTTGGTCACTGGGGCAAACAAAGGAATCGGGCTTTAAATAGCGAAAGTTCTCGCGTCACAAGGCTTTGCGGTACTCTTCGGCTCGCGCAATCTCGAAAAAGGGGAGGCAGCAGAGAAAAGTATCGGTGAAGATGCTCGTGCTCTACAGCTCGACGTCACGAATCAGGATTTCATCTCAGCTGCTTCAGCACGTATTCGCAGCGAACTCGGCTCTCTTGACGTGCTTGTTAACAACGCGGGTATATCATCCGCAGGTCTGCCAGATAGGCCGCTGGAGGAAGTTGGAAGGTCCGCTCCCCAAGCATCGCGTCTCTCGACGAGATACGCACAGTTTTCGAAACGAATGTGTTCGGTGCCTTGCTTTCGCAATCGAACTTGAGTCCACAGGAATTAAGGTCAATGCTGTATGCCCGGGCTTCATCGCAACGGAATTTAAAACAATTTTGAGGGCACGGGCACCGTCCAACAGGCTGCTCGTCATCCTGTGCGCCTTGCTATGCTCGGCGAAGACAGGCCGACGGGAACGTTCTCAAATGAGATACGCCAGTTCCTTTGGTGATTTAATCTCTAGTACTGACTCAACAGAAGATCTACAGATAATATAAGGCGTAACGCCTACAAATATAAGGAGTGTGTTATTAAATGGAATATGTGAAACTGGGACAAAGCGGTTTGGATGTTTCGAAGTTAAGTCTTGGAACCATGAGCTTCGGCGTACCTGAACGCGGCAATACCCCATGGTCATTGGATGAAGAGGACAGCAGAGCGATCATTAAAGAAGCAGTCGAAATGGGCATTAATTTTTTTAGTACTGCTAATATGTATTCGGATGGAACAAGTGAAGAATTTCTTGGACGTGCATTAAAGGATTTCGCCCGTCGTGATGAAACCGTCATTGCTACAAAGGTATTTGTTCCGATGCGCAAAGGTCCGAATGCAATGGGACTTTCTCGTAAAGCCATCATGACCGAAATTGATAACAGTCTAAAACGGCTTGGAACGGACTACGTCGATTTGTACCAGATCCATCGGTGGGATCCTAATACACCAATCGAGGAGACAATGGAGGCTCTTCACGATTTAGTTAAGGCGGGAAAGGTTAGATATATCGGAGCATCCTCCATGTTGGCATGGCAATTTGCGAAAGCGCAGCATGTCGCGGAGCGCAATGGCTGGACACGTTTTGTTTCCATGGAAAATAGACTCAACTTGCTTTATCGGGAAGAAGAAAGAGAAATGCTCCCCCTTTGCAAAGATGAGGGCGTTGGCATCACTCCTTACCTGCCTTTGGCGGCAGGCCGGTTAACCCGGGACTGGAATGAGCAGACCTCGCGATCCGAGAACGACCAAATAGCAAAAGCGTTGTTTATAAAAACGGAAGAAGCTGATCGCAAAGTTGCTGAAAGAGTAGCAGAAGTTGCCGCTAACCGAGGGATTCCGCGCGCACAAGTTGCTCTTGCATGGTTGCTGCAAAAGGAAGAGGTCACAGCACCAATAATCGGTTCGACCAAAATCAGCCATCTTGAAGATGCGGTTTCAGCGTTATCGGTTAAATTAACGTCTGAAGAAATTACCCGTTTAGAAGAACTTTATATACCACATGCATTAGTATAAATTGGACACATATCCTTTATTATGATACCGTTCTGTATCGATATCCTCACCAACAACATCGATTCTATAAGCTAAAACTTTTGTAATAAACTCTTCTTGGATGCGATCCTTGAAGAGTTTATTCGCTTTTTCGATGTGACAAGCAGTTGAAGACATTTGGGAGCCGATTAAAAAAACGGTAAACCTGGTTTCAGGCATACCTTATAGGCAAAATGGCGGGGAACTTTCTGGAATAACCCCTAATCTATTGAACATGGATTGAATGATCGTTAGCGCAAAAAATACGGTTAACAATTAACACGAGGTCAGCTGTATTAGAGAGGGTTTTTCCATTTTGGGGAGGATAAGAAGTGAAAAGGGTTGTACCTCTCGGGCATAGAAGGCACGCAATTACTGAGTGCCTTTATTTATGATTGGGTATCAATCTAATTTATGCCCGAAAAAAAAAGGTACATAAATAATTTTACTAATTAACATTTTTACTTTTCACATAATTTATTTTTTTGACTAGAACAGCACCTCAGTTGATTTACAGTTCCAGTATATTATTATCGAGACCGTAAATGTTCGCGGCGTAAAGTCCGTTTTGCCGACCACAGCCTCCAACCCGTAAGTACTGCAGCTACTAAGCATATTGAAGCGGAGGTCATGAAAACCACGTGCATGCCCGATAGAAAAAGATCGGGGCGGCCCGGCACAAGTCCTGTGACCCTATGACCAGCTAAGTTACTCATAACACCAAATAGGGTGGTAGTAGCAACCGTAATTCCCACGACCATGCCCATATTGCGGACAAGTGAGTTAATACTCCCTGCAATTCCGAGCTGGGTTTTGGGCACTTTCGACATTACCAACGAGTTGTTCGGTGATTGAAACAAACCGCTGCCGAGACCGAGCATACCAATCCAACTCCCAACCAGAATGATAGAGCTGCCGCTATGAAGTCGTGCAAGTCCGACTTGAGCGATAACCATCACAATGAGTCCTGCAAAAGTGAGCAGCTCGGAACCAATTTTGTCCGATAGTGCGCCACTGAGTGGAGCTACGATTACCATGACAATCGGAAACAGCATTAGCAGGAGCCCAGCATGGGAGGGTGTAAGATTCAAAATACTTTGCGTATAGAACGGTGCGATGATGTTAAAACAAAAGTTGGCCACAAATACCAGAAAGCCGCATAAAATGCTTAAGCTGAACAGCGGATTTTTAAACAGAGTTAGCTTTAGCATGGGTTCTGGTTTACGAATCTCAACGAAAAGGAAAATAACAAAAACAATGGCGGAGATGATTAATGCAGCGACGATACGCATATCTCCATAACCGACCTGCTGCCCGAGCAGTAGACCTGAAAATAAAGCTATGATAAATAGAGGGAATAGCAACCCCCCGGCCTTATCGATACGGACCTTCAGTTTGGTACGATCAGCAGGAAGTACCTTCCACCCAATCGCAATCGCGATCAGCCCAACCGGTATATTCACCAAAAATATATACTCCCAACCCAGTCCGGATACGATAAAACCGCCCAGGCTCGGTCCAGCTATACTGCCAAGGGAGACAAATGTCCCGATCAACCCCAATGCTTTTCCACGTTCTGTTGTTGGGAAGATGTCTGTAATGATGCCCTGGCTGTTGGCCATCGTCATCGCTGCGCCCAGGGCTTGGAGTAGTCGTGAACCCAGGAGAAGAGGCAGGCTGAAGCTGAACCCACACAGAAGGGAACCAAGCGTGAAAATAATCATACCCCATTTGAACACTTTAATTTTACCAACAATGTCTCCAAGCTTACCGAAAAAGAGGATCGCTGCACAAATGGTCATCAGGTAAGCGGTGACTATCCATTCCGCTTCAGCGACTGTCAGATCCATCCGCTTCGCGATAACGGGCAGAGCAATATTAACGATGCTGCCGTCGAGCGTCGACATAAATGTAAATAAATTCAGGACTATCAGGATGATCCAACGCCTTTTCTGGATAACTGGGTCATCTTGATAAGTAATGAAACGATTCTCGTCTTCCAGTTTCAGTTTCACTAAATAATCACTCCTTACTATCGTCAAAAACAATTAGTTGCATTAGCAACTAATTTGGTTATGATTATACTTTAAGTTAGTTGCATACGCAACTTGCATGAGGTAAAATTTTTGGATACAAAAGATTTTAAGGAGGTACTGGGTTGAAGAAACCTTCGATTGGCAAAATGTTGTCCTACGTTCATCGTATTAACCAAAAAGAATTGGCTGGTATATTAAAACCATTTGATATCGGCGGGGGCGGGCACCACAGTTATCTTAAGGCGATCTTGTCGAATCCCGGGCTTAACCAGGACCAGCTCACAAATGAAGTGAAGTTCGATAAAGCGACTACAACGCGTTGCGTCAAGCAGCTAGAGGAGGCTGGGTACGTTTACCGTTCAGTGGATGCTCGCGATCGTCGTTCTTACCTGCTTTATCCAACGCAAAAAGCGAAAGATTTCGAACCTGTGCTGAAACGGATTTTGGATGAGTTCAGCCTTCAGATGACGAATTGTTTGTCCGAAAGCGATAAACAGCAGTTTGCGGACCTGCTGAAAAAAATTTACGACAGCAAACAGGGCTAGATTATCAAGTTCATAGCAACTGACGCGGATATTGCCGGAAAAGAATGGATCATAACCACGACCGGGTATCTGGGAATTGCCAGAGTGATCGGTATCATGATCCCGGCTCTGTCAGTCGTAGCCACGATTTGCCTGATCGTACTGCTTGTCGGCATGTTTCCGGCCTGATTGAACGGGTTTGTAAAAAAGCTGGGTTCGATCCGTTATACCCAGATTGGGTTTGTGGGTATATTAACTGCAATAGAGATAGCCCAAAATCCGCCCACACTAAATCCTAAAATAACTATGCTTGAGCTGAGCTTATGGCGAGAAGTTAATATTAATGTTGAAAGTATTCCTCGATTTCAATAAAAATATTTTATTTTCAGTATCGTACTTAACGTGAAATTCAAACACAACAAATAAATGTTCCAGTATGCTAAATTCTCCGTCTCTATAATTCCCTTTACATAGCAGCAGTTGATTCAGCTACATTGTTTTTCTTTGTCAGCGGCTTTTTCCTCAGTGTTCGATCATATAAATAAGGTTTTCCGTGATATTCCCATGCATTCTTTTGCTTCTCCTTTTTATGTATATCAACTTTTATCTCCAGATTAGCAACATGACTCTGGAATTCAGCGGCTGGGAAGATTAGGGTTGGTGAAAGAAGAGAACGGTCAGGGGGCAGGTTAGTAAAAAAATGGCTGATTTCTCCAAATGACGTTAGAATGGTTATAAGCCAATATTAGAGGAGGAAATCCATGCTTGATATTAATCGAATTATAGAGCTTATTCCCCATAGATATCCCTTTCTTTTGGTCGATAGAATCTTAGAAATTGTTGAGGGAAAGAAAGCTGTTGGAATCAAAAATGTGACTTTCAATGAACCTTATTTCCTAGGTCACTTTCCCGATTATCCTGTCATGCCTGGAGTCTTGATTGTAGAAGCACTGGCACAGGTGGGTGGTATCGCTATGTCCAACGTAGAGAGTAATAACCATAAGATAGGGTTACTGACTGGTATTGATAATTGTCGGTTCAAAAAGCAAGTAAAACCAGGGGATCAACTCCATCTGGAATTCGAAGTGACCCGAGCCAAGGGACAGATTGTCAAAGGAATAGGCATCGCAAAGGTAAACAATGAATTGGTTTGTGAAGCAGAAATAATGTTTGCATTTAATTCTATTGAGGCATTCAACTAACGGGCTGGTTAGCGCAAAGATATAATAAAATGAAGTTTAAAGATATTTAAAAGCAAGGTGGGATGTATGATGATAATTCGCTTGGCCACGTTGGAGGATGTGCCTCAGCTTGTTCAAATGCGTTGGGACTTCTCGGAAGAGGAAAGTGTGGATACTGCGGTCACATTTGAGGAATTTAACCAGGTTTGTAGTGAGTTCTTGGTGAAAGCTATCAAAAGTGGAAATTGGTATATTTGGATTGCAGAGATTAGTGGAAGTCTTGTCTCACATATGTATATGCAATTAATACATAAAGTTCCGAGGCCAGGGAAATCACCAGATCCTTATTACGGTTACGTTACGAATGTTTATACTCGCCCTGCTTTCAGGAATCTAGGTATCGGCTCAGAAATTCATAAAGCTATGGAAAAATGGTCAAAAGAAAATGAGGTTGAGTTTCTTATACTTTGGCCAAGTAGTGAGAGTGTAAAGTTTTATTCAAAAAATGGTTTTTCTCGATGTGAAGAAGCCATGGAAAAGCACTGGGATTGAGCAGTAGGTAAGAAAAATGAATAACAGCTGATCAAAAGATATAGAGACTCCCTGACTGATTTTATGGAGGTGTAAGTATGGGATATAAAATTTCGTTCATTGAATTTTCCCGAAAACATTGACATGTGCACACGAATGCATATAATGAATTCAGGGGGTATGACAATGGGATTAAATCTTGATCCAAATAAATGTAAAAAGCTGATAGAAGACAATATTGATATTGAGTTTTTTCGAGCGGTACTTGATCCAGTGCGGAGTGAGTTGTTAATTTTTCTTTCTGCAAATGGTGAAATGACAATCGGTGGTATTGCAGAATATTTTCCACAGAATCGTTCAGTTATTTCTCGGCACCTTGACTTCATGAGTCGTTTTGGTATCGTTCAAAGGAGAAAAGAAGGGCGAGAAGTTTATTACAAAACGAATAACAATTTCATTGTAGATAAATTTGAACAAACAGCTAACAATATGAAAGCACTCATGAATTTGCAATAATGCAGTGCTTTTTATATTAATATATATATGCATTTGTACACACGTATACACGATAAAGAGGTTTATTTTAATTCAATCAAAGATGCATGATCTGGATTATCGGAATATGAAGTGAACTTGCAGGGTACTTTTATAACTTTTCCTCTGTTGACATTCAGATAACAGCTAACAATATGAAAGCACTCATGAATTCGAAATAATGAAGTGCTCTTCATTTTAATATATATATGCATTTGTACGCACATATACATGAGAGGAGTTTTTATTTTGACACAATCAAAAAGAAAATGGTGGGTTCTAGCCACGGTTAGTTTAACCGTATTTATGGCTATGTTAGACATTACAATTGTCAATGTTGCATTACCAGATATACAACAAGCTTTTTCATCGAGTTTCTCAAATCTCCAATGGGTGTTGAATGCCTATACTTTAGTTTATGCGGCAATGTTGTTGCCAGTTTCAAAATTAGGCGACATTATCGGACGTAAAAAAGTCTTTTTATTAGGATTGGGTATTTTTATGATTGGCTCTTTAGCCAGTGGATTGGCAAACAGTGATATTTGGTTAAACATCTTCCGTGGATTTCAAGGAATTGGTGGCGCAGCTATGATGTCATTATCATTAACGATAGTTACTTCTTCATTTCCTGAAAATCAAAGAGGACTTGCACTAGGTATTTGGAGTAGTGCCGTTGGGCTTGCTATTGCCGGTGGTCCTTTGGTCGGAGGAGCATTAGTCGATGTTTTTGGTTGGAGATCTATTTTTCTTGTTAACATTCCAGTTGCGGTTGTAGCAATTATATTAGGAATGTTTGTGATTAAAGAAAGTGAAACAAACAAAAATGGACGAATTGATATTTGGGGACTGATTTTCAGTACAGCGATGATTTTTACGATGATTCTAGCCTTAATTCAAAAGTCAGTGAATGGAGATTACGCATGGACTGATTGGCACATTTTAAGTCTACTTGGATTATCACTTATTTTACTTATAGCTTTTATCATTACCGAAAAAAAAGTAGAACAGCCGATGATTGAATTATCTATTTTTAGAAATTGGACATTTAATGGGGCTAATATCGCAGCTTTTGTATTAGGTGCTGGACTATATGGAGGCTTTACCTATTTAACCATTCTTATGCAAAATTACATGGGTTACTCGGCTTTTGATACAGGTGCAAAAATGTTACTCATTAGTGGTTTTACGATAGTTCTTGGTCCAATTGCAGGAATTATCTCGGGGAAAATTGGTAACCGTTGGTTAGTTAGTGGAGCACTATTGATCGGTGCAATCGGAATATTTGTTATGCGTTATATGATCAAAGCTCCGTTTGAGTGGAGCTATCTGATGCCTGGTTTTATTCTTTTAGGTATTAGTAATGCTCTAGTTAATCCACCTATTACTAATGCTGCTATGAGTTCAGTTGATAAAGAGTATGTAGGTATGGCTTCTGGTATTTTAAATGTTTTTAGACAAGTGGGTATCTCCTTTGGTGTTGTAATGCTTGGAATTAAATTAACGGAAGGTTATAACGCTTCATTGAACACAAGTATCATGAATTTAGCCAATATTCCTACCGAGTTTAGAAATCAAATGCTGGATGTTTTCCATAAAGCTGGAGCTTTTGGGGGTTCACAAGTTTTTGATAGCAAGCAAGCTGAAGCATTTAAAGCTATGCCAGCTTTTGATGAAATGAAGTCACTCGTGTTTAATGCTTTTAATTCAGGTATGCAAAATGTAACACTATTGATTGGTATTTTCTTAATAATTGGTACATTCGCGAGTGCAATTTTGATTAAAAACAAAAAGAATACACAGAACGGGAATTAATCTTCCTTCGAGAGACTCGCAATGGAAATGATGAATCCTTAGTTTTACTTTATTAAGAGGGAGATTAGAAATGAGAACAATACTGAAGTTTAGATGGCTGGTACTTGCGGTTTGGCTGATTGCAACGGTGGGACTGATGGTTACCGCACGGTACGAACAAAGGGGCAGATTAATGTTCCAGATGGGTACTCCTCGACCGTAGCCCGCGAATTAGAAAAAGCCAATGGAGAGAACGACAGCTCTGGCACCAGCAGCGGAATGCCAACTGTGCTTGTATTCCATAAGGATGGAGGGTTGTCAGCTGAAGACCTTGCAGATGCTCCTCATAAAGCATTTAGAATTTTGACTAGTTCGTGTTTTCAATCTATACTATAGCTAGTTTCAATATAAGGGGGAAGTATCAAGTGTCTGCTGTTGTTCTTAGCTAGTTAATTGCATTAGGTTTATTTCATTTAATTTGCAGAAATCCGCTTATTTAAGTGGTTTATTTCTTCATGTAATAAAATGGAATAACCCCTGCATTAGTTAAGAACATGGGACATCGACTACTTCTAGTTGACTGCGGAACCGTGCTCTCATGCATGGTTTTTTTACATTAAGCCTATTTTGACAAGTGTCATTTGTTTGACATTCGGTTGAATTGGACATCATGTTATCCGTTAGTCAATTCTCTACAGGGGCAGAAGATGAACAATTTGTTCATTTTCTTCCCTTTTTTTGTTTTGAAAAATAATGAGGAAGGAAGTGAACTCGAAGGCACGTCGGACACCTGTTTGCTTGAGATTTCTTAGGAGTTCAAAAAATTGCTCTATTGAGTAACCTATATTAACTAGATTGGTAGGTAGATTAATTTGGAACATAATATGATCATAATTGCTCAAGGTTTAGCCGAAGAACTACAACGTGGAAAGATCCGTCATTTAGAGCAAGGGTATATGACGGATGCTGAACGTGGGTGGTCTGGTGCGGATGTACGTCGTATAGAGGTTACTTATGAAAATGGTCAAAAGGAGAGCGTAATATTTAAAGAAGCTGCCCTAAAAGAACGCATGGCAATGAAAACGTTAACTGACCAGGGCCATCAGAACACGCCCGCCACTTTTTCACTAGATCTAGAAACAAATGAGCCTAGATGGATGGCGATAGAAGATTTGGGTAGTGTTAAATCTCCTCCGCCTGGCGTAGACTGGTCGCCAAGAGTTGCGGAGGCATTAGCCAGAATCCATGCCCTTAATATGCATAGAGGTTCGGAGATGCTGTGGCTCCCCCATGCTGACCGTCATTATTGGGAAAATTATTTAGTTACACAAGTGTCTGTGGACCATTTTCAAACGCTTATAGAGCAGAACCCCGAATTTTACATGGAATTTGGCGCGTATCTGCCATTATTACGTGAAAAAGCCAACGCTTTTGCACGTGATATGGTGGCTTTGTACGATGAGAAGGAAAGCCTGACTCTTACGCATGGAGATTTGCAATCCGTAGACGGTTCCCACATCCATTATTACAATGGAAAACCCTATTTTATTGACTTCGGGTGGTGTTATTATGCGCCCTTTTATATTGACTTGGCTAGTTATTTTAACCTTGAGGATGCCAAAATTTATTACAAGGAATTAATTGCAAACGGTATATCACTTAGCTATGATGATTTTTATGAAAGATTGAGGGCAGCATTTCGTTACTCTGGGTTGATATACTTATATCCCAGTATTAGACAATGGTCTCTCGGGCCTACTGAACTAACGGGTAAACGTCTGCTTCATATGTTGAAGATTATACTTACAGGCGAGTTTCCAGAGCGTAGGATTGATTACTCTAGCAAGCTTTTCTCAAAGCTGCTCAATGAACATAAGAACGGTACACTTCATAAGCTCAATTAAATTGTCTCATCATGAGATGCGATTTAGCAGTACGTTTGCGTCCCAACAAGCGGGGAAGCTACGGCACTCTATTCAAGATGAAACTGGACCGGCCCGGAGAAGTGAATAAAAGCTTTTACCAAAATCGAGCTTGAGCCGGGCGGAAACGCAGAATCGTCTTCGAGCTTGAAGAGAGAGAGACTTCTCATTTTTTTTCACATCACTTCGTATGGTTATGGTTAGTATACTGATTCCCTCGTTTCACTGTGTCCTTCATCTTTCTTTTTGCGACAAGTATAGACAAAAACAGGAGGGAAGCTGAGGGGCACAAATTTAATTCTCTCAATATCGAATAAATCAGCCAATCGTTTCTTCATATGAAGTGAGTACTGGTACAACACTAACATCCCTCCAGGTCGAAGCGCTGTATGCATCTGTGAAAGGATGTTTTGTTTCATTTCTCTGGAAAAATTAAAAAATGGTAGTCCGCAAATGATACTATCCAACTGATGCACATGTTCTTGATTGATCCTTTTCAAAAGATAGGATGCATTCGAATGGAACATGAATTCAGGATATGTTTTCTTCAGATTACTCCTCATTTTGGGGTCTCTCTCAAATAAAAACACGATTGAAGATTTCGGTAATTTTGCTCTCATAAGACGTGTGATAACACCTGTTCCTGGCCCCAGTTCTGCAATGGTTTTAACTTCTTCCCATTGTACAGACTGGACGATTTTATGGGCTAGAAATTTGGAACTGGGCAGGACACTTCCTACTCGTTTGGGGTTCTTTAAGAATCCTTGCAGGAAAAGAAACGGTTCGGATGTTTTCAATGCGGTATCCTCCATTGTTGAATTCAATAATGTTTCACTTGATGTTGGCAGGCAAGCTTAACTGGAACGTAAATACGTTATGCGTATGTTGAAGCGTCAAGGTACCCTGATGTAACTCCGCAATATTTCTTGCAATCGAAAGACCCAAACCAGACCCCGTTTGAATACCTTCGCTGCTTCTTGAATAATCAACCTTATAAAATCGATCAAACAGCTTACTTTTTTGCTCTATTGTGAGCGGCTCACCTTTATTTTCAACTTTAATGATAATGTACTCATGACGCATACTCATTCGAATATGAATCGCACCAGGTTTCACAGAATACTTCAGGGCGTTCATAAGAAGATTATCGATGGCCCGAGCAATCTTATCACTATCCACGCAGGCCATGATTGGGGAATCGCCAATCTCTTTCTCAATATGAATTCCATTCTCCTGAGCTAAAGGTTCAAATTCAAACAGCAACTGGTCCAATAGCTGATATAGGTCAACCTTTTTCAAATCCAATTGGGTATCTACTGAGGTTAGACGTGTGTATTCAAATAAGTCATCGAGCAGCTTCTTTAAATGCGTTGCTTTGTTATAGGTGTTCTGGATGAAGCGGTCATACTCTGCTTTGTCTTGAAATGATTCTGTTCTTAGAAGCTCAATGTAGCCGATGATGCTGGTAAGCGGTGTGCGCAGGTCATGTGAGATCCCCGTGATCATGTCCATCTTGGATTTCTCCAGCTCGCGCTCCTTAACCATCTGCAGCTGCAACTGTTCAGTCATGTGATTAATGTTGGAAGCGACTCGCCCAAGTTCATCTTGTCGATTAACGGGCACCCGGTAGTCCAGATTTCCTTCTGAAATGAATTGCAATCCTTGCTCCAATGTAATGAGATCTCGTACAATTTTTCGTGTGGAAAATAAAAAAATTAACGTGAAAATTACGATGAAGATTGGTGTTAGAACATAAGGAAAAATGTAGAGAAGTGATGGCCATTCAAATCTTTCACTAATTTTTGCGGCTCCTATGATCAACATATTATTTACACCCACAGAGCCAACAAACGAAATTAATAAACTGATCAACATTCGATATAGGATGTTAATCTGTATCTTTTTTTTAAACTGTGGCAATCGTCTAATCAAGTTTATAACCCACTCCCCATACCGTTTTAATATACTGAGGTTCTCGTGGATTCACTTCCAGTTTCTCTCGCAGATTGCGAATATGGACCATAACCGTATTATCCGAATACCCGTAAGGTTCTTTCCATACGGTTTCGTAGATCTTTTCGGAGCTAAATACTTGTCCAGGATGGCTTGCAAGCAGCACCAGAATGGAAAACTCCAGTGGAGTTAGTGGAATGTCATTCTCCTTTAACTTCACGGAATGTTTACTTGTATCAATGACAAGGTCCTTGATCAGGATAAGTGAATTGAATTCTGCTTTGCCAATCAGTGTTTGGCGTCGTAGCTGAGCCTTAACGCGAGCTAGTAATTCTAACGGATTAAACGGTTTGACCATGTAATCGTCAGCCCCGGTAGTCAGGCCTGTAATTTTATCTATGTCCTCTTCTTTGGCGGATAGCATAATAATGGGAGAGGTTGATATTTCTCTTATTTTGAAGCAGGCTTTGATTCCGTCCATAATGGGCATCATGACATCCAGTATAACGAGCTGGACCGATGTAGTTTTGATAATATTTAGTGCTTCTTCACCATTGGTTGCTTCAATGACCTGATATCCTTCGTTACGTAAATAGACATGAATGACATCACGGATGTCGGGTTCATCATCAACAATGAGAACGGTACTCACAATCCAACACTCCTTTTATGACTGTTCTAAATAAAATCTTAAATCCTTATAAAGAGGATAATATCAGTGTAAACCATAGCCTGAGTTGTTTAAATTGTTTCCTTTTTGCGACAGACATAAACGAAGGCAGGAGGGACATTCAAGGGCACTAATTCTATCTTTTCGATGATAAACTTTTCGGATAGTGTTTTTTTCATTTGAAGCGAATATTGAAAGGCGATAAATAACCCCTCGGGTTTAAGCGCCTTATGGATTTGGTCTACCAACGTATTCCTTAATTCAGACTCAAAGTTGAAGAAAGGCAACCCGCTAAATACACAGTCCAGTTGCTCAACGCCCTCTTGCTTCATGGATTCCACTAATCGAGAGGCATCTGAATAACAGGGGAATGAAGGGTATTCAGTCTTCAGATTATTCCTCATCGTCTCGTTCATCTCAAACAATAACACTTGGGTCGAATCTTGTGCCTGTTGATGAATATAACGAGTGATGGCACCTGTGCCCGATCCGAGTTCGGCGACTGCTTTTACCTCTAGCCAAGGCGCTTGGTTCACCATTTTGTTAGCGAGAAACCGGGAACTGGGTATGATGCTACCAACATGTTTTGGGCTTTGAAGAAAGCTTTTCAGAAATAAAATAGGTTCATTGGAATTCATTGTTTGTGGTTCCTCCGTATACGTGATGGTATTTTATCAAAATCGATCAAAATTTTAATAAATGAAGCATTGATAGAATGGGAGCGCCGAAGTAGATTCCCGCTGTAAAATACGTTATGGTCCAAAGCAAAGCACTGGAATATGAAATGAGAGCAAATTTCCGATATTGAACGCCGCTCAGTCCAATGACCAGAGGGAGAACATATCGCACGATTGGAATGAATAAACCGATGCACATCGCCCAATTGCCACTCTTATTCAGAATCAGTTCAGCCTTAACGAAGTGTTTATTATGTTGAAATTTGTGTTTTATCTTGGGCCCAAATAACTTCCCTGCAAAATAAGCAAAGGTAATGGCGGTTAATAGTCCTGTTAAAATGCAGAAGTATGTGATACATGAGCTGATAACACCCGTGTGACTCAAAATAGCACCACTGATAATCGTGATCTCATTCGGAATTGGAATGCCAAATGGCCCTAATGAGAAGGCAAAATAAAAAATCAGATATCCATACTGATGTAGTAGCTCTAAGATCGTATTACTGATCATTGTTTTGCCTCCTCTCTTGTCGATATAGAAATCATAATGAAAAAAACTAAGGAATTAATAAGCATAATTCTGAAGAAAATCTAAAGATTACATAATCAAAGCGATACAACTACGGTACGTTCAAGACAAAAAAGCCTTGCCAACTTACTGGCAAGACTTGATAAGGTGGATATATTCAGGAGTAGTGATCAAATGAGCCGGGCATACCGGAATAAAAGCGAGCTCAGATTGATTATCAATGTTGAGGATAACGCAACGAACAAAAGTTGCCTGCGTCTAATAGCTAGTTGGAAAAATATGAGAGGAGTGGAATGAGAAAGATGACAGCATCATTTTCACATAAGCCCGAAGGTTACGAATGTCCATTTTGTCGTGTTTGGGGTATCGAGCGACCTAACCAGGGGACAAAACAAAGGGATATCATCTATCAGAATGAAAAGGTAACGGCTTTTATAGCGAGCAAATGGTGGCCAAACAATAAAGGACATGTTCTTGTTGTTCCGAATCAACATTTCGAGAACATCTTTGACCTCCCTGCGGATTACGCTGTTGAAATTCACCGCGCGGCGCAGCTCACAGCATTTGCAATGAAAAGTACATATGGATGTGATGGGATTTCTACACGCCAACATAATGAACCTGCTGGCAATCAAGACGTGTGGCATTATCATCTCCATATTTATCCTAGATATATGAATGATCAACTTTATCTGTCAAAGGGTTCTCAGTCCGATCCAGATGAACGCTCTCTCTATGCTGATAAGTTGCGTTCTTGGATAAAGAAAAACATTTAAGATCTAGGATAGGATGATAACTCTAGTGGGAAATGAATCTAAGATTACGTGGGCCCTACAAGAGAAAAATAAGGTTGTTTCAGTAAGCTAACAGGAAACGACATCTCAATAAAACTAATGAGCAGTCTGCAGTTCTGCAGGCTGCTCATTTGATAAAAAAAGAAACGATGTATGACTTCGCTCCTGGAGAGGGGCTAGGCATAAATCGTTATAATGGGGGATTACTCCAGCCTACATATGCTACTCTAGAACGTATTTGGCAATGGTTTCACTCATGTGGATATAGAATGTATTTGCATCGTGAAAACGAACATCGGCTTGGTGAAAAAGTGCGTCATCGATTACAAAAGAGTTTTTTATTTTTAGTGTATTAGAGTCCAGAATATAGTAGGCGGCTTTCTTAGGCTCCGGTTTAGATGAATCATACCAAGCTTGTGTTTTGTCGACGGCTCCGAAGACAATGCTCTGATCATTTAGTCGTTGTAACAGTCCTTGTGCAGGTAAATCAGTAAACGTCTTGGTCGCAATCAATTGATTGTTAGTATTGTACAGACTAAGCTTATTTTTCTCTTGAATCAGAAAGTTATTTCCTAAGGATACGTAAAAAGAATCGTACATATTATGCGCATACGTTGTACCGAAAACGGCATCCTGTGCTGGCTTAGGCAATGGTCTGATCCATTTTTGTTCCCCGTTAGGCTTGTAGCCGTGCAAGGTTTCCACTTCCATCTTTGCATCGTAAATGGGAACAATCACAGTTCCGCCACTTAGAACTTCAAAGTCAGCATGCACAATATTGACGTGATCCTGCGGTTGGACAGCGGAAATAATCTTCTTTCCTGTAGGAATGGAGTAAATATCAATTGTCGTCGTGTTTCTCGGAGCATCAGAATTTAACAATCCGACGTAGTTCCCCTGAATATGTCGTACGTAGCCAGGAAACTCCCTTTTGATAAGCGGCTTGCCTTCCTTTGTATAAAGAGTAATCACACTGGTGTCTTTTGTGAAAGTAACCACGGCTATGCGCCCATCTTCTAGGACATTGAATTGAAAGTGCTCTTTGAATGTTTTGACCCAGCGTGGCTTGTTATTTGAATCCAGAGAGATCAACTGGTATACCTTCTTGTTACCGGAATTTACCTCATCGAAGTAGTAGACGTCACCGCTCTGATCTATTTCAAACGAATTGTAGGGCATAGGCGATTTATGAATCCACTTCTGTTTTCCAGTTTTGTCGTCTATCGCTAATAAGGAGTGTACGGATTTAGTTTTGCCGGTAGAGCGATCTGACTGATACAAGAATGTATAAGCAGTTTGAGAGTTAGTCTGTTCTGACACGATAGGGTAGACGATATTTCCTGTGAAATAATAGTTCTTACTATGTATTTGGGTTGTCGTATCGGTAGGTACGTCATAGGTCCACTCTGGCTTTGGAAGTTGCTTGTAATCAGAAGCGAGAGTGGGGACAGGGGCTAAGGAAATAGTAAGGAACGCTGTTAGAGTAGTGATTAGAAATGTACGTTTGGTGATCCTTTTCATGATATGAGGTCCTCCTAGTCATGATGTAATAGCTGATATTCTTCTGAAAATTGGATGATCTTGTCTGGTTTATAGCTTCTCGCCACATCAATGGGAGATTTACCTCTTAATTCAGTGACATGGATATCTGCTCCGCGATCTATTAAGTACCTCTAAATATCTACTGGTTCTTTGCATGGAACCACCTGTTTGGAATAGTTCCATAATACAGCTAAAATCTTAAGCGAAAACTATAAACCCTACAATGTTTTTTACATCCCTCCTTACTTTTGGTAAAATTAACCTTTCAATTATAACATATAATGTACATGCTTCCCAATCCGGAACAAAAAGTGGTGATGATTTAAAAGAGGAGGGCAATGCAAAATGGAATTCAAATTTGGGGACGTTTCTATTCTTCTCCCCCCTTTATACATTACAATTGTCGGAATCATTATTTTTTTCTTTTTAGTAAGGTGGAGCAAGCAATTAGAAACAAGACGTTTTACAGTTTTCTTTTACTTTTTGATCAGTACTTCCATTATTCCAATTTTTTCTCGTTATACAACAGAAGGTGTCTTTCAGCTGTGGATTCCCTTAGGATTTATAGTGATCTTTCTGTACTTGTTTCGCAGCAAAAGATATCATCCATCTAAAATGAAAGCGAGTATTTTAGGACTTTCCGTAGCAATATACCAGTTAATTCTTCAATACTTCGGATAGATTTTGATAGATCTCCTCCACTATTCAGGCTCAAAAAAGCAATTTTGTAGCAATAATCCATACATTTTAATGGGATGGAGCGGTTGGTTGGATGATTTCCGAATTGTGTATAATTATATTGAAGAGAAAAAGGCATGGACTATCCTGTGTATGCTTGTCGCAGGACAAGAGCATTATTACATTCAAAGCCGCTAATTATAGCGGCTTTTTTTGATTTAAGTAACTAAGTTCCTATCCATAGATGAGCACAGTTACAAGGTAGAATTACAAAATTGTAAGGTAGATGTAAGTTGAATCGATAGCTCAGGCCAACCTGCCAGGATAATATTGGAACAAACAAAAATAGAAGTTTTTTAAAAGGAGAACCGAGATGAGGCTGTTTGAACTGTTGCTTTTATTGTCAAACATCGGCTTGTTTGCATTAACATTGTTATTAAAAAAAGGACGGCCCAGAATTCTGCTATTCGTTGCAAGCGGGATCGCCACTCTTTTATTGGTCATTCATTGGACGGTGGAAGGATACAGAGTTCAGATATTTTTCTCATATTGCATAACGATCTTTTTTTTAGCCATTTCAGGTTATAGCTATTTTAGAAAAAACGGCTCCAAAAAAATCCCGCGATTCATGTTGGGTTCAGCTTATACCGCTATAGCGGTAATGCTGGTCGTAACAGCGGGCCTCATGTATGCTTTTCCAGTATTTAATCTACCTGAACCGACAGGCGAATTTAAGGTAGGAACGCAAACTTTTCATCTTGTGGATACTAATAGGGAAGAGATTTTCGACAAAGCCAGAGAGGGTAAGAGAGAGTTGATGGTTCAGGTATGGTATCCGGTTACAGTTGGCACCGGCAAGTACGCTCCCTTTATTCCCGATACTCCAATTTTACGTTATATGGCCGCGAACTATGGCCTTCCTGAGTTTACTCTTCAGTACTTGAAGTACGTATCCAGTCATGCTTATTCGGGGGCCGAGGTCTCCTCGGCACAGAATTCATATCCGCTGATCCTTGCAAATCCCGGCTTTGGCTCGTCCAGGTTCCTCCATACGTCGCAAGCTGAGAATCTCGCGAGTCACGGATATATCGTGGCAGTGATCGATCACACCTACAATACAGTTGCAACCGAGTTTCCGGACGGTCGAATCACAACCAGCACAACCAACGACTTATTCTCTCCCGACGATGATTACCGAACGGGAAGAGAAAATCGCGACAAGTTGGGAAAAGTGTTAACCGCCGATGTGGCGTTTACGCTGGACCAATTCGAGCTCATCCAATCGGGACAGATTCCAAGTCCTTTAAAAGGGAGGATTGATCTCGGTCATATCGGGGTGTTCGGTCATTCCATCGGCGGAGCGACGGCCTACGACGCTTCTTACGATCCACGAATCACGGTCGGAATAGACTTGGATGGAGGGTTGTATCGACTGCGTGACAGCGAGGATCTGCGAAAGCCGTTTTTGTTCATCAACTCTGAAAGCTATTTCGAAGAATTAAACAGGGTGATAAATAATCGGGTCTACACAGATGCAGAGCTTAACCGGATGGGATCAACAAGAGAGTGGATGGATCAAGTAACGGAAGATAAAAAGTTGGAGCTTGAACGGATGCGCGAAACGGTCGACGAAGGAGGACAAATCCTCTATATCGAAAATACAGAGCATTTGAATTTTACCGACGTACAGTTCATTTCTCCGGTTTTCAATATGCTGGGCATTACAGGGAAGATTGTGCCAGAAAGAGCGAACTCCGTGATCAATGCCTATATGCTGGATTTCTTCGATATGTATCTAAAGAATCAAGGCGGAATCTTAATGAAAGGACCGGACAGCCGTTTTCAGGAGGTGAAGTTCGTAACCTCGCTATTATAAATTACAAACAGGCTACCGATTTTGATATGCTATTACGTACAACTCTTCTTCTATGACCCAAAGTTTGCGATATAACCCCCATTAAGGCAGCAACGTTCACCAAAAAATGATTAGGGTAGGTGGCAACCATGTTTCGTGAGTTTTCACATGAAGATAGGGTCATATTTGAAGTAAAAGCCGAAGATTATAATTATGAGCAAATCATACAGGCAATCGACTACATCTGCCCAGATGAATATAGTGAAGCAGAAATTACGAGCTACTATGAATGTTTAAATTTTACGAAAGACCAAATTGAAGTTAATTTTAGTCATGTATTTGGAAGTCCAGAGCTATATCAATTTGAATTGTTTCCATATGGCTCTCATTCAGTAGAAAATTTGAGTCAATTAAGAGTGTGGTTACAAGTAATGGAGCAATATTTAAAACAATTAAAGTGATTTAAACCAACGTATGATTTGGTATTCATAAGGCTAACAACGTTGACCCAAAATAGAAGGATCATTTAGACAGACGATGATTTAAGGGAAGTGTCGAGAGACAAGAACATGATTCCATTGGAAGTCGCTATATAGCGGCTTTTTTGTTATGGCTTAAGCCAATTGAGTGCGTGAAACGAACTAAACAAAAAATCTCCCTGATCGGCAAAACCTCAGCCCCCCTTAGTAGTAAAATGATTATATCGGCGAGTCAAATAAATTTAAGTTGATATAAATTTTTTCTTCTTGGCAGCAAAAGAATTGAAACATATTAAACCGGAGCGTGGAATTGTTTAATTGATGATCCGAATGGAACAGTATATTTGTAATAAATCCGTATTGACATGAAGAATGTATTGCTAAATTGATATTTTAATGTAAAATGATTCGCAACTAGATAAGTTTAATTTCAGCAAGACTTCTTTTATTTACAAGAGAGGTTGATACCGAATTTATGAGACGACTTTGGGCAGAGCACATCACTGAAAAATTCAATCGTTTGATATACAGCAGTTCATTCAAACAGAGAATTCGCTTATCCATCATAACTATGATAACGCTTGCAATTGGGGCGGTAGGCCTGACAACCTACTGGATTGCATCCAAAGAGCTCCAGAAGAATGCATTTGAGACTAGTCAAGAAACCGTAAACAAAACCACTCAGATACTGGATGATAAATTAACGGGATCTCCAACTCCATTCGTTCACTGACTTTTAGCTATGCCTTCAAGGATATGATGCTGGATGTACAGAGTAATGATATCTCCAATTACTATGTGCATTTGTCAGAGCTCCAATATGTGTTTTCACAGGTTTATTTCAACGAACCTCTAATCGAAAGTATACTTATTGCCACGCCCATTGGAGATTTTTATCCTATTTCACAAAGACGTTCTCAGACACAGTCCTTTTATGAATCCAGTATGTATTTCGATATGATTGAGAATTATGGAGGAAAGTGGATAAAAGGGCATTCTGATAAGTTTTTTTCTGGTAATAAGCGTGCTATTTCATTTGTTACAAAGGGAACTCAAGAGAATGTCCCCAATACAAATGTATACATTGTCGTGAATGTAAATGAAAGTGGACTAATAGGACTGGTTAACAAACATTCTTCGAATGATGACAGCGACTATTTTGTAATCGATTCCAATGGCGAGGAAGTCATCCGAACTTCATGGTCATCCAGCCATAATCTAATGAAAGATAAACCTTTCTTGTACAATGTATCTGAGAGCAATATGGGCTCTTTCTTTCATAATTTTGATGAAACGGATTACCTAGTCAATTACACAAGATCAACAGTTGTCAAAGATTGGAGTTTATTTGGTATTCAACAGAAGTATAAACTGCTTGAACAAATGAACGGTGTAAAGCGCACAACCCTTTATATAATGCTTTTCTTTCTGCTGTTCACTAGCCTTTTATCCAATAAACTGACGGCGCTGTTGCTAAATCCTCTATACAAGCTTCAACGACTTATGCGCGAGGTAGAGAATAACCGCCTGAATGTTCGCTTTGCCAGCCGTTCGTCCGATGAAGTAGCTCAGGTCGGTTTTCAATTCAATCGCATGTTGGATGAAATCAACAGACTCATTGATGATGTAAGGTTGAGCGAATCCGGAAAACGTAAGGCCGAGATGAGAGCTTTAACTGCGCAAATGGAACCACACTTTTTGTATAACACTCTTAATACGATTTACTGCAAATCCGTTCTGGGGGAAAATGAGGAAGTCAATGAGATGATTCTCTCCTTGTCCCAGATGTTTCAGCTTGGCTTGAGTGGGGGGAAGGATTGGAACACGCTGCAGGATGAATTGTTGCACGCACAGCAGTATTGTTTAATTCAACAAAAATGCTATGAAGGACTGTTTGTGTTTGAAGTTACTGTACTTGATAAATCTGTGCTGAACAGCCTTTTGCCAAAGATTCTCTTGCAGCCAATTGTGGAAAATAGCATTCAACACGGCTTTAAGGACATTACTTTCGGAGGTCAGATTCATATACAGGTGGACAGACAAAACAATTGGGTTCATTTGATTATTGAGGATAACGGTGCAGGCATGGATGCGGCTATGGTAAGTCAAGCGATGTTGAAACCGCCTGTCTCCAAGAAGGGTTATGCTCTGAACAATATCGTGAATCGGCTCAACCTATTTTATGGAGAAGAAGCACGAATCGAACTTCACAGCAGTCCTGGCAAGGGATCGAGAACTGACATTTGGATTCCGATTAGAGAAGGAGAAGTTGAATCATGATAGAAGAACTCCAACGGATTAAATTATGCATCATTGATGATATTCGAAGTGTAGTCGATATGATTTCTCAGAAGCCGCCCTGGGAAGAACATCACATTGAAGTGGTTGGTACGGCACTCGATGGGGAGGAAGGCATTCGCCTAATCCAAGAGACCAAACCGGATATTGTTCTTACAGACATACGGATGCCCAAAAAGGATGGGCTAGCCATGACGCAAGAAATTCTCGTAAACGCTCCTTTTACGAAAATTGTCATTCTCAGCGCGTATACCGATTTCTCATTTACGAGACAAGCGATTCGATTAGGCGCATTTGATTTCGTAAAGAAACCATTCTCTATAGATGAAATCATTCAGGTCGTGTTGAAAGCAAAGGCAGCAATCGAAGAAGAATGGCAGGAGCAGAGCAAGGCGATAGAACTGAAGCAACATGTAAGAAAAAGCTTACCTGTATTGCAGCAGGAGTATTTGTCCTTGCTAGTTCATCATAGGACGAATGCTGTCGTAGCCTTTCAAAAATGGCAAACACTCGGCATTCAACTTGCTCCTCAGAATTTCAATCTTTTTATTGTGGAGCTAGACCGTTTTATGGACAAATATAAAGCACAACCCTCAAGGGAAGTGGAATTGATCAGATTCAGCCTTCGAAATATTTTGGAGGAAACTATCGCAGCTTTTAGCAGTGGTGTTGTTTTTAGTGAAGCGTTAAATCGGTTCATCTGTCTGATCAATTGTGAAGATATGAGAATCGCAGAGCAGATTTCTGAAGCATGCAGATTAAATATTTATCAATTCACGAACTCTACCATCTCAATCGGTATTGGTAGTTGTGTAACATCTATCGATGAATTACCGGATTCATATCAACTAGCCTTAAGTGCTCTGGCCTATCATTTTTATACAGATGGTAATGGTGTTAACAGTTATTCAAGTACATCCGATGATGAGAAAACCTTGCTTCATTATACTGCGTCCACGGAGCACGAGTTTTTAATGGCTTTGCGCTCGGGCAATCGAGAAAAATGCCGACTTATTCTGGAGCAGATCTTTAACGATTTATTGCAGCGAGATCCTCTTCCCAAACCGCAACAAGTCGAAAACCTTTGTTATGAGCTGTCATCCAAGATATGTCGAGTCATGTTAGAACAATTTCCGCCTGATCGGGTGAAGAACCTTGAGAAGCAGTGGAACCATGTAAAGCGCACAGGTGTGGTTACATTTCAGATTATGCGGGATACGGTAAAAGAAATTTGTCTTGAAGCGTGTTCGTGGATTGAGCACGAGCGTTCGGATGAAACGACCAAGTTGATCTATCAGGCGAAGGATTATATATGTGCCAACTTGCATTTAAATTTATCTCTTGATTTATGTGCAAAGCAGTTCAATTTAAGTCCCGGATATTTTTCGAATCTATTCAAAAAAGTGCTAAATATTTCATTTCAGCGATTCGTAATCCATCAAAGAATGGAAAAAGCTAAAGAAATGCTAATCAATGATTATCAGGTACAGGAGATCGCTAGGGAATTGGGGTATGAGCATCGACGTTATTTTAGCGAAATTTTCAAGAAGCATACCAATATGACACCATCCGAATTCAAATTATATAGTACAGGGAAGATCAGTCCGCCTGTGGATCTGGCCTATGATCAATCATAACTCGAAAGATAGCCTTGTTTCCGAAAGTTTCGGATGCAGGGCTAGTTTTTTAATGACAGATTCATAAGAAAACCTGCCCTTGATGTGTGGTTTACCGCATTATGTAAACGATTACAAGAAACTATAATGAAGAAGAAAGAGAATAACAGATAAAAAGGGGAGGTAATACGAATGAAATTAAACAAGAAATTTCTTATGTCTGCACTGTGTATCGTGCTCACGGGAAGCCTAGCGGCTTGCAGTAGCCCTAAGTCCACAGATAAAGGAGCAAGCGCAGCGGCTAAAACCAAGATCACCTACTGGACTGGAGACCGCCATGATTCTGAGTTCGTGAAAGAAACGATCGATAAATTCAATGAAACCAATAAGGATAACATCGAAGTGGAACTGGTTATCAAGGGAGATGATTTCGATCAAGCGCTGGATATGTCTTTTCAGACCTCAGAACCACCGGATGTCATTCGTGTTAAAGAAAACACCATACAGACCTTCTATAAAAAAGGATTCCTAGCTCCAATTGACGAGTTTCTCACAGATAAAATGAAAGATACATTTCCTGTCATGGAGGATCTGAACAGCTTCGATGGAAAACGCTATAGCTTGCCGAACTATGGGACAACGATGCGTCTGATTTACAACAAAGAGCTTTTCGCCAAAGCAGGTATTGAACAACCTCCGACTACACTGAATGAGTTGGTTGAGGCAGCCAAGAAAATTACGCAAGTGGGTAAATCAAACGGAGCCTACGGTTTCGCACAGAATTTTAAAAATCCTTCCAGTGCCTTGGGCCGATCTGCCCGTGTTATTGCAGAAGTAAGTGGTTACGGCGGATATGGTTATGATTTTAAGACAGCTCGATATGACTATAGTGGCTTTAAACCCATCATGGAAGCATTT
This sequence comes from Paenibacillus marchantiae, assembly GCF_028771845.1. Classification (NCBI taxonomy): domain Bacteria; kingdom Bacillati; phylum Bacillota; class Bacilli; order Caryophanales; family Paenibacillaceae; genus Paenibacillus; species Paenibacillus marchantiae. The sequence goes on along the minus strand of NZ_CP118270.1, from coordinate 4,953,507 downwards.
AAGCAAATCAAGGATGATGGAAGTATGTTGCCCGGTGTCGAATCGCTTGATATCGACCCATTGCGCGCCCAATTCGCTGAAGGGAAAATCGGGATGTACTTATCCTTTTCTGCTGAAGCGGGAGTCTACCAATCTCAATTTCCAGCTAAAATTGATTGGGCTGCAGCACCTGCACCATCCATTGACGGAAATTTCAATGGTGCTTCTGGGTTCTTAGGGGGCCAATGGTTGGCAATAAGTTCAGAGACTGAAAATAAGGAAGCAGCCTGGAAGTTCCTGGAGTATATGTATAATGAATCTGTTCTTCAACAATATCAAGAGAAAGGCTTTGGAATATCCATGGTCCCTTCAGTAAGTGCTGTTGCAGCGAAACCGGAAGTTAAAGGCATAGAAGGTTTCCTGCCGAACAAGTACGACGGTGTCTGGCCGGTCTACCCTACAGTGCCGGTACACGGTATGAAATCTGACGATGCCTTCGTCAAGTACATTCTAAGCGGAGGTAATCTGGATACCATTATCAACGATTTGAATACTCGTTATAACGCTGCTTTGGATACAGCAATTGCGAGTGGAGAAGCGAAGGCCGAGCCTATTGCAGATTTCGATCCAGCGGAACTTGCAGGAAAATACGTAAAATAAAATAGAGGTGTTTAAAAAGGGTGGGGCACGCTCCATCCTTTCATTAAATCTTACAGAGATTGCAAGGAGTTGAGAGGATATGAATAAAGCAAAGAATCTAGCTTTTTCATACAGCTTTCTTTTGCCAAGCTATATTCTTACCATTGTTCTGGGCATCTACCCGATTATGTGGGCCATGAGATATATGTTCTACGATTACAAAGGGTTTGGGACTGCACGATTTGTAGGACTGGCAAATCTAGAACGCGTAATGACAGATCATCAGTTTTGGGATTCAGTATCCAACACGTTCGTTTATGCTGGAGGCAAGCTCCTGCTATCGATACCGCTCGCTCTGATATTGGCCGTCATCCTGAATTGGAAAATTAAAGGGAGAAATCTGCTGAGAGCTATTATATTTATGCCTACGATCATTAGTACAGCGGTTATGGCGGTCGTATTTTTCACCATTTTCAACTCGTATAATGGCATCCTCAATCAGTTCCTTCTGAAATATAAATTGATCGGCAGTGCTATAGATTGGCTGGGCGTTGATTATGCCATGCTGACGATCATCCTCGTTGCTGTATGGGGGGCGGTAGGCAATTATATGCTTTTGTTTCTAGCAGGGCTCCAAAATATTCCCGAAGATGTGTACGAGAGTTCTGCTCTGGATGGGGCTAACAAATTCCAACAATTTCGTTACATTACCATTCCAATGCTGGGCCCTGTCATGCAAATGATCATTATGCTAGCCATTATTAATGCGCTAAAAGGTTATGAGAGTATTATGGTGATGACTGATGGCGGGCCAATTGGAAAAACCAATGTCATGTTCTTATATGTATATAAATTATTTTTCCCGCCTGCGGGTTCCACGGCATCTACACAAATTCAAGAATTTGGCTATGGTAGTGCTGTCGCTTTTGTCACAGCTGTTATTGTTGGCATCATCACGATACTTTACTTTTATGGATCAAAACGAATGAGTCATAACGAATAAGGGAGGAACGTTCATGAGAATTGCATGGAATACCGTACTGTGGGCGTTTCTGTTAATAGTAGCATTTCTAACGCTGTTTCCTATAATTATCACTCTGCTCGGTTCCTTTAAAACGAATGCCGAACTTACTGCCGGAGCGACTTTTCTGCCAGCTATTTGGCAGTTCACCAACTATATCGAAGCGTGGAAACAGGCTAATTTTTCAACATACACACTAAATAGTGTATTTGTTGCCGTCGCGTCAACCATAGGAACATTAATTGTCTCGTCCATGGCAGCCTATGTCGTGAACAGAATGGACTTTATTGGCAAAAAACTATACGTCAGCATCCAGGCATTTACTATGTTTGTAGCGATCGGAGCAGTCGTTCTTCGACCTCAATTCGAGCTGATGATTAAACTTCATCTGCATAATACGCTGTGGGGCGTAATTCTGATTCTGATCAGCACACATGCTTCGGCATTCTTTATCCTGCTCAGCTTCATGAACGGAATTCCTAAAGAGCTTGATGAGGCTGCACGCATCGATGGGTGCTCTCCGGGCAGAACATTCTGGAGAATCATTATTCCGCTGCTTACGCCTGGGCTAGGAGTGTGTGCCTTGTTTGCCTTCCGGGGAGCGTGGAACGAATACCTGATTCCATTTGTGTTTACGCTCAGTAAACCCGAACTGCAGACATTGACCGTCGGACTAGCCAATTTGAAGTACGGAATCACCGCTGCTTCACAGACACACTTCATGATGGCGGGGGCGTGTCTGTCCATTCTCCCGATCCTTATTGCTTATATTTTTGCTAACAAATCCTTTATGCAAATGACTGCGGGCTCCTTAAAGGGCTAGTGGTATTCTTAACATCATCAGGAGGAATGGAAATGAATTCACCTTATATCGGAAAACTCGCATCAAGTTCTGTAATTAAACGTTATCTGAATAACCCGATTCTAGATGCTTCTCGCGTCCCATATCCCACTGCACTTGTGTTCAATGCAGGCGTAACGAAATTCAATGGGAAATATGTGATGGTTTTTCGAAACGACTATGGGTCTTTGGAGCAGCAGACGATTGAGGCTCATCATACAACAGATCTTGGTGTTGCCTTCAGCGATGACGGAATTCATTGGGAGGTGCAACCGAAGCCGTGTTTTAAGCTACATGACCAAGAAATTATCCGTGCCTATGACCCAAGGCTTACCGTAATTGACGGACGCTGCTATATGTGTTTTGCCGTAGACACACAGCATGGCATCCGCGGTGGTGTGGCCGTTACCGACGATTTTGAAGAGTTTGATATTTTGAGCTTGTCGACACCGGATTTGCGAAATATGGTACTATTCCCGGAGAAGATCGGCGGAAAATTTATGAGGCTTGAACGGCCTTTCACAGTCTACAGCCGCGGGGGAGTTGACCGATTCGACATGTGGATTTCAGAATCCCCGGATTTGAGGTACTGGGGAAATTCTGACTTGCTGCTTGCTGTTGAAGATGTACCATTTGCCAATGATAAGATCGGTCCTGCAGCTCCCCCCATCAAGACAGAGCAGGGATGGCTTACTACATTTCATGCCGTTGATATTGACCCTACAAGAGGCAAGAACGGATGGGAAACGTCATGGCAGAAACGGTATACAGCAGGCTTAATGCTGCTTGATTTGGAGAATCCCAAAAAAATAATCGGCATGTATCAGAATCCGCTGCTGACTCCAGAAGCTAGCTATGAGATTGAAGGAGGATTCCGTAACAATGTCATCTTCCCAGGCGGAATGGTACTCGAAGATGATGGTGAGGTTAAGATTTATTATGGTGCAGCAGACACGATTGAATGTCTCGCAACAGCCCATATTGATGATTTGATCCAGTTATGTCTGAAGGGTTAACAGGAGGGAATAAGACAATGACCATATGTGATCTCCTACAACATCCTCCTGCTGATTATCGTACGGTGCCATTTTGGTCCTGGAATGACGATCTAGATCACAATGAACTCGTACGGCAGATCGAAGAAATGCATAGTGCGGGAATCGGTGGTTTTTTTATACATGCCAGGGGAGGCCTTACTGTTCCTTACATGGGCAAAGAGTGGATGGAGGCCATACAGATCTGCATCAAGAAAAGTCAGGAACTTGGGATGGAAACATGGCTCTATGATGAAAATGGCTGGCCTAGTGGTTTTGCTGACGGAAAGGTGCCTGCACTTGGAGTGGCTTATCAACAGAAGCGGTTAGCTTATGAATGGGCTCCTTTTAATCGGGGGAATAGAGTGACAATTGCCTCCTATGTCCAGTCTGAGGAAGAATTGCATCTGCTTACTACTGGCGACACACGCAAACCTGACTTTCGAGTATATTACGAGTTGAATCCTTATTATATCGACACGTTAAGCAAAAAGGCTGTAGCTGCGTTCATTGATTCCACCTATAATGCTTACTGGGCGGAGTTCGGTGAACAATTCGGCTCTGTGTTGAAAGGAATATTCACGGATGAACCGCAGTTTGGACGCGGAGATCTTCCGTGGTCGTTAGAACTCGAAGATGCCTTTCAGAACCAGCACGGGTATTCGCTACGTAAGGTAATTCCAGCTCTGTTCTTGGAAACGAAGGACTGCCGCAGGGTCAGGTATGATTATTGGTCATGTGTCACCACCTTGTTTACTGAGTCCTACGCCAAGCAAATTGGAGAGTGGTGCGAGCAAAGGGGATGGTTAGCTACGGGTCATGTTGTAGACGAGCAAACCCTTATGAGTCAAGCGACTTCAGTGGGCGATCCACTGCTCTTCTATGAATATCTGCAAATCCCCGGTTGTGACTGGCTTGGACGTTCTGTGAGTGAAGAGCCGGTTGTTCCTAAGCAAGTTAGCTCCGTTGTTCGCCAGTTGGGCAAAAAGCAAGCCATCACGGAGAGTTACGGCTGTTCCGGTTGGAATGTCAGCTTTCAGGATTTAAAGCGGATTGGGGAATGGCAATTTGTTCATGGAATGAATCTAATGTGTCAACATTTGCAAGCTTATACGCTGAGGGGACTTCGTAAACGGGATTATCCACCATCTTTGTTTTATCAGCAGCCTTGGTGGAGGTACTATTATCACTTTAATAATTACTTTGCCCGTTTGTCCATGCTCCTTGTGGAAGGAGTACGGCAAGCTGAGGTATTACTGCTTCATCCCATTCGAACAGCTTGGGTGGAACTGGAGGGTTCTAACTCATCACAGGTTGAGCAATATCATGAATCATTTGCACAGCTTTCTCGCTGGTTGTGCCAATCGTTTATCGAGCATGATTATGGAAGCGAGGGAATTATTGAACGTCATGGCAGAGTAGAGGGGAATCTTTTTGTTGTAGGAGAGATAGGTTACCGAGTTGTTGTCGTTCCACCGAGTGTGACCTTAAGCGAGATGACGGTGAAATTGCTCCATCAGTTTGTATTTCATGGAGGAAGCTTAGTTGTATTGGAACCCGTTCCGTTCCTCATCAATGGACAACCGGGTGAAGAAATCCGTCGTTTAGTGAATGGTGCAGTAAAACCCGATTGGAATCGCAACGCCTTGGTAGAATCTGTTTCCAGAACCGTTTCTCCATCGATCGCTATCGTTGACAGGGAAGGACTACCTATCGTATCGGACATGGTCAATATCCAGACGCTTAAGTTAGAAGATTCCTATCTCTATTACCTGGTGAATTCCGGAGAAAAGTGTTATCCAGATGTAGAGGTGACTCTCCCTCGAAGGGGTATACTGTCTCTAATTGATTTGGAGAGTGGTGATATCAGGCCACTTAACTATACCAGGGTAGGTAACGGCGTCAAATTGAACATGACTCTGTACCCTACCCAATCCTATGTTATCAAACTAGTTCCGACCAAAGGTCAACTGGAAACGGATGAGGTAACTCTACTCCAAACAGACAATTCAGCTAGGTTCATTCAGGAACTAAGTGAGTTATGGGAAATTGACCATATCGATCACAATAGCTTGACGATGGACACTTGCAGGTACAGGCTGGAGAATGGTGATTGGTCGGAACCTAAGCCTATTATTTTTATTCAAGAAGAACTGCTTCAGATAGGATATCCTGTTCAAGTCGAATTGGAATTCGAATTTCAGATCGCCTTTGATCCTGCGCTCGTGCGGGAAATGCATCTGGTGATGGAAAATCCGGAGAAAGTGCAAATTCTTATTAATGACAGTAAGATAGCATCTCATAGCTGTGATTGGTGGAGAGATGTATCCTTCAAGAAAATTGATCTAAGTGGGTTCCTTCAGCATGGTCGAAATACCATCAGGTTAACATTGGATTTTTGGAATTCTGCTGAAACGTATGCAGCTATTGAACGTGCTCAAAGTTTTGAGTCTGAGGGGAATAAGCTGAAATTCGATACGGAACTTGAAAGCGTGTATCTAGTTGGACATTTTGGAGTGAAATCGGAATCTCCTTATAAAAATGGCGAGCATGGTGTTATATATACAGATGGTCCATTTATACTTGAAGAACTCCCTCATCAATATTCCTTGATAACTGATCTAGGTTGTCAGGGATTACCGTTCTTTGCAGGCAGTATTCAACTTGTGCAGAATGTTGCAATACATTTTGAAGACAGTGTTTCACGGGTATGGCAATTCGGCTCACATCCGAATGCGATTGTCACAAGATTATCAATTAACGGACAAGAAGTTCGTACCTTTTTATGGGAACCCTATGAAGCAGATATTTCAGAATATCTCCAACAAGGAGAGAATTTGATTGAGCTGGAGCTGACCAGCAGTTGTAGAAACTTGCTTGGACCTCACCATCATGTGAAAGGTGAACCAATGAAGGTTGGCCCAGACAGTTTTAAAAATAGAGTCGGTTGGACGGATAGAGACCTAGACCCATATATCAATTTGTATCAATCTCATTATGCTTTTGTTCGCTTTGGACTAAGTACATTACCACGGATAGTTATGATGACTTGAAAGAGCAAGAAGATACGTGGTCAGTTTGATCTTTATAAAAGGACATATGGTGTTAATCAATGATTCCCTTTCAGGGCAGATGCTCACATAATTAATGTGTGAAATCTGCCCTTTTTGTTGAGTTACCCTCATTATTCGATTTATAGATGCAGTTTATAATGATTGTGCTGGGAGAAATTGCATGCCGGCGGGACTGCAATTTCAGTCCAACTTAATTTGAAAGGGCTTTCAAAAAATTAAAGGAGGCAAATGTGATGGCAATGTTTAGAAAATTTCTATGCCCTACTCTGGTGTTGATGCTTCTTACTACCATGTTTACACTTACCTCGAACGCCCAATCTGGAGTAGAAAATGCGGAAGAAACTCACTTGGCACCAGCAACGATTCACACTTATCAACCATCAGTGCGCTATACTAACTCGGCTAATTATACGCTAAAAGCAAACGGGGTCGTTGTGCCAGTTGTCAAAGGATTTAGTGATTACGACTATGCTCATTTTTCCATGTCGGAAGGGCCTGTTACGTATGAATTAACGATTTTAAATACCGATAAAGTACATGAATATTCTATAAGTCCAAAGAAGCTCGGTATACAAGCTGAAAAGATAGAGGGAAGGACGATAACCTTCACAACACAATCTGACGAATACCTGATCGTGACAATGAATAATCGCCAAACACGCATGGTTATCGCTGCAGATCCGATGGAGAAGGATGTTCCCGCCTCAAACGGAGAAGGCATTTTTAATGTTACATCCGCTCCATATCATGTGGTGTCCTCAGGCACACCAGCAACCGGAGTAAGCACGAGAACGGCTTCCATTCAGCAAGCAATTAATGATGCCAGCCAATACGGAACCCTTCAAGGAGGCGGTAAACAGGGCATTGTCTATGTACCGGCCGGAACTTATTATATTGGTAATCTGGTATTAAAAAGTAATACTGCTGTCTACATGGAGCCTGGAGCAACGTTCATCGGTACAGGAAAGACAGTTGATTATAAGGAGCACTGGTTTAAGGATTCCATGGGAAGGCCGGCTACCTGGTGGATCTCAACTGCATTTCAATCCGAAAATATTCGGATATATGGACGGGGTACGATTGATGGCAACGGGCAAGCCTTGCACGATGATAAGACTAGCAATGGTAAAGGAATGATCAATAATCTGGTTGTTCCCATTGCCACTTCCAATTTTGTCATGGATGGTATCCTTATACGGGAATCATCTGGCTGGGCCGTTGTTTGAATCCCAGGATGTAGTTGTACAAAATGCGATCGGTATTTCCTTGGATGATCCATTTTCTACGAAAGCCTGGAAAGCGGACACAGACATCGCTTCAGGTAAAGTACCTTGGCCGGGGAATCCAGAACCGGTTCAAAACGTGCTATTCAAGGATACGATAGCGTGGACGTTATGTTATGGTTATAAGATTGGTCAAGGAGTTATGCAAGATCAATCTAATATTGTATTCAGAAACGGAGTCGTTTACAAAGCTGCAGTGGGCTTCGCTATTCATCATAAATATGGGACCGGAATCGTTAGTGATGTGAGGTTTGAATCAATGGATGTCGAGGACATCAGTGGAAGTAACGAAGATAATAGTGCCTGGATGACCCTGTTCACGGTTAATGGAGGCAACCATGGAGTGGGACCCATTCGAGGAGTCACAGTAAAAGATATTACGGTCCGTGACGCAGGGGAAAGCTTTGCCAAGATTAAAGGATTGGAAGGAGCCATGATTACTGATCTGACGTTTGAGAACGTCTACATGCCTGGTAGCAACACTCCTGCTCGTACGCTACAAGAGATGAATTTCCTAAATAAAGAGCATTACAGCGGAGTTACGATTAAGCCGGTTCAGAATACTGAGCCGCTTCCCTTAATTAATTTGGCGCTCCATCGCCCAGCGGTAGCTTCATCCAATGATGGAATTGAGAACACCGCACCGTATGTGACCGATGGAAACTTAACAACCCGCTTTGGTTCAAAGCGCGGGGTGGACCCAGGCTGGATTTATGTGGATCTCGGAGAAACTAAAAAGATCAATGAAGTCAGGTTGTACTGGGAAGCCGCGTACGGTAAAAGTTATCGCATACAGGTAGCCGATGCTCCAAACCAGGAGGCAAATTGGAGCGACGTTTATAGCACCACTAACGGCAAAGGTGGTTTAGAGAGGATTACTTTTAACGAAGTGGAAGCACGTTATGTTCGTATGTACGGGACTGTCCGAGCTACGATCTATGGGTATTCAATTTGGGAATTTGAGGTATACGGACCGACGCAATAACTCCTTCGAGTAGGATAGGACTAGAATGTCATTACTACGCTTTGGCCGTCTCCCGGAGTCTACCGGGGGACGGTTGTTTAGTTTCTTCTGAAGTAGATTCTGACCTAAGTATCATGACTATTTTGCTATAATGCTGGAATAGAGCCCTGTCCCTGGTGGGCAAGCTGGATGAAGGAGGAAAAACAAGATGAGGACTAATTGGATAAATCTGCAACTGAGTAATCACACGCCGGAGAGGGTGCAACGATGAGACCAACCCTGAAACCCCGCCTCGGTGTCCGCTTCAAAATGATCGGTATCTCGCTAATTGGACTACTTATACCAGCATTAGCCTTCGTGTTATTCGTACCCTCTTATTATAACAAGAATATGACCCATGATATAAATTTCGCCACGCAGGCTACGATTTCATCTGCGCTCATTAACCTGAACACGTACATCGAGGATCTGGAGCGACTCGTCGTGGTGCCTTATCTGAATGATTCCATTATGGATGCTTTTAACACTTTTCGGAAGATTGACAGCGGAAAGACGGTATCTCTCTTAGAGCAGCTGCAAGCCACAAGAACGATGAACACGACCCTGCCCAATTACACACAGAATTTGCGAAAGGATATAACAGGGACGCTAGTGTGCTTCATTCCAAAGACCGTGTTCGCCGTGTACACCAACAATAGTGGGCTGGTCAGCGACTATCCCTTTACGAAACAGACCTGGTACAAACAAGCGTTAGCAGCCGAAGGCAAGACGGTATTCATCAGCTCGCATAAGCAGGACTATCTGACAGATCCGGCCGCAGATAAAGTTTTTTCTATAGTGAAGTTGGTCAAGGATCTGGATACAAGACAGCCAATCGCCGTTGTTAAGGCGGATGCGGATACTCGGGTGCTGTCTGTCATACTGGATAAAATCAAACTGAATGTGTCTTCGATTATGTCCGTTATCGACGAGCAAGGCAATGTGATCTATTCCAACAAGCCGTTATCGGACACGATGCTAAAAGAACTCCGCAACAAAAGCAATTCCTCCAAAATCGATGATCACGGCGAGGTGTACAGTGTAACAACCCAGCATATTGAGAAGACGGATTGGAACATGGTGGCCATGGTCTCTGAGACGGAATATATCAACAGAATTAATGTTATGCAGGCCACAGTTACAGGGGTGTATGTTCTAGTCTCGATTTTCTCTGTACTTCTGGTGGCGCTTCTGTCACAACGTATGATGAAGCCCCTGCGAAAAATGGTGAATGTGATGGCCAAGGTAGAGACCGGCAATTTCAATGTACGTGTCCCAGTGAGGGGAAGAGATGAGATAGCCATCCTTGGCAGCTCCTTCAACTTGATGCTCAGCGAAGTGAACAACCTGTTGAATCGTGAATATAGGGCAGTTCTGAGCAAGCAATCCGCAGAGTATAAGGCGCTGCAATCCCAGATTGAACCTCATTTTCTATACAACACGCTCAATACAATGATTGGCATCAACCGTCTGGGCGACAGCAAGGTGCTGGAGCAAGCAATCCTGTCACTGACTGGTATGATGCGTTATATGACAGAGCAGGCCGATTGGACAACCCTGAACGAAGAATTCCAGATGCTGAATCAATACTGCTATCTACAGAAGCTCAGATTCCAGAATCGGCTGGAATACACCATCCAACTGGACCCAGAAGCGGAACCAATGAAAATCCCGAAACTGCTGATTCAGCCATTGGTGGAGAATGCGATTGTGCACGGTATTGAGCCGCTTGGCGAAACGGGTCAACTGACGGTCTTGGGGAGTATAGAAACTGTGCATTTCCAGCGCTGTGTGGTCATTGTCATCGAGGATTCTGGCACCGGTCTGGAGCAGACCGAAGGTTCAAAATGGATGGGTGTGGGGTTGACCAATGTGAAGAACAGACTTCAATATGCCTATAAGAAAGCCGATTTAAATATTCAGAGCAGGGTGAACGTGGGCACCCGAATTACAATAACCATTCCACTGGAGGATGATAACGATGAAGATCGTCATAGCTGATGATGAGTACTACGTTCGGATCGGGCTGGTAAAAATGCTGGAAGAAATTTTGACGGAGGAGTACTCCATTATTGAGGTGGAGAATGGTCACCAGGTACTGGACAAGATTCGGGAGATTCAGCCGAATGTGGTGTTCCTGGATATCAAGATGCCGCGGATGAGCGGTCTTGAAGCATTTCAACAGGCCTATGGTCTGTCTCCGGAGACGCAATGGATTGTGATCAGCGGTTATGCTGATTTTGAATATGCCAGAAAAGCGCTACAGCTTGGCGCGGTAGATTATTTGCTCAAGCCCGTCTCCCCGGAGCAACTGGAGCTGATTACGGCTGATATTAGGAAGCGAATGCTGGCACAGACCGAGGTTCGCTGCAGCACGTTCAAGCAGAATTTGACGGCTGTATTTAACCGCACGCTGAGCCTCAGAACGCTGCCGGAGGGACATGAGCTGAAGCAACTGAGCTATGTGCCTATCCTTTTTGCACTGGACAGGTATGTGGAGAAGGGGCAACATTCCGAGGAACTTACCGGCTGGTATACGGAGATGGAGAACGCAGTCCAGCAATTGAATAATCGGAGCCTGCGCGCTGCGCTGGTCGTTGTACCCGGAGGTACGGTGGGAATCATGCTTGGCTGGGACCGGGAAGATGAACATACGGAGCAGTGGGTGATGCAGAGCGCTTATGGCAAAATCAATAAGGTGCTGGGACGCTTGAGTGGTGGTAGTCTGGGATTCTATGCCTTGGCAGGCGAACCTTGCGCCGGATTGCATGAACTGGAGGCCCATATCGCTATTATTGAAGCTGCTTTGCTGATAAAGGCTTTGCTGGCTCGCAATGATCTAATCCGCTGGAAGGAGCTATCCGGGCTGGTGGGCACGCTATCTAAGGAAGCGAGGGAATGGTCTAGAGCGCTGGTGGAGCTTGCTGACACTTATCGGAAAAAGGATTACTACCGGTATGTCATGCTTAGCCGAGGGATCGGGAGCTTCTTGGATAAAGGGTACGACAGCCTGCCGATTCAGGCCAGAAATCACGCCGGATCTTTTCTCAACAATGCGTTGTCTACAGGCACAGACCCCCGTGAAAAGTCGCTACCTGATGCTGCATCTTGGAGACAACTGCTCGAACGTGGAGAGAAGGAACTGCTCCGTGATACCGAAGGCAGTACGGATATGATTGATCGTGTCGTCGAATACATTGAGCGGAATTATGCCGAAGATATAGGCGTGGCGGGGGTAGCAGAGATTTTCAGTATCACGCCCAATTATCTCAGCTCACTTTTCCATAAAAAAACAGGCAGCACCTTCGTCAAATATGTGACCCACCTGCGTATTGCTAAGGCCAAAGAACTGCTGGCTGGACATGACCTTCAGGTACAGGAGGTAGCGGCAGCAGTGGGCTTTAACAGTCCCAAACATTTTGCCAAGTTGTTCAAAGAGCATAGTGGAAGTTACCCTTCGGAGTTTAGGGCGGAGCTTCGAGCGAAGTGAGCCCTCCGATATTATAGAAATTTGCACCTGGAGTGTAGATTGGCTATCTGCACATTCAGTTGCGGCTGCCCTAGAATTGAATTAAGCCTTACAAATACAAATGCAGAAGGGGAAATCAGACAGATGGCAAAAGGAAAAAGATTGAAAAGAATGTTAGCGGTTTCAATGATGCTGACGATGGCTGCCGCACTGTTTACCGGCTGTTCCAGCTCCAACTCCAGCAAGGAATCTGGAGGCTCCAGTAAGGAAGATACCATTACTTTATCCGTATGGACCCAGCGTAGTGGTGAAGGTGCAGCCGCTCTGGAGAAAGTATCGAGACAATTCGAAGCAGAGAATCCAGGCATCAAAATTGATTTCAATGCCCCGGGTAAGGAATATGAGAACATCCTGAAGATCAAGATGTCATCGGATGAGATGCCGGATATCTGGTCAACACATGGCTGGGCCATTGGCAAGTACAGCGACCAACTGGCCGATCTCTCGAATGAGGAATGGGTACCCCGCTTAATTCCTTCCCTGAAAGAGCAGGTAACGGATGCGGATGGCCGGGTGCTGTCCATGACGATTGATTCTGACACTTCTGCAATCGCTTACAATGTGGATCTGTTTGAGAAATACAATCTTCAAGTGCCGAAGACGGTAGATGAGCTGCTGGCATTGTGTGAGAAGGTTAAAAAAGAAAGCGGTGGTAAAGTAGTTCCGATCCATATTGGCGGTGGCGACGGCTGGCCGATCGGCCAGGCTGTAGATTTTTTCTCCAGCACACTGCTTACGACAGACAGCAACAATAACTACGGCGAAGAATTGAAGAACGGCACGTTCGATTGGAATCACTATAAGCCGCTTGGCGAGCTGTTCCAGACTATGAAAGACAAGGGCTATGTCAACGTGGACATTCTAACGGCCAAGAATGACGATACCGCCAAAGCCATTGCCAACAATGAGGCGCTTATTGCCATCACCGGATTTGGAATTAAAGATTCCGCAGTGAAATACAATCCAAATGTGAAAATCGGCTTCTTCCCGATCCCGACCTTCTCCGATAAGGATGAACCTGTATTGGTTGGTGGAGAGACTGATGCCTGGGGGATCTCGAAGAACACGAAGCATATGGAAGCAGCTAAGAAATACATCGCGTATTTTGCCAAGCCAGAGATCAACAAGCAGCTCTGTGAAGAAGCGAATATCCGCTCGGCCTTTACCGATGTCAATGTGGACTTGGGAGAGATGACGCCTTATTACGAAGCTTCCAAAAATGCGAGAATTGTGCCTTACTTTGACCGGGCCTTCCTGCCAAGTGGAATGTGGGATGCTATCTCCAAATACGGTCAAATGCTGTTCACCGGGTCGTACTCCGTGGATCAATTTGCCAAGGACATGAACGATAGCTATACCCGGTTGCTCGATAAATAAGGTTTGATGGATAACGTACCTTCATAAGTTCCCTCTTTGGGACTGATGAAGGTATCTTCATTTCAGGTCAAAGATAAGCAATACAGATAGGAGGAGTTAAGCCGAATGAACACCTTCAAAAAGATAAGACATTCCCAGTCAAGCATCAACGTAATGTACATTCCTGCACTGATCTTTTTCTTTGTTTTTATTGCCTACCCGTTCATTCAGGGCATTATGATCTCATTTACTGACTGGAACGGTTACTCTGAAGCACGGAATTTTATTGGGTGGAAAAATTACGCCCGCCTGTTTGCGGATAAAGATATGGGGCTTGTCATTTTCAATACCTTTTTATATGGAATTCTGAGTACCGTCTTCCAGAACTTATTCGGGCTGCTGTATGCACTGTTTGTGGATATGAAATTCCGTCTGCGGGGCGTTGTCCGCACGATCGTGTATTTGCCCGTTATTGTCTCACCGCTCATTATGGGGTACATCTTGTACTATTTCTTCCAATATAACGGCGGAACGATGAATGAAGTGATTTCCTGGTTCGGCATAGAGCCGAAGAACTGGCTTAATCAATGGAGCAGCTCTGTAACCAGCATCATTATTGTGAATAATTTCCAGTTCATTGGACCGGCGATGATTATCTATCTGACTGGACTCCAGTCGATATCTTCCGATTACTATGAAGCGGCCGATCTGGATGGTGCCTCTGCTTTTGCCAAGTTCAGATCGATTACCTTGCCGCTGCTTATGCCAGCCATCACCATTAATGTCGTGTACAATCTTATCGGCGGTCTCAAGTTGTTCGATATTATCATGGCTTTGACGAATGGCGGACCTGGATATACAACTTCGTCCCTGTCCACATTCATGTACTCCGTCTACTCGGGGCAGCAGGATGCAGGCTATGCCACAACGGTCGGAAACTTTATGTTCGTCATTATCGGTGTCGTCGGTCTGCTTGTGCTGGGTAATCTGCGGAAACGGGAGGTCGAATATTGATGAAGCGGAATAATACCGTCAAGAAAATCTTCATTGCCGTTGTCAGTCTAATCATATGCCTGATTCCGCTGATCCCTTTCTATATGATGATCAACATCTCACTGAAGGATGTAACCGACTACAAGTCGACGATCAGCATTCCGAAAGAGTTTGTATTTGCGAACTTTGTGGATGCTTGGAAAAGCGCGGGTCTCGGCACAGCTTTCATGAACAATATTATTATTACGGTCTTTACGTTACTACTTGTTATCTTGGTCTCTTCCATGGCCTCATACCCGCTGTCGAGAAACAAGTCTAAACTGAATAAAGCGATCTATACCACCTTTATCGCTTGTATGATCATTCCTTCGCTGACGCTGATTGTGCCACTGTATATGATTTTGATCAAAATGCATGCGCTGAACACGCTATGGGGAGCGATTCTGGTTCAGACGGCCTTCTCACTGCCGATGTCCATCTTTCTTTATACGGGCTTTATCAGTTCGATCCCCAAAGAACTGGATGAAGCCGGTTATATTGACGGTGCGAGCCGAATCGGTATTTTCTTCAAGCTGATTCTGCCGCTGCTGAAGCCGATTACGGCGTCAGTGGTAATTCTACAAGGGGTGGGTATCTGGAACGAGTACGGCATGTCGCTCTATATTTTGCAGAACAAGGATGTGCAGAATCTTACGGTCGCTTTGTCCAGATTCGTTGGGCAGTACCAATCGCAGATGAACTGGGTGGCGGCGGGTTGTTTAATGTCGGCTGCACCTATGATTGTGCTATTTCTGATTTTCCAGAAACAATTTATTAAAGGCATCTCATCAGGTGCTGTGAAAGGGTGAGGAATGGTATGGCTTATTTTGATCTTATTGAACTTCCCGAAATCGTATTGGTCCAGGAGGACAAAAGCTGGAGCCGCATGGAGTCACAAAGCGGCGTATATACGGATGAGGATATCCGGGTAGAGGTACGTAAGCAGACCGGAAGCCTAGGCGTGAGTCTATCTGCCGATCAGACTCCGGTTAGCCGGATTGCGCTGAGATGGAACCGGGAGATCGGCGAGCATGTTAGACTGCTCGGCGACCACTGGGAGAGATCTTATGGTGATCTGCAATGGGCGGGTATTATGCCAGACCGGGAGATGCCCTGGTATTTCATGGCCCTCCAAGACGGCATCACGCATGGTTACGGCGTGAAGACCGGGCCGGCCTCGCTATGCTGTTGGTTCGTCGACGCCCACTGGGTGACGCTGGTCCTTGATGTGCGATGCGGGGGTACGGGCGTGCTACTGAGTGGTCGCCAGCTCGAGGCGGCTGAAGTGGTCAGCCGTAAGGGAGAGCTTGGAGAGACACCATTTGAGGCAACGCAGGCGTTCTGCCGTGTAATGTGCGAGCAACCGGTGCTGCCGAAATTCCCCGTCTACGGGGGAAACAACTGGTATTATGCCTATGGGCACAGCTCCCATGGACAGATTCTTGAAGACAGCAAGCTGATGTCCTCGCTGGCCACTTCTTCTGTCAATCGTCCATATATGGTCATTGACGACGGTTGGCAGAAAAACTGGGGCAAATTTGCCGCGAGCCGCCATCAGCCATGGCTGCCGGATGAGCAGCTGTTCCCGGATATGGAACAGCTGGCCAGGCAAATGACAGAGACGGGCGTGCGTCCTGGCATGTGGTTCCGCCCGCTGTTGACAACGATGGATTCGCCCAAGGAGTGGCTGCTAAACAATCCATTAGCAAAAGCGGAACAGCCGGAAGGTTACATTCTGGATCCCAGCATTCCGGAGGTGCTGGAGTCCATCGCAGACTATGTAGCCCGTTATACAGGCTGGGGCTACAAGTTGCTGAAGCATGATTTTACAACCTATGATCTGTTTGGTCGTTGGGGCAGCCGCTTTGGCATGGGTATTACCGATGACGGCTGGCATTTCGCCGACCATTCCAGAACATCTGCAGAGATTATTCTTGCGTTGTACAAGGCGATCAAACGTAATGCTGGAGATACGCTCATTATCGGCTGCAACACACTGTCCCACTTGTCGGCAGGCATCTTTGAAATTCAGCGTACCGGCGACGATACCAGTGGTCTTCAATGGGAACGCACTCGCCGGATGGGGATCAACACCTTGGCCTTCCGAATGCCTCAGCATGACACGCTCTATGCCGTTGACGCTGATTGTGTGGGATTGACAAACAATGTGGATTGGAAAATGAACAGACAGTGGCTGGATGTTCTGTCGCGTAGCGGCACCCCGCTCTTCGTGTCGGCCGATCCCAAAGCCATGGGCAGTGAACAGCGCAAGGCGGTCACCGAAGCCTTTGAACGGGCAGCTATAGCTACAGCAGTCTCTGAGCCATTGGACTGGCTCTCCAATATGGCACCTTCCCGCTGGAAATCGGGTGGGGTAATTTCAGATTATGACTGGACGGATAAGGGGAGTATCGAAGCCTGCTCGGGCTATTTTAGCTGGAACTGATATAGAGGCTGAATTTAAGAATCAGAGTTTGATATAAAGTGCGAATAGAGCATAAGAACCTTTTGAATATGTAGCGTCTTTATTCACAACGTGAACCGCTGATTTTGGCTCAGCCCAAATATAGATAGAATAATAATTAACAACGGAGGATTATGAAAATGAAATCTGACATCACCGCTATCAAGGAGACGATTGAACGTGTAACAAGCAAGCTTTCCCACCGCCCCAAACTGGCGCAGCTGTTTCAGAACTGTTATCCCAACACGCTGGAGACCACCTTTCAGCAACTTGAAGACGGAACGGCTTTTGTAATTACGGGAGATATACCGGCAATGTGGCTGAGAGATTCCTCTGCCCAGGTGCGGCACTATATTGGCGATGCCGTGAAGGACTCCGAGCTAGCTGATATGATCAAAGGGGTAATCCGCAAGCAAATGTTTTACATTAATCTGGACCCGTATGCGAATGCGTTCAACCGCGAAGGCAATAATCACGGCCACAAGGACGATATTACCGAACATAATCCTTGGGTGTGGGAACGCAAATACGAGATCGACTCCCTATGTTACCCGATACAGCTGGCGTATCTGTTCTGGAAGGCAAACGGCGATATTGAGATTTTCGACGATGTTTTTCAGGAAGCAGTTTTGAATATCCTCGATCTGTGGACAAAAGAACAGCGCCACGAGCAATCTCCGTACACGTTTGAGCGATTGAACTGCCCGGAGACGGATACGCTGAGTTATGGTGGGCGCGGCACGCCTGTAGCTTATACCGGGATGACCTGGAGCGGCTTCCGTCCAAGCGATGATGCTTGCACTTACGGGTATCTGGTTCCGGCGAATATGTTCGCTGCCGTGGCTCTGCGCTATATTGTGGAGATTAATAAAGATGTACTACGACATCAGGATATCGGCCGCCGGTCCCAGCTGCTGCTGGATGAGATCGAAGAAGGCATTCAGACGTATGCGATCACGGAGCATCCCGTATATGGACGAATCTATGCTTATGAGACGGACGGAATGGGCAACTACAATCTGATGGACGACGCGAATGTGCCCAGCCTGTTGTCCCTTCCTTATCTTGGATATTGCAAGGCCGATGATCCGGTGTACTTGAACACCCGACGGTTTATTCTGAGTAAGGATAATCCCTATTATTTTGCTGGTGAAAAAGCAAAGGGGATTGGCAGTCCGCATACCCCGCATAATTACATCTGGCATATTGCCTTGGCGATGCAAGGGCTGACTACCGAGGACCCTGAAGAGCTGGAACAGTTGCTGGTTCTGCTGGAGACAACAGATGCCGATACCGGGTTTATGCATGAAGGTTTTGATGTCAATGATCCCGGGAAATTCACCAGACCTTGGTTCGCCTGGGCCAACTCCATTTGCAGTGAGCTGATAATGAAATATGTCGATGAAGGAGAATAAGAATCGAGATTCGATCAGGCTCTAATCTCAATTCCAATCTCAACCCAGAACCGAAACCTAATACGAACCTAAAGCGGAATCTGTATTGTTTCAGTGGCTCATTCAGAAACTGGGACGGGGATGAATCTTTCAGCAATTCGGACATTTGCAAAATGCTGAATACAAAACAAATTTGGGTGTTTAACAAGTGTGATGAATGGAAGACCATTTTTTGAAACAAAACAGGGCATCTACTGAAGATGCCCTGTTTTGTTGTCATTACATACAGCGAGCTATACGTATGGTTCTCACAGCGTACAGGAAGCACGTTGAAGACTTGTTTTCACCATATCTGTTGAAATTCTATTTTGTTGGTGATATCAATCTTTGTCTCCTAAATTTATACAATATATAGTTTTAATTCTGATATAATAGATACTTCATGATTTAGATGCTGAAGGGAATGATAGATGAGAATGAGTAGGTGGAATGTTACGTTTTATTCCGTTGTATTTGTATTTGTGCTGATGATGTTGTGGAATGAACAATCTGTTTTTCTTATCGTAGGAACGGTGCTGGTGGCCACACTTATTGCGTTTACGATTCACGTTTTGTACCCAATGGCATGGGAAACCCGGATGGACCGTGTGGAAGCTTTTTTACGTAAAAATCATCATACACCCTATATTTATATTTATTATGTGACTGCTAACAGACTGGATGATGAAGTCGAGTTCACGATGGAGAAACTTAGAAAACAGACGACGAAAAAATCGAGGCAAGCGATATATCAAGCCGCTTATGGTGCTTATCGCAAGGACATGACTGCGGTTCGGCAAGCGGTACTCCAGATGCGCAGATCAGATTACCGTACATATTACGAGACGTTTTTGCTTTTGGAGGAAGAGAAGAGTGAGCAAGCAAGGGAGCACCTGAAATCGATTAGAAGACAATGGATGCGATCTGCACTTCTTGCTGAGTTAGAACGCAAATTGGGTCGGCGCGAACTGGCTATCCAGCACGCTAAGGAAGCGATGAATGCGTGCAAAGGTGTACAGCGTTACACGTTGACTAAAGAATATGAAAGGTATTATGCAGATGAACAACAAGCACAATAAATGAACTACACTCGCGGAAGGCGTTGTAGTTATTAATAGAGTGATGGTGTAATTTACTTTACGGTCGGGAATAAATATCGATGGACAAGAAATTGTTCAACTTTGAAAGTGGCAATATTGGTGTTATCCCCTTCGTTAGGCAAGATAAGTCCATCTTAAAGATGTCTTTGATCCCTTGTCGACTAAAAGGGGGTAATACCAAATTCAGCTGCTTTTTTTTGTTAACGGACAGGTTGGAGATTAGCAATCCATAAGAAACAACCCAACTTAAATTATGGTAAAATGTAGTAAATGTAAAATGTAAATATCCCTCTTGAACAAAGGAGAACTGAAAATGAGAAAACTCGTTCTATTTCTGCACGCATCTCTTGACGGTTTTGTAGAAGGGCCAAACGGTGAAATGGATATTGGCTGGGTTTCCTACGATGCTGATTTGGAGAAACACGCGAAAGAAATTCTGAGTACTGCCGACACTGTCATTTGGGGGCGTGGGACTTATCAGATGATGCACAGTTACTGGCCATCTGTACCTTCAAACCCAGAAGCTTCGCAGCATGAACGGAATCATGCCGAGTGGATCGAAAACACAGCCAAAATCGTTTTTTCCACGACGCTGGAGAAAGTTGAATGGAATAATTCCAGACTCGTGAAAGAAAATGTCGAGGAAGAGATCAATAACCTCAAACAGCAGCCAGGCAAGGATATGGTCATCCTCGGTAGTCCTAGGTTCGCACACCATCTTATGCAGCTTGATTTAATTGATGAGTATAAGATTACGGTTTCTCCTGTCCTGATCGGTAAAGGATTGCCGTTATTTCAAGGTCTCAAGGAGATGGTCAATCTTAAGCTAATCGAAAACAAGACCTTTGATTCTGGAGCCATAGGCCTCGTTTACCAGACACGGTAAGATGACCTTGTCACTTAAGATGATTACGCTAACGGGAATGATAGTTGAATATAACCAGTCTAGTTCAATTAGTGGAGGCAATAAGGGAGGAAATACAAATGGATTTAGGATTAAAGGATAAAATAGCACTAATAACAGGCGGTAGCAAAGGAATTGGACTAGAGACAGCAGTTGTTCTAGCATCGGAAGGCGCAAAGGTGGCAATCGTTGCCCGCAACGAAGAGGCGCTTCAAGCTGCGGCGAAACGTATTAAGCAAACGACAGGGACAGATGCACTGGTCATCTCTGCAGATATTTCAGTAGAAGCAGAGGTACGAGGTGTGGTAGAGCAGACTGTACAGCATTTCGGTGGATTGGATATTTTGATTAACAATGCTGGAACGGCTGCGGCTAATCCGTTTGAAGAGGTTAGCAGCGAAAGCTGGTATTCAGATCTGGATTTGAAATTGTTAGGAGCAGTCCACAGTTCTAAGGCAGCAGTATCTCATATGCGTCAAAGAGGTGGCGGTTCCATCCTTAATGTGACGGCGACTGTAGGGAAGACACCATCTGCATCATCTTTGCCAACATCAGTCAGTCGGGCGGCAGGACTTGCACTAACGAAGGCCATGAGCAAAGACCTCGCCAAGGACAATATTCGTGTTAACGCCGTGTGCATCGGTCTGATTCGTAGCGATCAGATTGAGCGGATGTGGAAGGCTTCAGCACCAGAGCAGAGTTGGGAGGAGTTCGCTTCTAACCCCATTCACGGTATCCCACTCAAGAGAATAGGTCAAACAGAAGAGGCGGCAAAAGTGATTGCTTTTCTTGTGTCGGGTGCAGCCTCTTATGTAACAGGAACTGCCGTGAACATAGATGGTGGTACATCCTCTGTATTATAAAAATGATATGTAGGGGTATATGTTAATAGTGTGACTCAATAACAAGCCTCAAATTGGGGCTTTTTTTCCTGAAAAATAATGGCAAGGGATAAGAGTTTGTACCGAATGCTGGAATCGATAAGAACATGGTGTCGATTAACGGGAAGAATAACGTAAGTAAGGGAGGTGAAAGTAGCTATGCGTAAAAAAGATAGGAACGTAACAGGTATTGTATTGGCCGTAATTTACTGTGTTGTTCTTTTTGAGATTTTAATTGACGCACCTCCTGGTGAAGCTCCGAGTATTCCGCCTTGGGCCTACGCAATGATTCCACTTGGAGCTGTTGCAATCACCTTTCTCTTTGATTATGTGATCAAGTTCGATTTCTTCAAAAAAAAGAAAGAGTGAAGGGAGTGTTATAAATGACCGGAACCGGTACGTACATGTGTCGGGGGAAAGGTAGATCCCTTTGAAAGTCGCAATTAGCGGCTTTTTTTGTTTTTACGGTACAAGTTCAATGGTTAATTCTGAGAATCGTCTAACAAGTCACCATTTTAAAGAAAGTACTAGAATTTCGAAGTGAGGGTAAGGGGCTACAAATAGATTGAACTTGGGGGTAAACAGTGTTACTCTAAAAGTCTGTGTTCGACAATATATTTAATAATAGTCACCATTTTAGTTGTAAAGAAAGGTAACACTATGATAAAAGTTGATAACTTATCCTTCTCATTTCCACAAAAGGAACTATATAATAACATTTCATTTACGTTTGAAGAGGCACAACATTGCGCTTTTATCGGAACAAGTGGCAGTGGGAAAAGTACACTGATCGATATCCTGATGGATCCGGAAAGATATTTGTTCGATGGCAAGTTAGAGATAGACCCAACTTGCAGAATTGGGTATGTAAGTCAGTTCTTGCAAATCGAAAAAACGAAAGAAATGACCGTTTTTGAATATATCGGAGAAGAATTCATCAAGATGCAAGATGAAATCACAGCCATTTATGCGGAGATGGCTACCACGTCGGATATGGATTCGCTGCTGGAAAAGGTTCAATTGGCTTTGGATGCCTTCGAGGCAATGGATGGGGATAATTTCGAAAACACCATTAATAAGCAGCTAAACCTGGCCAACCTCATGAAGCTCAAGGATCTTAGTATATCCGATGTGAGTGGTGGGGAATTCAAACTTATTCAAGTGATGAAGGAAATGCTCAGTCGTCCAGACTTAATGATTATGGACGAACCCGATGTATTTTTAGACTTTGAAAACCTAAATGCGCTTAAAAAACTTATTAATTCCCACAAGGGAATGCTGCTAGTTGTGACGCACAACCGATATCTATTGAATCATTGTTTCAACAAAATTATACACCTTGAAAACACGGAGATCCAAGAGTTTGATGGGCGGTATATCGATTATAACTTCTCGCTGCTTCAGACTAAGATCGAGCTGCAAGAAATTGCGGTTGCTGAAGCTGAAGAAATTGAGAGATACGATCACATCATCGACAATCTTAGAGAGATTGCCACGTATAATTCGGAAGCCTCCAGAGGCAGAGCGTTAAAAGCCAGAGTCAAGTTTCAAGAGAGATTGGAAGCACGTCGAATCAAAGAGCCATTTGTCGATATCAAGCAGCCGAATATCAGTTTTGGTATCGATAAGGAAATGGAAGACACCGTTGTGGTTAACGTTAATAATTATAGCGTTTCCTTTGACGAGTTGCTTTTGGAAAAAGTGAACTTCGAGATCAAATCGACAGATAAAGTAGCCCTGATCGGTCCGAACGGTACCGGGAAAACGACTTTACTCCGAGAAATCTTTAAAAATAATCAGGATTCCATTGAAATAAATGCTGAGGTTAATGTGGCTTATTTATCTCAGGTTCAAGGCGAAATGCTAAAAGATTCGAATACTATACTAAATGAATTCATAGATGCCGGGTTTCAAACCTATGATGAGATTAGATCGTATCTTTCAAACTATGGCTTTGAAGGAGAAATCCTGGATCAAAAGATCGAATCGTTATCTGGCGGAGAAAAAAATATGCTTCAGTTGGCTAAAGTTTCTGCCAGTCAAGCAAACTTACTGCTTCTTGATGAACCGACAAGCCATTTAGATATCTATACACAAATCGCATTGGAGAAAGCTATTGAGGACTACAAAGGTGCGATTCTCATGATTTCTCATGATTTCTATTCTGTTGTTAATGGTATGGATTATGTTTTAATTATTGAGGACAAGACGATTAGTAAAATGAGTATACTAGAATTTAGACAGATGATTTATGCGAGTCATTTTAATGAAGACTATCTAGAAATTGAACAAAAGAAAAAGTCTGTTGAAATGAAAATAGAATTGGCTTTAAAAGATACGAATTTTGAACTTGCAAAAGGTTTGGTCGATGAGCTAGAAGAGCTAATTAAGTTGCTTTAAAGTGAATTAGTCTTGAGTTCAACGATGAAACATGATGTTGGTTGAAAAGTATCCATAAAAAAGACACTGATGAATAAAATATCAGTGTCTTTTTTATTGCATTGATTTCTTGATAGCTCTTGTCGTAGTCAGTGGTTCACTTGGGGTGCTTTTATTTTAGAACAGTAGATAATGATTCTTCCTTCCTATAAAGGACCATTGACTTTTCTCATTAATAGTTTGTTGCTATGAGGATGGAGTCCAACTTTCTGACCGCATGAGCAACTTTAAGGAATAATTGTAATTCAGATAAGGATAATAAAAGTCGCCTCCATTAAAATAACGAGAATAATCGTTCAATGTTCTCTTCAAAGTTTTGTTGAATATTTACTTTTTTCGGAGCAATCCCATTATTCATGAGTTGCAGATGTCCAAGTACATAACTCAGAAATAATTGTTCATTTTGTTCAATCTTTGATTGATCTTTTGTAATGGCTTTAATAAGTTCAACTAAAATGTTATGCAAATGTTCCATTTGTTGCGAAACGGCTTCGGTATAGCTGAATTCAGCCAGTCCTCCAACCATTTCTGGGAATGTGAGTTTAGATTGTGAATATGAAATTACGCATAATGCAAATTTACGTAACGCGTCTTTTCCAGAGTACGCTAATAATTCATGGTAGATTAAGTCGACCAAGCCCTTTATGTAGATAGCTACAACTCCACTTTTTAAATCCTCCAAATTACTTACATACCGATATAACGACTGTGGCTGAATGGATAATGAACGGGCCAACCCGTTGTAGGTCAGCTTATCAAAGCCCAGTTCACTGCTGATTTTTAAGCCTTGTTCAAGGACAAGTTCTCTTGATAAACTAATTCTCTTTGTCATAATTCCATCCTTTTTTGTTTGCTGACTTGACCAACTCATACCATGAGTATATAGTTCATGTCATGAGTTAGCAATAGTTTTCAAATACTTTTAAAGGAGCGATTTCCAATGAGCAGATTACAAGTTAATGGTGCCAATTTACATTATGAAACAGTGGGCCAAGGTCCTGTTCTCCTCTTTATTCCGGGAGCTAATGGCACTGGGGATATTTATACGGGCACCGCAAAATTTCTAAAAAGCCGATATACTGTGGTAACATATGACCGCCGTGGCTACGGACAGAGTGAATTAACATCACCGTTGCCAGAAGATGCTCACAATCCACATAGCACGTACCGTCTTGAAACCGACGCTAATGATGTAGCAGCTTTGGCAGAACATCTAAGTGATGAACCTATATATATTTTAGGCAGCAGTTCAGGAGCAATTGTCGCAATGGAAACCTTGCAAGACCATCCTGATATTGTTAAAAAAATTGCATTCCATGAACCGCCTATTAACACATTTTTGGCTGATTCCGCAGAATGGGCAGCAATGAATGATAAAATAGTTGAAACTTTTCAAACAGAGGGAATGGCAGCAGCCATGAAACTATTCGCTGAAGCTATGCATACCGTTCCGATGGATACCCAGATGATGGCTAAGCCAGCAGTTTCGATTGAAAATGTTGATAATCCCGTGGTTAAAGGAATGGTTGATTGGTTCAAATATGAAATTCGCCAATATACTAGCCGTAAAATCGATATCAACAAGCTGACCGAACAAAAAGCTAAAATTGTCTTATTTAATGGAACAGATTCCGTTGGCTCCTTTCCTCAAGATGTAGTCAAAGACTTATCCGAGAAACTTGGTTTACCGATTCACTCCATCGCAGGCGCTCATTTAGGCTATGCTCAAAAGCCGCAGGAATTTGCTCACACTTTAGAAGAATTGTTTGTTTAATGTAAGAAGCGGTGAAAAGCTGTCAAAGTGAATTTGAGAGTAGAGCACTGAGAAGGATATGTTAAAAGGGGTTGATGAGCAATCATCCGTCCCTGGTTTAAGGCAAGCTGGCTGCATTCGAAGTTTCCCTACACAGCGTCAACTACGTGCCGATCATTGGCATATTAGTGTAGAGTTTCATATAATACTGTTCTTTTAAGTAACCAGTCGCCGTAATCCTACCGGTGGCTGGTTATTTAGTTTCGCAAGAATTCGACAATAGTTCTGATTCCCCGCGCTATCGGTTAGTATTCACATTCCTTACGACCCATGATTAATGTCAAAATCAGATTCTCTGGGTGAATTATTTTTTTAAACCAGCTGCAAAGAAGGGGCCATTAATCGAAATGGTCGTTAGGATACGAGCCATTTCAAGAGGAGATTCTTTCGTGCCACTTTCCAACCATTGTTGAAATACCCCTATAATCGCACTTCCGATATAAGCAGCTAAATATTGTCCTGGAACAAGGGAATCTTCTTCCTTTAAAAAAGCATTTGGATTATTTCCATAGAGTGTTTCCCACATGAATTCTTTCAATCTGGTTTGAAATGTTAAATCCCCATTTGGACCTAACACGGCAAATAAATCCGCTATTTATATTTAAATACTCAAATAATGAAATAGTAAAGGTAAATGGCATTAATGTTTCTGAATCAGTTTCAAGTGCGGAAATAACACTTGGGTAGCTTTCTTTCGTAAGTCTGGACAAATCAAGCATAATTTCCTCTTCGCATTTTGTCATTAAATCAAATTTGTCTTGATAGTGAGCATAAGGTCACAATATACGTCAGCTGAGGTTCAGAACGAATCCACACTGACCTTTAATGCCGAGCTTGGTCAGACTGCAAACAGTGATTTACGGTTTAGATTTACCGCCAACGAGGACATGGAGATCACCGGAAATATGAAGCTCAAGCTCTGGGTCTCCACCGATGACACGGATGATATGGATCTTTTTGTCGGCATTAAGAAATTCGACAGACGGGGTAATGAAGTATTCTTGCCTGACTTCAACCATATTGAAAACGGTCAGGTGGCTAGTGGATGGTTAAGAGTTTCCCATAGAGAGCGGGATCCTGTGAAATCTACGCCATATCAGCCTGTACTGAAGCACAAGAGATTATTGAAGCTTACTAAAGGTGAGATCGTGCCGGTAGAAATTGAAATATTGCCTTCAAGCGTATTCCTCAAAAGTGGGGAAAGTCTGGTGCTGGTTATAAAAGGTAGTGATATCATTATCGATGACAACCCAACAGGTTCAAGGGGTTATGGGCACACCGATACAGTGAACAAAGGAACTCATTCCATTCATGTCGGTGGAAAGTATGATTCATTCCTTTTGGTACCGGTGATTCCTTCGAAAGAGTAGTGAAAGCCCTGATTAATGAACCCATATTTATTTTGGGCAGAAGTTCTTGAAAAGAATCTATGTAGAAATGATTATCTTGAAAATTGAATATTCATTCTTTAAAGTTTGTTATAGTTCGCCTATCCTGATCCATATAAAATAGAAGCACCAACCATGAAAGCGTTTTATAAGTTGAAAGGCTGTTAATGTAGTTGATTTTCACGAATGACTTATGCCAATTGACTTATAACGATTGCTTGCAGGTTGGAATCAGTGATGGAGGTGTATGATGAAAAGAAAGGCATGGTACACATTAATTATGTCAGGATTCGTTTCTTTATTCTTTTCCGTAAGCGCTTTCGCGGGGTATGTGTTCTGGGAGCCGTTAAGTTACTTCAACCCGAGTACGTGGCAAAAAGCAGACGGTTACTCCAATGGTTCAATGTTCAATTGTACTTGGAGGGCTAACAATGTTAATTTTACGAGTGACGGTAAACTCAGGCTCGGCTTAACAAGTTCTGCATACAACAAATTCGATTGCGGGGAATATCGATCAACCAACAATTATGGATATGGTTTGTACGAGGTGAGCATGAAGCCTGCGAAGAATACAGGAATCGTTTCTTCTTTCTTCACCTATACAGGGCCTGCAAATGGCACGCAGTGGGATGAGATTGATATTGAATTCCTGGGAAAAGACACTACGAAAGTCCAGTTCAATTATTATACGAACGGAGTCGGCGGTCATGAGAAGATTATTAATCTTGGCTTTGATGCGTCCCAAGGCTTCCACACGTATGCTTTCGATTGGCAACCAGGTTATATCAAATGGTATGTGGACGGTGTGCTGAAACATACTGCAACGTCCAACATTCCCATTACACCCGGCAAAATCATGATGAACCTCTGGAACGGAACTGGCGTTGACGACTGGCTTGGTCCATATAACGGGGCTAATCCGCTCTACGCTGAATACGATTGGGTGAAATATACGAGTAACTAGAATCACATGCAGAAGCAGCCGTTCGTCAGGCTGCTTTTTTTTGTATCTCAAGAGGATTGCATTTATACAAGATTCATATCCATTTTCCAATATCCTAAATTAATGCAATAAATGTTGCAATATTAGTATGGGCTTATACATCGATTATTCATTATGATGTAATCTGTAAACAACATTACATAGACAGGGGGAAACAAAGGTTGGACACTAGCAAAAAGAAACGAATAGGTAGTTTGGCGCTGGCAGGGATGTTCGCGTTGTCAGCCGTCCTGAGTGGATGCAGTAGCAGCGGGCCGAGCAAAGAAGCTGAGCCAAGTGCACCAAGTACTGCATTGGAATTGAAGGATGGAAAATATGATCCGCCAGTGAGCATCACATATTTGCGGCCGTGGGGACCAGATGTGAAGTTCAAGTCGGGAGAGGATCAGGACAACAACGTTCATACCCGATGGGCAAAAGACAAGCTGGGGATTGAACTGAAAAATCAGTGGGTATCTCCGTCCACCAATAACGCTTTTGAAACGAAGCTGCGTCTGTCGCTTGCTTCCAATGCAGAAATGCCAGACATTATTTCGTATCGCGGCGAGTTCAATCTGGTGCGTGAGTTGATCGAAACCGGCAAGTTTGTCGATGCCGGCGAATTATTTGATAAATATGCGAGCGATGCATGGAAATCAGCTGTGAATGAAGATCCTTCCGTGTGGTATCCTTACATGCAGGACGGTAAACGAATCGGTATTCCCATTCTGGATTATGCTTACAACGGAGACCCAGTCATGTGGGTTCGGGAAGACTGGATGAAGAAATTTAATCTGAAGGCACCCGAAACATTAAGTGATCTTGAGGTTATTATGGAAACGTTTACAAATAAAGACCCGGATGGAAACGGAAAAAAGGATACGTTCGGACTGACGATCGGATTCAAGAACTGGATAAATACTTGGATGTCTGATGCAGGCTGGATTTTTGGAGCTTATGGCACGATGCCGAATCAGTGGAACCTGACCGCAGACGGAAAGCTTGAATACGGCTCGGTGACGCCAGGCGCCAAAGAGGCTCTTGCTACATTGCAAGATTGGATGAGCAAGGGGTATATTCCTGAAGAAGCGGGCGTATATGATGAGACCAAGGCTGCTGAAGAGTTTACTGCAGGCAAAGCAGGTATCGTCGTGGGGCCTCACTGGATGCCGTCATGGCCGCTGGAGGACGTGAAGAAAAATTATCCTGAAGCTGAATACAAGGCGTATCCGATTCCAGCCGGACCTGAGGGCAAAGCAGGCAGACATGGTACATCTAATGGTAACGGCGTGATCCTGATTAACAAGGATATGAAGAACCCGGAAACATTTTTCACGTACCAAAATTATCTGTTTGATCATTATGCCAATCCGCCGGAGGGCGATGAATTCGAACATGGCTTCGCCGAAGGATATGATTGGGTAATGGTAGATGGTAAACCTTCTACGGATGCAAGCCTTACAGACGGTTATGCTCCTGAGAAATACACGTTGACCTTTGACGGAGCACGAATTCCGAATTTGAGCATGACAACGCTAGCGAAGCTTGCCGGCGGCGAAGAGGCCACGACGCCTTTCGAGAAAAAAATCAATTCTGGAGTACCGGCACCGATGCTGGAGGCAGCCAAGATTGTTTTGGATCAAAAGGACATTGTTTACAGCCAGATGTTCACTGGCGCTCCTACGATGACCATGCAGATGAACAATGATATTTTAGCCAAGATGGAGAAGGACATGTTTGCTCAAATTATCTATGGCAAAACTTCGATTGACGCATTTGACTCCTTTGTTGAGAAGTGGAAATCTTCTGGCGGGGATCAGATCACGCAGGAAGTGAACGAGTGGTATCAGTCTGTAACCAGCGGAAAATAAGAACGAATAAAACACCGCATTTTTTGTAAACGCGCTAAACAAATTGAAGAGGCATTGCTGGAGAAGATCTCCGGCAATGCCTTTTTTGGAGATACGTCATGAAAAGCGGCTAAGATAGCAAATGGACGGAACGATGTTAGGTTCAGACGGGTAGATTCTCCCTGTAATCTTGCGGAGTAAGGTCATAGAACTTTTTGAAAACACGTATGAAATATGCAGTATTGTTATATCCGACAAGATCGGCTATTTCGAATACCTTCGCGCCTGACGTCCGCAAATAATAAGCCGCTTTTTCCATTCGTAATCGATATACATATGCTGTAAGGGCTTCTCCAGTCTCTGCCTTATAGACTTTGGATAAGTAAACAGGATGCAGGTGAACATGATCTGCAATCGCTGGCAAGGATACGTCTGAAGCCAGGTGCAGGTCCACAAAGCTTTTGACACTGCGGACGATGGTGCTGTGATTGTCCTTCAGCTCTTGTTCAGCATCTTCGCTTATGTAATGGAGTGTCCGGATGGACCAGTCTTTCAACTGCTGTGCGGTACCATAACTTGGTGCTTGAAAATACCGATATGTTTCAGCGGGCAGGAGGGTAGAGATCTGCTTCCCGTTTTTGTGGATTATATAAGCAAAGGCCCCGGCTAAGGCATGGTACACTTCAATCGTCGTCTCCACGATATCATGATGCTCTCCCGAATGCAGCAGCTCTTCAAAAATCACCTCGATTTTCTGTTCCACATCGTCGAAACGTCCGGCTTCCAACAGACTAATGAGTGTTGGCGGCTTGTAGAGAGAACGGATTGCTGGCAGTGGATGGACATCCGTTTCATCCGAAGCCGTCACGAACAAACCTTGTGTTTGACCCATCCGCTTTCGCATGGACCTTACGGCACCCTCATATATTTCTCCAATTTCGTAAGGAAACTTGCCCCAACGGGAAACCGAGATGGAGATGGCGCCTTTCAAGTACAACTGCACGTTCGTTTGAATTTGGGCCGCATAATGCTCCAGCAGCGTTTGCGGCTTCTCATCCTTGTTAAAATTCTTGGCGCCGGAATGTTTGACGCTGACCAGGACGACAAGATAATCATGAACATCTCGTGTGTGCCAGATATGAAAATGATTATGCGTCACTTCGCTAATGATATTGCATATGGCATATTCCATTAATGAGAGGTCGCTGTGTGCCATTTCGGACAAGTGTTCCTCCATACGTATGACCAGCATACCTAGATCTTCATCAATCGAGTAGGGTAGTTCCAGCAGCTCGAGCTTGTCTGCCAGCACTGCTGAGGAATAGGTTTTACCCGTCAGCAATTCATGAAGCATAGTGGATTGCAATAAAGGCAGGTTATCCTGAAAAGCATTTAATGCCCGTTGGTATGACGCCGCGGTTTCCCACTTTTTCTTGATCCGGTCCACGAGACGCTGCATGGTTTCGATCAGGTCTTCATCGCTCACCGGTTTCAGCAAATAATCAAAGCTTTCTTTTGCAATAGCCTGCTTCGCATATTCAAAATCGGCGTATCCTGACAAAAGGATGGTCTGCACATGCGGCCATCGTTCGTGGATTGCCGTAATAAGGGCGATACCAGACATCTCCGGCATACGTATGTCCGTAATTACGATATCTATGTCGTGATTCTCCATAATCTCCAGCGCTACATCACCAGATAACGCTTCGTGGACTACACTGATTCCGCAGCTTTCCCATGGAATGGTTTCGGCTAATGTCTCCACGACCGAACGTTCATCGTCGACTAATAAAATCTGTAACATAAGTGTCACCTACTCGTTGGTATTGTCGTGCCATGTGATGCTGACTTTCACTCCGCCCATGGTC
This sequence comes from Paenibacillus marchantiae, assembly GCF_028771845.1. NCBI lineage: Bacteria > Bacillati > Bacillota > Bacilli > Caryophanales > Paenibacillaceae > Paenibacillus > Paenibacillus marchantiae. The sequence continues at coordinate 4,921,594 of NZ_CP118270.1, read as the reverse complement.
GAATGCTCATAAGTCAGACCTGCTCCTTCACCATACAGAAAATACAAACGTTGATGGACATTCCAGGTACCACAACCCATGTTTCCGTTGAGCGGTTTGTGAAGGTTGCTCCTCAATTGATCGAGTTGGTCATCGGTCATACCAAGACCACTGTCTTCGACCGTTATCGTATACATATCGTTCTTGTAAATTGCATGAATGCTGATCTCGCCGTCTTCTATTCGGGGCTCAATCCCGTGAATGATAGCGTTCTCAATAATGGGCTGGAGCGTCAACCTGGGCACGGTCCTATCTAAAATATCATGGGGCACGTCGATTGTAAAATGCATTCGTTCCAACCTTAGCGACTGGATCTCCAGATAGTTTTTGACCATCGTCAGTTCTTCCTTGATCGTTGCCTGATCATTCTCAGACCTTGTTATGTATCGATAATACTCGCCCAGATTCAGAGCCATTGCTACGACTGCTTTTTCATTTTTCATCCTGGCCATGTTCTTGATGTAGAAGAGGCAATTGTAGAGAAAATGCGGGTTAATCTGAGATTGAAGCTGTTTCAGCGTGGCTTCGCGACTCCTCAGTTTTTCTTCGTACACATTCTCAATCAACTCCTGGATTCGTTGTGCCATGATGTTGAATCGTGCAAATAACAGGCTGAATTCATTGCGTGAGGAATGATGCAGGCGAACGGAAAAGTCTCCGGTCGACAATCGATTCGTCCCTTTCACCAACTGAAGAAGCGGGAGTTGCACACTCCGATACAGCACATACAACACAACAACGCTCATGGCGATCAGAACAGCAATTGATGCGTAAAAAAGGTTACGGCTGCTCGTAATCGGTCTTAGGATCTGCTGCATAGGAACATAGTCTACATAGTACCATCCCAGACTGTCGGATTGAATATACGAGACATAGTATTCCGTTTGATTCATCTTGGTGGTGAATCCTCCTTTTGCCTGTAAATTCGCCTCTTGCATCTTGAATTGGACAGCATTCAGGGTGTCCTTTCCGCTGCTGTTGGTAATTAAGCCGAACTCAGGATGAAACATGAAGGGATCACCTTTGTTGTTTAATTTGTTCTGATCCAGCATGGCAGTCAAGTGACGCACAGGGAAGCTGATTTTGGTAATTAATCTGGCCTTGCCCGGCTTGCCAATCGCTGTAGTTGGCTCCGTAGTATACCACTCAAACTGATTATGGGTATACGTCCATGACTTCGAGAGCGGTTCTGTAAATTCATCTTCCCTGTACGGGATGAATGCATAATAGTCCGTTGAAATCACTTTATGCAGACGCGGAAAATACAACGTGATAGTCGAATGCCATTTGCTGGCCGCGTTGTAGAGATTCATTTTTTCCAAAATGGCACTTCCGACTTTGACACGTTCATAGGGGATATCCTTGTAATCCGGGCGCTGGTACTCCTGAATGCTGGAATCCTGTCCGATAGACATTCCGTAGAGGGATAGTTGGTATATATTGGATTCTACAGAATCGGCAAAGGTTGACAAGTGATTCATGGTGTTGTTCTGAATCTCGTGTTTGATAACACGCACGCTTTCTCTGTTGGAGTATGTGTAGAGAAACAGAACCAGAATAAGCAGTATCACAAACAGCAGCGTAATTTTGGTAAAGACATTCAAACGGGTGAGCAACGTTCAACCTCCTCAACTCATTAAAATATTGTTATCGTTGTTGCAATATTAGGATATAGATTGCTAATGACCGTTGCTATAATTTTAATATACAAGTTCCTGCGGACTTGTAAAATATAAATTTTTAGAACATGGGGGATGTTGGGGTGAAGGAACATACGATAGAAACGCCGAGCAAGCGGCGGGCCATCAAGGTAAAAAAGCGCTGGAATATACAACGAAATTGGTCCTTGCATATGATGCTCGTTCCGGCGGTTTTGCTGGCCGTAGTATTTCAGTACATACCAATGGGTGGGATTGTTATCGCTTTCCAGGATTTCAAACCCTACCTTGGATTTTCAGAATCCAAATGGGTGGGTTGGGACAATTTTAAATATTTGTTTTTATATCCCGATGTCGGCCAAGTAATCTGGAACACCTTAATCATTGCTTTTTTCAAAATTGTCGCAGGATTGGTCGCACCATTTCTTTTCGCAATCTTGTTAAACGAAGTCCGTTTGGTCGCTTTTAAAAGAGTAAGCCAAACACTCGTTTATCTGCCTCACTTCCTCTCTTGGGTTATCTTGGGCGGGATTTTGCTTGACATCCTTTCTCCGCAAGGAGGCATGGTGAACAGGCTTATTGTTGCACTGGGAGGGGACCCGATATTTTTCCTGGGGGATGGGACATGGTTTCGCATAACACTTATAATTAGTGATATTTGGAAAGAATTCGGCTTTGGAACAATCGTGTTTTTGGCCTCTCTCGCAGGAATAAATCCTTCATTGTATGAAGCAGCAGAAGTGGATGGAGCCAACCGGTTCAAGCAGACTCTGCATATTACCATTCCTGCGCTGATGCCGATCACCATAGTACTTATGACACTCTCCATCGGAAACATTCTGAATGCAGGATTCGATCAGGTGTTCAACCTGTACAATCCACTTGTTTATGACAAAGGAGACATTATCGATACCTTCGTATATCGACTCGGTATCCTGAACGGCAAGATGAGTTTTGCCACAGCGGTAGGGTTGTTCAAATCCGTGGTTGCAACCATTTTGATTGTTATCTCATACCGACTCGCTTATAAAATGGCTAACTACCGAGTGTTCTAGAGAGGAGAAAAGGGCTTGTATTACAAAACAAAAGGGTATCGAATATTCAGTGTTGCCAATTATATTTTTCTCGGAGTGTTATCGCTGCTCTGCATATTACCTATCATTCATATTTTGGCTGTTTCGTTCAGCAGCATGGCACCGGCCTCTTCCAATCTGGTCAGCTTCTGGCCCATCGGGTTTACGACTGATGCCTATGTGAAGACGTTTGGCAATTCGAACTTTATCAACTCCTTGATGGTCTCGGTCAAACGTACTGTAATTGCTACCATTATCGGGATGGTCATTATGCTGATTACGGCCTTTCCGTTATCAAAGGAAGATATTAGTTTTAAGGGTCGCTCGATGTACACGTGGTTCTTTGTTTTCACGATTTTATTCAGCGGCGGTCTTATACCGAGTTATATTCTGATCCAGAAACTCGGTTTGATGGATACGATCTGGGCGCTTATTCTGCCGGGAGCATTGTCCGTGTGGAATGTCATACTCATGATGAACTTCTTTCGGGGGTTGCCTAAGGAACTGGAGGAGGCGGCTTATCTGGATGGCGCGGGTCATATCAAAACCCTGGTGTTGGTCTACATCCCGCTGTCCCTTCCGGCAATCGCCACACTGTCCTTGTTCACCATGGTGTATCAATGGAACTCCTGGTTCGACGGCATGATCTATATGTCGGATGTTAAAAATTATCCACTAGCTTCGCTGCTTCAGACGATTATCGTGCAACAAGACCTCAGTAAAATCAATGTGGACCCGTCCATGCTGGAGAACGTCTCCCAGCGTACGGTTCGCGCGGCACAGATCTTTATCGGCGCATTGCCTATTTTGCTGGTCTATCCATTTTTGCAACGCTTTTTCGTGAAAGGAATCGTCATTGGGGCAGTGAAAGAATAGCACTGACTGGCAATGACAATACGATGAAGGGGGAATACGATTGAAAAAGGGATTGGCATGTCTCGTAGCAGGAAGCATGATGGTTTCACTGATTTATCCGGCAATTGTCGGGGCAGAAAGCGCACAGCAGCAAGCGGAGGCGGAACATGTGCAGGCGACTAGCCTGCATTCCGCTCCTTATAAGGATCTGACGGGACACTGGGCAGAAACTGCCGTGGCGCGCATGCAAGATCTTGCTTTGACCAGTGGTTATGCGGACGGCACATTTAAGCCTAATGAAATCATCAGCCGGGCCGAGTTTGTGGTGATGCTGGACCGAGTATTCGGATTTGCAGGCGGTCCACGATCAGCATCTTTTTCGGACGTTTATGAAGAGGACTGGTACTATGATGCATTAATGCGGGCAAATGGCTCGGGAATCATCCAGGGAACGGATGCAGCGCACCTGTCACCGCAACGACCGATCACCCGGCAAGACGCTGCTGTCATGGCGGATCGTGCGTTTCAGCTATCGACAGGCAAGGAAGATGAACGAGTAGTGTCAAGTTTTAAAGATGAGACAGATGTAGCAGGGTATGCCAGAAAAGCACTCAGTTATTTTATCAGTGAGAAAATTGTAAACGGATACAGTGGTAAACTTACTCCGCAGTCGAACATTACGCGAGCAGAAGCAGCAATGTTATTGTCCTCTATGATTGGGGATGTTATAAGCGCTCCGGGCACGTATGAATCCAAGGTCGAGGGTAATTTAATCGTTCGGTCTGCCGACGCGACGTTAAAGAACACAACCGTAAACGGTAACTTGTTACTAACTGAAGGCATTGGTGATGGTACCGTGGCGCTGGATGGTGTGACCGTCACCGGAAGCGTAATCGTGAAAGGCGGCGGAAGCCACTCTATCCTTATCCGCAACTCCAAACTGAAGCGCGTCGTGGTCGACAATGCTTCCGTTCCAGTACACCTGGAGATTGCAGGAGGCAGTCAAGTTGAAGAGATGCTTGTCTTGCGTAAAGCAACGGTTGAACTTTCTTCCGACACCATCGTCGATGCGCTTACGATTTTGGACAAAGCTCGGCACACCCGCATTAATACAAAAGGCAAGATCAAGCTGCTGAAGGTGGATGCAACGGACGTACTCGTTAACGGAAAAAAAATCACTCCAGGGCAGCACACGATGATGACGCCTGAAATTGAGCAGACTGTGCCATCCAAACCATCAACGCCCGTCAATGGGTCGAATGATCCGATATCGTCGATACCGAGCGGACAGACGCCATCCGTTCCCGGAAATCCAGCAGGTGAAAAGCCGATTCCTGCAACGACAATTCCGAATGAACAATGGGAACTGGTTTGGAACGACGAATTCAGCGGGTCTTCCGTGGATGCTTCCAAATGGATCGTTGAGGATACCGGGCTCGTCTACAACAACGAATTGCAGTATTACAGCCCGAACAATACACGCGTCGTCAAGGATGGCGAACGAAACGTGTTGCAAATCGAGGCAAAACGGGAGTCGAAGAGCGGCAAAGAGTATACCTCGGGCAAATTGATGACGATGGGGAAAGGCGACTGGACATATGGCAAAGTGGTTGTGCGCGCCAAACTTCCTGTACAGAAAGGCATGTGGCCCGCAATCTGGATGATGCCTACGGATGAAGCTCATTACGGAGGATGGCCGTCATCCGGAGAGATCGACATCATGGAGTTGATCGGCGGCAAAGAGGCCGAACACGAAGTATACAGCACACTCCACTATGATGCCGTGAAGGCTGACGGTTCACACGGTCATGATCAAGGGAAGTTTACATTGCCCGAAGGCAAGTCCTTTGCAGACGAATATCATGATTTTCAGGTAGAGTGGCTACCAGGTTTGATTCGCTTCTACGTTGACGGGAAACTGCATCATCAGGTGAATAACTGGCAGACGACAGCTGCGGGCCAGCCGGAGAGTTACACCTTCCCAGCACCGTTCGATCGTCCGTTCTATCTGATCCTGAACTTGGCGGTAGGCGGAGACTGGCCGGGATCACCAGAAAGCGAGTTTGTCTCAGAAAAGATGAATGTGGATTTCGTCCGGGTGTATTCGTACAAAAACCTGAACGAATGGCCGGACGTAACATCGAATCCGATCGAGCCTGAACGACAACGCGAACCTCAAGCGGATGGCAACCAGATCTATAATGAACGCTTTGCCGAAGGTTTGGGTGCTGATGGTGTGCCGAACCAATGGAAATTCATCACGAATGCCAGCGGGGCTGGTAAGGTAGAGGTCGTTGAGGATGAACAGAAAGGTAAAGCTGCGAAAGTTACGATCACGCAGGCAGGAACCGAAAATTATTCCGTGCAACTAACGCAAATGCCGATCTACGTGAAGAAAAATAAAAAATATAAGGTGCAGTTTGATGCCAAGGCATCTGCAAACCGGGTGATACGATCCAAAGTGACTCAGTTTGAAAAAAGCTGGACGAACTATTCCGGTGAAAAATCTTTCTCCTTAACTACGGATTGGAACCCGTACGAATACACCTTCAACATGCGGGATAGTACGGACAACAATGCCAGATTCGAATTCAATTTAGGACTGAGTGACGCTTCCGTGACTGTGTCCAATGTCAGACTGATCGAAATTGGCGAAGCAGATCCACTGCCGATAGAACGAAAAGCGCTACCGGATGGCAATTACGTCTTCAACGGCACGTTTGATCAAGGCAAAAACCGTTTGGGATTCTGGTCCACTCAGACCCATTCGGGTGCGGAAGCCCAGGTCTCCGTAAACAACTTCTTGAAATTCCCGATCATGGAAAGACAACTCGTGGTTGATGTTGCGCAAACCAATGGCCGGCCGGATCAAGTAGTTGTGGTTCAGCCGGATATGAAACTGGAAGCAGGCACGACCTATGGTTTCTCGTTCGACGCCAAGTCCGATGCGCCTCGCACAATGGACATCGACATGACCAGCAGCGATGGTCATGCCGTACAGGTTCATCAAGGACAGCAGATCCGGCTTGGGCAAGAGATGAAGAACTACACCGGTGAGATTGTGATCGGAGAGGGTACAGCTACAGCAATGTCCGAACTTCGTCTATTATTCGGCAGTTCCACGGGCAAGGTCTATGTAGACAATGTTCGCCTTACGAAACGTGGTAAACCTGTAACGATTCATGGGTACACGCACATTCCTGCAGTAGATTCCTGGATGATGCAAGGGTTACAACTAGAAAACTCCGATGAAGGTGGCAAACATGTCAGTTACATGGATGAAGGAGACTTGCTGCAATACAAGATCGATGTGACGAACGAGGGAGTTTACACTTTCTCCACGCGGTTAGCCAGTGCTAAGAGTGATTCAAAAGTTCGCTTCAGCGTCAAGAATGAACAAGGGACGACGATTGCAAGCGCCGATCTTCTTCTTGGAGACACGGGGGGCTGGCAAACTTACAAAACTGTGTATTTACCACCGGTTTCGCTGAAAGCGGGAAGCCAGTATTACGTAAATTTTGAAGGCAATGAGTACAATACACACTGGCTTGACATTTCACAGAATAAGTTAAAGAATGGCGAGCTGGCAGCAGATCGTACCCATTGGGAACTGACTCCTGCCGACCTCACGGCTTCACATGAAGGTCAAACTGGCATCCGCATTGCCTTGCCAGTGACAACCGGAAATTGGTGGGATGCGTTATTGCAGCAAGGCCAACTTGCGCTGGATGCCGGAAAGACATACCGGCTGAGCTTCGAGGCTTCCGTATCCGATCCAAAATCAATGCAGGCCGTGATCTCGCAGAGCGGCGGAGAATTCGCCAAGTATATGGAAGAAACGGTGGAACTGACTGAGGAGAAGCAGCAGTATGCGTATACATTTACGATGGGAGGCACTTCCGATTCAGAGGCCGTGCTGGCCTTTGGATTGGGATATCCGTTGTCTAAACCGCATAACGTGTTGATCCAAAACGTGGCATTATTTGAAGTGAATCCAGGCGCTGATCAGGGCGGACAGCCGGTGTCTGTCAATCTGATTCCGAACGGCGACTTTGCGAAAGGAAGCGAAGGTTGGTTCAAGTACGTAGACGGCAATCCTGCAAATCTAGCAATTAGTGTTGCGAATCAACAGTTGCTAGTTCGAATCGCCCAAGTAGGGAGCAATCCATGGGATCGACAGGTCATTAATGAAGGATTTGGCGTTCAGCAAGGTTATATCTACAAACTTACCTTCAAAGCCAAAGCGGATAAGGCGCGAAAAATGGGCTTAGGCATCGGCTGGGTCGACGTTCCCGCCAACTATGCTTGGCACGGTTTTTTTGGAGAGCGAGTGGACCTGTCCACAGAGGAACAAGAGTATTCCTACAAGTTCGAAGCTACCGAACCAAGCTATGCGAATGCTCGAATTGTTTTTGACATGGGCAACATTTCCGGGACGGAAGACAGTGATACGACAATTACATTGTCTGATGTCACCCTGATCAACTTGGGCCAACCAAATAACCCAATGCCTACCATAGAGTAATGCTTGGTGCTTTCCCCAAAGAATATATCTGTTCGCAAAAAAAGAATCCGGGTGCACCTGGATTCTTTTTTTGCGGCCTAAGCGCGGATGCCGTAGCCAGTGTTGACGGGATCGAGTGAGGGAATATATCCATCAAAGTAGTCCACTTGACTGGAGGAGTGTTGAATGGAGATTATTCAGAGCTAAAGACAGTAAACCAATGTATAAACATTTCTTAGAAGGCCTTCAAAGGATGGGAGGGAAATTTCATCTCCGGCAATTCCAACCACTTCTCGTGTAAATTTCTCCGGCTGGTTAAAGGCAATGACGGCAAATGCCGCAATATTAATCGATGAAATCATTTGAAAATCGGTATCGGCATCTACAATTTCCGGAATCAGCAATTGGTCGCCCTCAAAACACTCGAATTTGTATTGTAATATGAAATACTAAGTTTAGGGAATGAGTTTTTGTTTTTTTAGTTCATCCATAACAGCAAATAATTCTTTTTCTGTATCCATCACTTCATGAAAACCGAATTGCTTAATTTTTGTAGTATCTGAAATAACATCATAGTCGCATCCAAATACAAAATCACCAAATGGCCAAGCAGCAACTTTTTCATATGGAGTTTGCAGCAAATCATATTTGTTAACCATACTGGCCCAAGTTTCTTTTTGTAAAGGCATTAGCTCTGTCAAAGAAATCGTCTGTATCGGGCCAGCGTCTATTTTAAAGTACTGAGCTAATTTTGGCCAAAGGTCTTCCCAGCGGAAAAGGTCTCCGTTTGTGATATTGAAAACTTCAAGTGCAGTATGTTTTTGAAGGGCTACCCATTCAGAAGCTCGCGCAAGAAGAGAAGCATCTGTAAATTGGACTAGTGCTTTATAAGCATTTTCTTTACCTGGGAAGCGAAGTGGAAGGGCTAACTCTTTGGAAATTGATGCATATACGCCAAGAACCATGGCAATACTCATTGGATTACCAATGGATACACCAGCAACGACATCAGGGCGTAGAATCGTCCAAGTCCAACTCTTTCCTTTTTGGTGAGTTCGTAAAAAATCCTCCTGGTTATAATAAAAGTTTGGAGGAAGATGCCTTGGATCATTTTCTTTCGCAGGAGTCTTAAATTTCCCGAGATGGACCCCATATACTTTTGCACCCTGCATCAAAATAACTCGGTCCAATGAATTCGAGGTCTCCTCAACAGCTTTCACGACATTACCAGCATACTTGTATTCACATCAAGCTGTTCTTGAGATTGTGCAGGGAAATCTTGATATGCAGCATAAAAGATATGAGTGATGCCTCGGATTTGTTCCAGTTTATTCCTAAGCAATTCAGGATTTAATAAATCCAGACTTACATAACGTTCAGGGTTCTTTTTGGGGATATTTCTTGCAACACCGATTGCATCCCATTCGTCCAATATACTTAAATGATCAAGAATATAGCTTCCAATAATACCAGTTGCACCTACGACAAGAGCCTTGTATTTAGTCATTCTCAATCCTCCTTAATGGTTATGAAGCTATCATAGGTCACCAAATTCCATAAATCAAATTATGAAATTTCATTATTATTATAAATAATTTTATAATAATATGTTTGTATGATGTATGTTGGTAACATATTATTGACTCTTAAGTACATCGGAGGAATGTTTTAATGCTCGATTTTGAGTGGTACAGAAGTTTTATTGCCATATACAAACATAGCTCTGTCTCCGAAGCGGCGAAGGCACGGATTATGACTCAACCAGCCATGAGTCAACATTTAGCTGCACTGGAAGCTGAAACTGGAGAACCATTGTTTAAGCGGACTGCACGGAAAATGATTCCAACCGAACGAGGAAAAGAATTGTATTCACAAGTTGCCCCACTTATTGAGGCCTTAGAACAAGCAACCATGGGACTTAAATCAACCTCACTTCCGACGATGAACGTTGTGAAAATAGGGTCTGCCCCAGAAATGTATAGCGAAATCATTCTTCGTAATCTATCCGAGTATGAAGTAAGTACTGTAGCCTATTTTGGGGATGCAGAGCAATGTTTAGAGCTTCTGAAAGAAGACCGGGTAGATGTGATTATCACCTCGAAGAAATTCCTGGCTCCAGGAATTGAATACACCAGGCTTTTAGAAGAACAATTTGTTTTAGTTGCCCCGAATTCTTTGGATGTACCTGTAAGTAATGAGTTAATAATTCGAGAAGAATGGCTTTTGAAACAGCAATGGATCAGTTACGGATTGGAGTTACCTATTATACGCAGATATTGGCGAGAACACTTCAGGAATCGTCCCTTAATTAAACCTGTTCATATCATTCCAAATGTTCATATGATATTAAGAGTTATTGGAGATGGGGCGGGCATCAGTCTTATTCCAACTTATATTTTGAATCAACAACAGCCTAATTCCATGGTTAAGGTTGTTTTCGGAGATATGATTGTAAAGAATGAAATATTTTTGGGCTATAAATTGAAACATAAACATGAGTACGATTTAAATGACTTTATAAAGAAGATCCGTGAGCAAGTGAATACCTTGAAATAGTCTCATACATGTTTTCATTAATCTTAGGATCAGGACTTAGATGTTACGAAAGTGCAAATTCTGGGTGGAAAGAAAGCTAAACGTATGATGGTTTGAACCTGACGGGTTTATAGATTGGCAGAGAGCTCCAAATACTTATCATACAAATAGATGAACAACTGTTGGAAAGTACGCATATTCTAAAGCTGCTACGAAGGAGTTTGGAAAACCCTGAAAAATACAAAACGCAAGCGCATTAAATTGGGAGATCTATATGCCATACCTCTGCCAAATGGTATATTTGCATTTGGAAGAAGATTTAAAGATGCAAGTATAGCCATCTATAACTATATGGGAAACACCCTCGAGGATAAGCCGCAGCAAGAGAATTATCAATTTATTGTTGGGGTTTATGATGATGTTCTAAAATCAGGTGATTGGCCTGTAGTAGAAAACCGACCATTTGTTAATGAAGAAGAGGCTTGGCCACCTCCTGCATGTGTCATTGATCAACTTACAGGTGAGTATTGAATTTATTACAAGGGTGAGATTAAACCTGCTGACATAAAAGAATGCGAAGGATTAGAGATCGCAGCTGTTTGGGAATCACAACATATTATTGATAGGATAATGGGGGATAATACATGGCATAAGGATCCCTTTAAATAAGCTAATTCTAAAATAGGCTTACGACGGATTCCCAGTATTTCTACCTGGGAATCCGTCGTTTAAATTTAGACTTGATAATTTAGTGGACTATTCATCGGATAAGAACCAGGTCCGATTCCTGATTAGATCGATAAATAATGAAGGATATACAGTTAGAACCTTCATTAAGTACCATAACATATGAAAATGTTCATATTGTTGTGGAACAACAAACATGATAAGAGATAAATACGGATGGCTAGGTATTTAAAAAGCGAAATATTGACACTGGAACTAGCTCTCCATTCCCAGTGAGAGGTGGGTAAAGGAGCGTATCTAGCTCTTGTGAAAGTTTACTTGGATTCAATTCGACCGATTGGATTTGGATCTTCTGACAAAGTCTTTTGAACTGCCGACCAGCTGTCATGTTCAATATCCAGCGCATGACAAAGATAAGCCCATGAGACCAGCTGAATTAAGGCGACATGTTCTGGATTTTCATCTGTTGTTTCCGTAACTTCATAACCTGGGATTCCGCCAAGTGAGTGTTCTGCACCGAATAAGGTGAGCAGGCTCTCGGCTCCTGGGCTTAGGAAGTAGGGGTCGGACATCCATTCCGGGCCGCGGACGGTCAACTGATACTTTTGCGGGGTATAGTCCTGGTCCCCGACGATCACAAGCGTGGGCGTGGTCATGTGCGTGAAGCTCACGTTCAAGTGCGGCATATTCTCGGTTGCGAACGGTGTCAGGTTGTCGCCACCTTGTCCAGCGGTGGCGAACAGCACGCCCGCTTTGATGCGTGAGTCGGACAGGTCCACGTCCTTCTTAGTTTCTGGGTCGAGGACTCGCAATCCCAAAAGATTTCCTGCCGTTTGGCCGCCGAAGGAATGTCCGGCTGCTGCTATTCGGCTTCGGTCAGTGCGTCCACTGAGGCCTGGTACGGCAGATTCAATAAGGTCTAAATTATCGAGGATTCGCTTCATGTCCTCGACTCGGTAACGCCAAATCCGTGGTTTACGGGGATCGTCATGAGTAAGGCCAACAGTTCTCGAATCGAGGAACGTAGGTTGAATGACCACGAAACCGTGAGCAGCCCAGAAGTCGGTCAAAGGGCTATAGCCGTCAAGCGAAGATCCGTTACCGTGTGCGAAAAGAATAATTGGCAAATTGCCTCCAGTTGTTGGGGCGGATATTTTCACTAACAAATCCTCACCACGACCTGGGGCTTTTAGTGCTATCGACTTCACAGAGACGATGGTAGAGGGAGCGCTCATATTGATTTTCATATTAAATATCCCTTCCTTTCTCTTTAAACAATTAATATTTATGAGTTCGCCTATGTTCTGCTATAGTAGAACGTAAGTGGAACGTTGTTCCTATTATATACGGAACGAAGTTCCACTTGCAAGATATTTATTAAACTTATAACATCCACAGTATTTTAGATTACATTGGATTATGTAATGAGTGGATTCTACAGGCCCTGTTTCAATGTCCAATTTGAATATGGAATACTCTTTTGTTTGAAGCTATGATTATGTCTTGTTAATATGAAGAATAGGACAGTAGCTAAATTCCATTGACGTAATGTAGAATTAACTTATGGGGGATATAACTTATATGAACGACAAAACGGAAGATCGCAGTGAAGGATTGGAGACTCGTCAGCAGACAGTTCGAAGCGTGCGTGCCGATGCACAACGCAACATTAATGCTTTGCTCCAGTCAGCAATGACAGTGTTCGCAACCTCGGGGGTAGACGCTCCAGTTCGTGAGATTGCGGATAAGGCTGGCGTAGGGGTTGGAACTGTTTACCGTCATTTTCCACAACGTTCAGACTTAATTGAAGCTGTTTTTCGTCAGGAGATCGATGCTTGTGCAGATGCTGCAGTAGACTTAGCTGATAAATATAAACCTGTTGAGGCACTGGAGCGATGGCTGTTGCGTTACTTGGAGTTCATAGCAACTAAACGAGGACTCGCTGCAGCTCTACATTCTAGCGATCCGGCATACGAAACCTTACCTATTTGCTTTGTAGAGGAATTAAGTCCAGCTCTAAAGACTTTGATTGAAACAGCAACAGCTGCAGATGAAGTACGTGCCAAGATTACACCAGATGAATTGTTGTGGGCGGTAGCAAGCCTAAGTACGGCAGTAGACAACGATGATATAGAGCATGCAAAAAATATTGTTTCTCTGCTTGTAGATGGGTTGCGTTACCGTGCTCTCTGAAGGGGATATCGAGAGATTCGGTATGTAGTAAAATAAAAATTACGCATGGTACCAGCTCCATTACCTAAGCACTTAGGGGGATGTTGATAAACTCAATATGTCGAGAGACATGAGCAATGCCCTGTAAAGCCGCTATTTTAGTGGCTTTTTTATTATAAGGAATCAAGTTCTTTTCCCATTTTGTTTACATTGAAAAAGAACCTTGGCGGCAAACTGGCATCGGTACTCTACCGACGTCAGTTTTTTTAGTTTCCGTTGCCTGCTCCCCCAATATCACTTAATGATGATATACTTACCTCATGAATAATGATATTGATAATCAATATCAATCAATGGTTGATATATAGAAAAAGTATGATGAGGGAGCGCGGATAGATGCAAGAAGAAGCAGAAGCAAGCCAGGTATTTACACCGGAGATGATCGATACGATGGCCCGTATTTGGACACGTTCGATCATTACATTAATAGATGTACGCTTTCAGAATGTAGCGTCCCAAACCCCTTTGGAGCAGTACAAAATGCCTAGCAGCATGTTTATCTATGCATATGGAGGAGAAGCGCAAATTCAACTGAATGAAACCACATTTGCAATGGAACGCTTCGGTTTAGTTCACGGCGGGAAAGGGAGCCTGCTCAGTATTTCGCCAAAAGGGGAGATTGTGAAGACCTTTATGGTGTTTTATAAAGCAGAATCACCTCTTTTTTTCAAGAGGCACCTGCAGCAATTACTGGAGGAAGTGAATCCATTCGTTCAACAGTTTGGTTATACACCAAGTAATCCTATCTTGCTACTCGATTGGTTTCAACAGTTGATGAATGGTTGGAAACGCGGCAAGGCGATGGATCAGCTGCAGGCCAAAAGTTTTCTATATCAATTGGTTCATGGGGTATACAGAGATTTTGAGAGCGGTGAGATTCGGTATCTCCAGCCAGATCCAGCCTGTTCTACCAAGATATATCTCGATAAACATTACATGCAGCCGATTATGTTTCAAGAAATTGCCGATATGTTTGGGATCAGTGGTGGGCAATTGACACGGCTGTTCAAAAAGAAGGAAGGGATGAGCTTACAGGAGTACCTCATTCAGAAAAGGATTGAGGCTGCCTGTCAGGAATTGAAGCATACAGAAGCAACCATTAAAGAGATCGCAACAGGATCTGGTTTTACAGATGAGAAAAATCTGTTTCGGATGTTTAAGAAGTATTACAAGATGACACCAAGTGATTATCGGAAAATAAACGCACTATCCATGCAGGTTGATGGTATTGATAATGATTCTCATTTTACTTACTATGAGAGGGAACTAGCGGGTCTAGTCCAGTCTTATAGAGAAGGGGAATCAACTATGTTTGGAAAAGTAAGAAGTAAAGAAATGATCTTGGCGGCGGCGATGAGCTTGATGTTTTTATTGTCGGCATGTGCGTCGGGAACGCCATCGAATAACGGGGGAACGGTGAATCCAATCCCTGCGCAGACACAACAGACAACACAATCGGAAGTATCGGATACGAAAGCTTCAGAAGCAGTTTCGCAGACGAGAACGATATCCACAGTAAAGGGTGACGTCAAGGTGCCTAACAACCCTCAGCGTGTTGTAGTCGATTATTTGGTTGGCGATGTAGTGGCTCTAGGTGTAACTCCACTAGGTGTGGCGAGAGCGGCAAGGGACGGGAAAGAGGCTGTTTTTGCTAACCAGATTACAGACTCCATTAAAGTAGCTATGGAGCCGGAAGATGTCATGACTCTTGAGCCTGATCTGATCATTTTAGCATGGGGCGATGAAAATTATGAAGATTTATCCAAAATTGCCCCGACAATTTATGTCCCTTATGGTGATATGACTACAGAAGAACGGATACATTTTATAGGCGATGTTTTGAACAAGCAGGAAGAGGCTAAGGCTGTTTTGAGTGCTTATGCCGGAAAAATCGAAGAAGCCAAGCTAGCCCTTCAGAATGCAGGTCTTTCAGACGTGACGATTACTATGGGAGAATTCAGTGATAAAAGTAACTACATCGCTGGAGCCAAGCATGCGGTTGGCGACCTTGTTTATAATGAACTTAAAATGAAGGCACCGTCGAAAGTTCAAACTGATATTATTGACTCAGATAAATATTGGGGAGATATCTCTATGGAGGTCTTGGCTGCTTACATAGGGGATTATCTAATCGCTATAGGAGATACGAAAGTTCCTACTGATAATACGGTCTGGAAATCGCTACCTGCTGTGCAACATAATCGGATCGTAACAGTGGGTACATCGCTATCTTGGTCCACGGATATAATGACTTCCAGTGCATTAATTGATCATATTGTAAATCAATTGCTGACAATGGCTAAATAAGAGTTTTGACGAGGTATAAAGAAGTACTCCAATTTACAAATATGACTGTCAGTATGTAAGGAAAGGAAAACGTGATGAAAAACAAGCCTGAACAAAAACGCCGTGGGGCGGTGAACTTCACCATGTACATGGTGGTAGGGCTTGGATTAACGGTTCTCATGTCGGCGGCGTCGATTAGCTTCGGCGCCGCCGACATGAGGTTAGCGACTGCATGGGAGGCTATTTTCCGATTTGATCCAACGCTCACTGAGCATCACATTATTCAAACCCTACGTCTTCCGCGTACCGTAGCCGATCTGATCGTCGGGTGCAGCCTTGCGGTATGCGGGGCTATTATGCAGGGAACGACGCGCAATCCGCTGGCCGACTCCGGGCTGATGGGGATCAGCTCTGGGGCAGCATTCGCGATTGCTCTTTGCCTGGCTTTTCTGCCGGGTTATTCGTATGGACAGATGATGCTGTTTGCTTGTCTGGGAGCAGCGCTCGCGACCGGGATCACTTACTTCATCGCATCAATGGGCAAGCGCGGGATGACGCCTCAGCGGCTGGTACTGGCAGGACTGTCCATCTCCATGCTATTTGGTGCACTCAGTCAGTATTTAGCGATCAATTATAACTTGGGTCGAGCATTGACATTCTGGACGGCAGGCAGTACAGCGGGGGTCAAGTGGGGTGAATTGCTGATTATCTCACCGCTATTTGTTGGTGGTGTACTGCTGGCGCTGGCGCTATCTCCTTCTGTTACACTGCTCAGTTTGGGGGATGATGTGGCAAGTGGACTCGGTATTCGTAGCGGACTGGTCAAGGGATTATCGACGATTATCGTGCTCGTCCTGACTGGATTGGCTGTTGTCGTGGTTGGCCCGATCGGTTTTGTTGGTCTGATTACCCCACATATTGTGCGATACATGGTCGGTGTCGATTATCGTTACATTATTCCGGCGGCTGCGTTATATGGTGCGTTGCTGACCGTGTCAGCCGATCTGGCTGGACGCTTGATCAATAAGCCGTTCGAAACGCCGATTGGCATTATATTTTCTATCATTGGTGTCCCGTACTTTCTCTTCCTGGCTCGCAGACAAAGGAGGGAATCTGAATGATCAAGCAGCGTTATACGATGCAACGGGGCATCATCATCAATGTAGTGCTTATGGTGCTCATCCTTATGTTTGCTATCATTAGCATGAATTCTGGCAAGATGAATCTTTCACCGCTAGAAGTGTTGAATGTTCTCGTGGGAAACGGCACCGACAAGCAAAATCTGATCGTGTTTGATTTTCGGTTGCCACGAATCGCACTGTCGATCTTGGTAGGTCTGGGAATGGGAGCGGCTGGGGTCGTGATGCAGAGTTTGCTGCGCAATGACATGGCTAGTCCGGGGACACTGGGGATTAGTTCGGGATCAGGTTTGTTTGTATTGTTCTTCGTCGTATTCATCGCATCGACAGGAAAGGGCTCCTTTATTGCCCTGCCACTACTGGCCTTTGTTGGTGGATTGTTGGCGGCGGGATTGATCTTCTTATTATCGTATCGCCGTGGGCGAGATATCTCGTCAATCGGCTTGATCTTAACCGGGGTCGCGCTCGGAAGCGGGTATGAAGCGCTGACCACCTTCCTGACACTCAAGCTGAATGATTCGCAGATGGATTTCATGCTGCACTGGCTGGCGGGAAGCTTGTGGGGCGCTGATTGGCGCTATATTTCCGTACTGGCACCATGGGTCTTCATTTTACTCGGCTATATTTTCTACAAGTCTCGCATGCTCAACACCCTCCATCTGGGCAATCAGACGGCAGAAGGACTAGGTCTTGCCGTGAAGCGGCAGTTTTTGGGGTTGTCGATCGCTGCTGTTGCTTTATCCTCTGGCAGTGTGGCCGTGGGCGGAAGCTTCTTCTTCGTTGGTTTGATCGCTCCGCACATGGCAAGAAAACTAGTCGGGCCCGATCACAAATTGCTCGTTCCGGCTGCCAGCCTGACCGGTGGATTAGTCGTGGTGCTGGCTGACACAATTACGCGCACGGTTAGCCTGGGGGGAGATGTGCCGACGGGAATCGTCATTACGGTCATCAGTGTTCCGTACTTTCTTTATTTACTATCGAAGGCCAATTAGGAGGACGTCATGGAGAGTATTACAGCGCAACAAATCGATATTGCCTATAATGACACGCTTATCGTAAAAGAACTGGATTTGCAGATTCCGCGTGGACAGATTACCTCGATTATTGGCCCCAATGGTTGCGGGAAATCAACCGTACTAAAGGCAGTCGGTCGGCTGCTCAAGACGAAAAATGGCACGGTTTATCTGAATGGTGCTGATATTTGCACACTGTCCACCAAAGAAGTGGCCAAGCAGATGGCAATTCTGCCGCAGACGCCTACTGCACCGAGCGGTTTGACGGTCGGTCAATTAGTGGCCTATGGGCGTTTTCCTCATCAACGGGGCTTCGGCAAGCTCTCCAAAGAGGATAAGCAAGTAGTTGCCTGGGCCCTATCAGTTACACTGCTTACAGCGTTTGAGCATCGCGAGGTCGATACGCTCTCTGGCGGTCAACGTCAGCGCGTATGGATTGCGATGGCACTCGCCCAGCAGACCGATCTGATCCTGCTGGATGAACCCACCACCTATCTGGACCTGGCACATCAGCTTGAAGTGCTGGAGCTGCTCTATGAACTGAATCGCAGTCAGCAGGTTACGATTGTGATGGTGCTGCATGACCTGAATCTGGCAGCACGCTTCTCCGACTATATGGTGGCGATTCGTGATGGTCAGGTGGTGGAGCATGGCTCGCCAGAGCGCGTAATGACGGCACGGACGCTACGTGAGGTGTTTGCCATCGATGCCGAAATTATGCTGGAACCACGAACGGGGCGACCAGTGTATGTGACGTACGAGATATTGCGTGATAAGCGTAGAGGCCAAGGGGCGGATCAAGGATTCTTAAATGATAAGGAGCAGGAGGAGAAGATTGCCACATGAAAATCGCATGGCGTGTCTTGCTGGGCGCACGAAAATACTGGTTGCAGTTAGGCATTGGATTAGTCGGTATCGTGCTGGCAACAATTGCCGGGTTTTATTTGCCCTGGGCGCTCCGTTCGTTGACACAATTGGCGACCGAAGGTAGCAGTCAGTTTGCCGCAGAAGCATTGAAGATTGGTTTATTGCTACTTGGAGCTACCTGTTTGCAAGCCATCGGAACATCACTGGCAGGCTATATGAACCATTATGCCGCACTTCATTACGTGGCGGATTTACGAACAAGATTGTATAGCAAATATCAGCAGATGAGTTTGCGCTATTTCCATCGAAGCCGGACGGGTGACTTGACCGGGCGCGTTGTGAATGATGCGATGGAAGCGGAAATTTTCATTGCCCATGCTATACCTGACTTTATCGTTAACGGACTGACCTTTATCGGAGTAGGCATCCTGCTCTTGACGATCAATGTGAAGCTGGCACTGATCAGTCTGATCACGATTCCGTTGCTGCTTGTAATCACGGTATGGCAAAGCAAGCACTTGTCGCCGCTGTGGGGAGAGAGTTCCCAAGCTCGGGGAGATATCGCTGGAAAGGTGCAGGAAAATTTGTCGGGCATGAAAGAAATCCAAATTTTCAATCGACAGGAGGAGGAGCGGGTCAACGTTTCTCGTCTGGCTATGAAATATTCGAAGACCTATTTACGCGCCAGTTTGTTCTATGAAACCTCTTTGCCGTTGTTGGCATTTGTGACCACACTGGGGACTGTATTTGTCGTGATACTGGGCGGCAGATTGATGGCAACAGGCGAGGTAAGCATTGCTGATATCATCGGATTCATTGCCTACCTAGGTATGTTTTATCAACCGATAAAGTCTTTTTCCGGCTTGGTGGAAATGGCAGGGCGAGCCTCTGCTGGCCTTAAACGGGTATATGATGTGCTGGAAGAAGAGGAAGACATAAAGGAGAAGCGAAACGCAGTCCATTTGCCGCGTGTACAAGGACAGATCTCCTTTCAAGATGTCACATTTCTTTATCAAGATGGTTCGCCTGTACTAGAGGGGCTGAACCTGACCATTGATCATGGAAAAACAGTAGCTCTTGTAGGCACCACAGGAGTGGGTAAGTCGACATTGGCCAGTCTCGTTAACCGATTCTACGACCCGCAGGCGGGATCGATTCGAGTGGATGGCATCGATATTCGTGATGTGACGCTTTCCAGCCTGCGTAACAATATTTCAATGGTGCTGCAGGATACGTTCCTGTTTGATGGCTCGGTGTATGACAATATTGCTTATGGATGGAAGGACGCGACACGGAAAGATGTGATTGCCGCAGCTAAAGCAGCTAAAGCGCATGAATTTATATCTCAGATGGAGCAAGGCTACGATACGGTAATTGGTGAACGCGGTGTGCGTTTGTCTGGAGGGCAGAAACAGCGCCTTTCGATAGCACGGGCGATTCTGCGCAATGCACCGATCCTCATTCTGGATGAAGCCACATCGGCGCTTGATACCAAGACCGAGCAAGAGATCCAACAGGCACTGGATGAAATATCGAAGGATCGCACAACACTGGTGATTGCCCATCGGCTATCGACGGTCCGTCATGCCGACCAGATCGTTGAGCTGGAGGGTACAGAGATTGCCGAGATGGGTACGCATGAGGAACTGCTGCATAGCGGAGGTATTTATGCACGATTGTATGCGACACAAGCCTCTTGAACGTAACCAATACAAACAAGACTAAACAGGAGAAGGACAGGACGACGATGACTGAATTATAAATTCTAACGATTGTGAGCGGCGGTCCGGTCCTGCCGGACTGTACACTGCGTTTTTTAGGGGAATGCACGATATGAAGGTTGGTAACAGTTTTTGTCCCGAGCCAAGGAGAAGAACTTGTACCGATTGCCTGAATGGACAAGAACATATTCCGATTACCGATTAGGCATGTATCTAAACGATTTTCGCCTGTCAATTCGTTAATCTAATGGGTAGGATTGCTCAATGTTGTTGTTGAACACTCTTCATTGCAGGGGTTTATTTTTGACCATCCTTTGCCGGGTTTAATGCTGCATAGTGTGCAAAGGATGGATCAGGAATATTTTGTGCTTGTCTGCTATATTTGCCCGGAGAGACTCCGGTAATTTTGGTGAAGGTTCGAATAAAATTGGCATAATCGCGAAACCCCGATTGGAAGCAGGCATCCGTAATGCTCACCCCGCCTGATAGGTAATATCTCGCCAATTCAATACGACGGTTCAAGATGTAAGAGCGGATCGTTAGTCCGGTATGCTTTTTAAACTGGCGGCTGATATACGTGCTGTTCATATAAAATGCCTCGGCAAGCTTGCGAAGCGTAATCTCCTGGGAAATGTGCGCTTCAATATAATCCATTGTTTTACGTACCATCTCTGGCATGATATCGATTGGTATAGAGGACTTATTGTGGAACGAATTGTTAATGAGAACCAATAACTGTGCAATGACTGCGTTGGTTTTAACATCCGTTCCATATACATTTGAATCAAGCAATTCCTCCAGTTCGCTAGTTAAATGCAAAATCTGCTTCATATGGTAATCATCTAAGTGAACGATGTTTTGTTGTCCCTTTGGACGATGATCAAAACATGCGGATAGATTGGTTGATAGAGTCGACAACTGACAAAGATATGTTTTTTTTAGATTGATAGTAATTCGTTCATATTCGGTTCCATCCAAAATAAAGGCGCGATGCATTTCCTCCGGAGACATAATAAGCAAATCCCCCGGCTCCAGATGATAACATCGGTTCTCCACATAAAAGTTGACATTGCCGCGAATAAAAAGGTAGATCTCGTATGCATCATGTCGATGATAGATTGTTTCCAATGGATACGTAGTTACGCGATGAAGATATAAAAGCTCGGACTGGATGGGATCGTAAAAATATTCAGTGGATCCGTTCATATAGCACCTCCTTGTCCTTTCGCGCAATAAATAGAGCGGAATACGCAATGAAAATGTAATCAGCTTTACCTTAAACTGTAATCAACCTAACATGCTGCATCTGCTATTGCAAGCGTTTCCCTGCATTTTAAACCTGGATCTGGCAAATCGCAGAGCGGCGATAAGATGTATATCAAACTCAAATGGAGGAACGACTGATGAACTACAATTCTGCTTCAAATGCGAGGGAACAAACGGAACAGAATCATGCATCTATAGCTGCTGTGAAGATCAGTAAGGCCATAGGGAAACTTCCACCAAATAAAAATCCTTTGGTTGCTCATAAATTTGGAGCCGATCCGTATGCTCTGGTGTTCGAGGGGCGTGTCTATCTGTACATGACGAGTGATAAGCTGGAATATGATTCTGAGGGCAATCCGCAGAAAAACAGTTTCCACTCGATCAACCGCATAATAGTCATCTCTTCAGACGACTTGGTTAACTGGTCAGATCATGGTGAGATTCATGTGGCAGGGCCCCAAGGCGCAGCCACATGGGCCACTCAATCCTGGGCACCAGCCGCTGCCCATCAGATTATTGACGGGCAGGATCGATTCTTCCTTTATTTTTCAAACAATGCCAGCGGCATCGGCGTATTGTCAGCCCCGAGTCCGGTCGGGCCCTGGACAGATCCTATTGGAAAAGCGCTCATTACCAGAGAGACTCCGGGTGTTGAGGATGTGACGTGGCTGTTCGATCCGGCCGTGCTGGTAGATGATGATCACAGAGCTTATATCTATTTTGGGGGTGGCATACCGGAAGGGAGAGCAGAGAGGCCGGATACCGCAAGAGTTATGCCATTGGGTGAAGATATGACCAGTGTGGTGGGCCGGGCGAGGGTTATCCCTGCTCCGTACATGTTTGAGGATGCGGGGATTCACAAATTCAACAATATCTATTATTTTACCTACTGCTCTAACTTTGACGAGGGTTTTCGTCCAGAGGGCAGTCCGCCACCCGGCGAGATTGCTTACATGACGAGCAGCCAGCCAATGGGTCCATGGACGTACAGAGGAACGGTCCTGCGAAATCCGGGTCACTTTTTTGGCGTTGGCGGCAACAACCATCATGCCATATTTCAATTTGCGGATCACTGGTATATTGCTTATCACGCCCAGACGTTATCACAGGCGATGGAGGTTCCTGATGGTTATCGTTCGACACATCTGAACCAGATTAGCTTCAACGAAGCAGATGGTCGTATGAACGAGGTGGCCGCAGATTATGAAGGTGTTGAACAGATCAAGCTGTTCAATCCTTATCAGAGGGTAGCTGCTGCCACAATGGGATGGAGCGCAGGGGTGAAGACGGAGCGATTAAGTACATCAAAGCCTACGGCTGGTGCCGATTCTGAGGTTGTTGTTACCGAGATGGAAAGAGGCAGCTGGATTGCGTTATCGAAGGTTGATTTTGGCAATGAAGGGGCGGCATGCTTTACAGCTGCAATCTCCAATGAAGGCGCGGAGGCGGTACTGGAGCTTCATCTGGATCGCCCGGACGGACTACTGATTGGGCAGCTTGTGATTCCGGCATCGGGTGGATCACCTAAATCCGGCATATCACCTCGATGGAAAGAGCATTCAACCGGGATTACAGATGCACAGGGAGTTCATGACATCTATATGGTGGTTGGGGGAGCAGTGGGCAAGCAAGGCATCAGTATTAGGGAATGGAGTTTTGAATAAGCAAGGAACTAGACTTGGGCCTATTATATCTGCTGAGATTGTGTGGCCAATAAAGCTAGAAAGGAAGAATGGCCAACATGCATGCAAATCCAATTATTTGGGCCGATTATCCCGATCTAGATGTGATTCGGGTTGAAGACACGTATTATATGGTCAGCACAACCATGCATATGATGCCAGGCTGCGTCATCCTGCGTTCCTATGACCTGACCCATTGGGAAGTGGCTACGCATGTGTACGACAGACTTGACGATACACCCGCGCAGCGGCTGGAGCAAGGCAGGCAGATTTACAGCAAAGGCATGTGGGCAGCGTCGCTTCGATATCACAAGCATAAGTTTTATGTCATTTTTGTGGCAAACGATAACCATAAGACATATTTGTACACGGCCGATACGATCTCGGGTCCCTGGACCAAGCAGTATGTGGAAGGCTTTTATCATGATTGCTCCCTGTTTTTCGACGAAGATGGCCGAATTTACCTGGTCCATGGTAATGCCGAAATTCATTTGACCGAGTTAAGCTCTGATCTGTCCGGCCCCAAGCCCGGTGGAGTGCTGCGCATGATCGTAAAAGAAAAAGAGCCTTATTTCCTCGGTTACGAGGGGGCCCATTTTTACAAAATTAATGGAAAATACTATGTGTTTCTGATTCATATTTCACAAGCTACCGGCCGAAGAACACAGGCGTGTTACATGGCGGATTCCCTGGAAGGCGAATTTGTTGGCGGAGAAGTGTTTAACGACGATATGGGCTATTTTAATTCAGGTGTAGCCCAGGGCGGAATCGTGGATACACCGGATGGCGACTGGTACGCTATGCTGTTTCAGGATCACGGGGCGGTTGGCCGCATCCCTGTGCTGGTTCCGCTTCACTTTGAGAACGATATCCCGGTGTTCCCCACGGAAGCGCCAAAAGAGATCGTTGTGCCGAGTACGAGACCGGATCACGTCTACAAACCTCTAATTGGCAGCGATGATTTTCACTATGAAGCGAATGCAGAAGGAAAGGTACGGCTCAAGGATGTCTGGCAATGGAATCACACTCCGAATGATGCGCTCTGGTCGGTAACCGACCAGCCTGGGGTGTATCGGATTCAAACCGCACACATCAGCCCCAATCTGACCTTTGCGGTTAATACGCTGACGCAGCGTGCAATGGGCCCTGCCTGTGAAGCAATCGTTACGCTGGATGGCAGCAGGCTGGAGGATGGTGATTATGCAGGCTTGTGTTTCCTGATCGGTACATACGGTTTAATTGCGCTGACGAAGACTGAAGGGCAATTTTACCTGGTCATGCTGGCAAGAAACAGCGAGGACTCATCGATATTTGGCAATCTGGTTGATACGGAGCCTGCCACCGAGTATGCCAGGATACCTGTTTCAGGATCCGTAGTTACGCTCAAGGCTTTTGGCAACTTCGTGAATAATCAGGACGACTGTACGTTCTCCTATCTGGAGGGGATAGAGTGGAAGCCGCTTGGCATTTCCCACAAAATGATTTATAAGCTGGATCATTTTATGGGCTGCCGGATCGGGTTGTTTTTATATTCGACGAGAGTGACCGGGAGCAGCGCTGATTTTTCGAATTTTAAATATGATGTGATCGTGTCGGAGGACGAGAACAAACATGCATAGAAGTCGCCGAGCCGGCGGCTTTTTTTATAATATCAGAAAGGTTAAAATTCCTAATGTTGCCAAAAAACGTTGTCCATTACAGACGAATGGGGGTGCATGATGTGCGTATTTCTGCTTTAACCAAAACAAAGTGGGTTGTCATTCTGTTGCTCAGTGCATGTATACCAACAGACCATACGAGCGGATATTCAGGACAAAGCATGCCCGTGGTGGATGGGCAGCCATCCGGGGATCATTCCATTTTCGAAAAATACAGTTCTCCGGTAGAAGTATCTTTTGTCAGGGAGGCCGGGGATGATCTGGAGCGCATGATCAGCCAGATGCCGGGAGAGACACTGCTGGACAATCGCTGGACCCGGTTATATGAGCAAGACCTGGGGATTAAGCTTCGCTATGACTGGATCGCCAAAGGAGATATGTACGGTCAAAAGCTGGGTGTTTCCCTCGCTGCAGGTCGAATTCCGGACGTTGTGAAGGTAAATCCATACCAATTAAGGCAGCTGAGCAATGCGGGGCTGATCCAGGATCTGTCCGAGGTGTACACAACGTATGCTTCGCCGCTTGCGAAGAGCATACTGGAGGCGGAAGGAAGCGGGCCTTTTGACGCGGCAACCATCGATGGCAAGCTGATGGCGATACCTGAAACGGCCTCCTCCATCGAGACAGCCCAGTACTTGTGGATCAGAACCGATTGGCTTGAACGTCTGGAACTTCAGCCGCCTGAGACGATGGAGGACGTACTTGAGATTTCGAAAGCGTTTACACAAGAAGACCCTGACGGCAACGGCCAACAGGATACCTACGGCCTTGCACTAACGAATCATCTGTGGGACCCGGTCATGGGGGTTGCCGGTCTGATGGCAGGGTATGGTGCATACCCGAATATATGGATTAAAGATCCACATGGCAAGCTCGTTTATGGCGGCATTCAGCCTGAAGTCCGGGAGGCGCTGCAGGTTCTGCAAACGATGTACCTGGAGGGGCAGCTTGACCCTGAATTCAGCTATAAGAAGGGAACACAGGCCGTACGACTGATCAAAAACGGAAAAATCGGCATGCTGTACGGTGAACAATGGACACCCTTCATGATTCAGTCGAGCCGAGAGAACGATGCAGCAGCGGACTGGCAGTCTTACCCCATAGTAGCTAAATCCGGCAATCAGATTAAAGTGCCACTTCGCACCAATACCTGGCAATATTTCGCCGTCAGAAAGGACTATGCTCATCCTGAAGTGGTGATGAAACTTATGGATCTTCATTTGCAGACCAACTGGGGGGAGCAGGCGCAGTATGAAACGTACTACAATGACGATTCCAAGGCAGTGTGGATGCTATCGCCGGTGACCCCCTTTCCGGGAACCAAAAATCTGGATGCTTACCGGCAAATTCGGGAGGCGCAGCGTTCCGGCAATTTTGCTGTTCTTCAGGATGAAGCATCCGCTATTCAGAAAAGAGTTGAGGCCTATGTAACGGAAGGAGTTGAAAGCGGCTGGGGCTGGAATCAAACCTACGGACCGACAGGTGCATTTAACATAGCTGATGGTTACGAGCGGAACGGACAGCTTTTATATGACCAATTCACGGGGGGGATTACAGAAACGATGGTCGACCGGCAGATGATCCTGAACGATCTTCAGCTTGAGGCATACATGAACATTATTCTCGGCAGACCGATTGAAGAGTTCGACCAGTTTGTGGAGAGTTGGCTCAAGTTAGGCGGAGAACAGATCACAACGGAGATTAATGCGTGGCTCAAAACCAAAACAGCACTGGAACGCTGACCGCTCCTCAATGGTGCCTTCATATGCAAAATGTGCAAAAAGACAATCCAGCCTGTAGCAATGGAGGGGAGTGAGTTGATTAAGTTTCCTGCCCAATCCTGGCGCAGCAGCATTTTCGCCCGGTTGGTTATCACCTATCTGATTTTTGTTCTTCCACTGATTCTCCTGGGCCTGTATCTGTACAATTGGAGCTATGACAATGCCAGCCAGGAAATTTCCTCGTCAACAGAAAGACGGCTTACCCGATATTTGGATGAATTGAATCGGGAAATTGAATGGCTGGAGTTGCAGCAGTTTGACATCGTTGAGGACAGGAAGCTGAACAGGCTCGCCATTCTGTGGGGAATGATGGATCAGGTAGAGCGCCGCGATACATTGAATTATTTGTCCGAGCGGCTGGCTACGTTCAAGAACAGCAGTGCTTACATCAAGAACGTTCATGTGCATATCCGCACGATTGGCAAGAGCATCTCCGCCACCCATGGCATCGATGATTATGACAAAGCCTCCTATGAATACTTTAGCTCCGGCATGCAGGGGAAAGGCGCGCGCTTTACGGTGAAGGAGGACACCATGAATCTGAGTGCCGTGCGCCTGACTGGCAAGAAGGGAGAAGAACCGCTGTTTGCGGTCCAGGTCGAGCTGGATACGGAGCAATTTCAAAATGCACTGACCCAGCTTAATCTGTACCCGGACAGTGGCTCCTTCCTCATTGAGGAAAAGACGGGCCATATTATCACAGACGTTTCCAAGCGTGACTTAATCCTCCCTTACTACCGTGATCACATCACCGATAGTGATCATGGCGGCTTTCAGGTGAAGGTCGAGGGTACACGCTATTATGTCAGCCAGAGCCATATGGGCCCATTGGGCTTATCGGTAGCAACGTATTTACCAGAGGAAAGTGTGAAGAGGCCACTAAGCAAGTTCTATCATTGGGCCTGGCTGTTTGCAATGACATCCTTCGTCGCGATATCGGCTTATCTCTATTCCAGCTACAGGCTGATTCACATTCCGCTGCTGTTGCTCGTCAAAAGATTCAAAAAAATGGAGACAGGTGTACTGGACATCCCCATCGTGCACAAGCACAAGGATGAATTTGGCTTTCTGTACTCCCGGTTCAATCAGATGCTTGAGAAGCTTCAACTGCTTATCGATCGGGATTTCAAAAAGACGATGATGATGCAGCGCGCCGAATTGAAGCAGCTTCAGTCGCAGATTAATCCTCATTTTTTGTATAACAGCTTTTTCATTATCAATTCGCTCGCAAGAACGGGGGATACAGCGCGGATTGAGCAATTTGCCAACATGCTTGGTGAATATTTCAGGTTCATTACCCGAAACGGGACAGATCATGTAAGACTGGAGGAGGAAGCTGCCCATTCGAGTGTGTATACGGAAATTCAGAAGCTGCGTTTTTCCAGACGAATACAGGCCGACTTCGGGGAGCTGCCACCGGATATGAAGCAGATTCGTGTTCCCCGGTTAATCATACAGCCAATCATTGAGAATGCTTACGAGCACAGTCTTGAAAAAATGACGGATCAGGGCATGCTTAGGGTCCGGTTCAGCATGAAGGGGAATATCGCTGAAATCAGTGTAGAGGACAACGGGCATGAGTTGACGGACCTGCACATTCATGCGCTTCAGGAGCGTCTGCTTGAAGATGGCAGCTCAGATGAAATGACCGGACTCATGAATATTCATCGGCGCCTGGTGCTGACATTCGGGGAAGGAAGCGGCCTGTTTTTGGCCAGAAGCGAGCTGCAGGGATTGAAGGTCACGATTCGAATCCGAAGGGAAGGAAGGGAAAGCGAATGTATCGACTTTTGATTGTGGATGATGAGGAAATTATTACGGACAGCCTCTACGAAACCTTTGCAAGCCATATGCCGGAACGGCTTGATGTATGCAAAGCTTATTCAGCCAGGGAGGCATTAACGTGGATGGAACGCTCAAGGATCGATATCGTGTTGACAGACATTCGTATGCCTGGCATGAGCGGTCTTGAACTGACAGAACAGATCCAGGCTTACTGGTCGCACTGCCGCGTCATTTTTCTCACCGGCTACAGCGATTTTAATTATGCCTACAAGGCTTTTCAAATGCCCAATGTACGTTATTTACTCAAAACGGAAGGATATGACAAGATCATGGCTGTGGTTGAGGAGGTCATGCAAGAGATTCGGCAGAGTCACCGCTTGCACGAATTGCTGGAGCAGTCCCAAGAGGCAACCAGTCAGCTGGAGGTGCTTCAGCAGGAAGAGTATTTGAGGAACGTGCTACAGAACTCCACACCATATGTGGCAGGTTGCTCCAGTGAGATTCAGGATGAATGGGCAAGGCGAGACATGAGTCTTCATCTCTCGGCCCCTGTTTACATTGTGCTGGGTCGATTTGATTATAAGGATAACCCTCTGCACCTGGAGCGCGCACAGATTCAGGCATCAGCGCGAAGGATCGGTTCTTCCCTGATGGATGAGCACACCCTTCACGCCAGCGTAACAGACCATTATGGAGATGTGGTATGGCTGGTTCAGCCCAAACATCCGGAAGCAGAGCCAGGCCATTCACTGATCCGATATCTGGAGGGTATACTCGAATTGGTGCAGGAAGCCTGCATGGCTTCACTTGGCATATCGGTGGCTTTTGCGTTAAGCGGGAAAAGCTGCAACTGGTTCGACATTACTCGGCAATACGAGCGATTGAGGCAGCTGCATTGGATGAAGATTGGTGATGGCATTTCCATGGTGCTTACCGATCTTGATGATGCTTTGCCGAATCAGGGCCAAAGGGAGCTCACACGGGTCAGCAGCCGAATTGAGGTCATGTCAGGGTATTTGGAAACGGGACGAATTCAGCAATTTTACGAAGTGTTTGAAGAGCTGGCCAATGAACTGCTTCAACAGGATGTGACGATGGAGAGGGCGATGGAAACCTATTATAATCTGGCGCTGTATCTGTATTCGACTATCAATCGATGGGGACTGCATCAGGATATTCCCGATCAGCGCAGATTGCTTCGTCTGAGCGAGTATGCATCTATGAAGGACGCCGTGCAGGCGCTGTATCAGGCAACCGACAAGCTCGTACGCTTCAAGGGCTCGGATGAGCAGGAGCGAGCGAATGCGGTCATTCATTCCCTGTGTACTTACGTCAAGGAGCATCTGGAAGAAGATCTTTCCCTAGTGAGGCTGGCAGAGCTTCATCATTTCAATCCATCCTATCTCTCCCGTTTCTTCAAACAGGAGATGGGGATCAACCTCTCCGAATTTATTGACGAGCTGCGAGTTAGAAGAGCAAAGGAACTGCTCAGGAATAGCGATCTCATGGTTCGGGAGGTTGCACTCCAGGTTGGTTATGAGGCAGCGCATTCCTTTACTCGTTTTTTCAAAAAGGTGACAGGCATGACTCCCCAGGAATTCCGGGAATCCCTTTTGGTCCGTTAAAATAGAAGTAGATATGAACAGAAGCAAGACCTCAGGTGAGATGAACCTGAGGTCTTGCTTTTGTTTTTGTTTGATGATTCCCAAAGGGGCAGCTCCACAACTATGCGGTGAACGTTTTTTGCTTTCGATAGACATTGGGGGTCTCCCCGGTATATGCTCTGAACTTTTTATAAAACCAGTCTGTATCCGTATATCCAACCTCGCTGGCAATTTCGTAAATCCGCAAATTGGTGGATATCAACAGCAGCTTGGCTTTTTCCATCCGCTGCTGCATTAAATAATGATTAAAGGACACGTTCTCTTCCATTTTGAATTTTTGACCAAGATACGCACAATTAAAATGAAGCAAGTCGGAAATCCTCTTTAGTGTAATGTCACTGCTCAGGTGATCGAGCACATAAGCTTTTACCATCTTGATCACTTGGCTGGAATGCACGTGCTTGCCTTCCAAATGAACCAGCGATCTGAAGGCAGAAGGAAGTCTCTTCGCGGGCTCCGAATCAAGCCTGGACTTGAGCCGATCCAGACTGTTCAGGAGGGCGGAGGCATGAAACGGACCTGGCAAATAATCGCTGACCTGATATGCTAACGCTTTGCGTACAAGCCTGAAATGATCCCCTCCCCCCATGAAAAGGATCGGAATCTGACTTTTCTTTCGAATATAGTGGCATAACCACAAACCTGCAGCAGCAAATCCCCCGGTGCTCACGAGCACGACAGAAAATTCTCGACCGGCCAAAGCTGACAAGGCGGCGCACGCAGAGACTACGCAGTCTCCGATGACGTGATCGGAGTTACTGCGCCGCAGCAACTTCTGCAATTCTCCGTGCGTGTGGCCGCTGAAGTCCACAAGCAAGATGTCATGCATGAAGCAAAACCTCACTTTCGCTTGATTTGAATCTCTCTGAACCACTCTAAAACCCTCGGTCCTTAGTATGACTCATGTCTTTATTTCATTATGGGAATAAAAGAAAGCGCATACAATGTGCATCTCTTTGCGGAGGGACCATTTGTTTACCAATTCAAGCCGAAAATGCTTCAACCTGGATTCAAATTGCCAAAACCCATAGTTTGACAGGGTAAGCCCCTTTACTTTAACGGGTTGTTTGCGCTTTCATTCAAGAGCTACACTTTGATAGAAAACTGTAAAACACATTCAGGGGGGACAACGATGAGAAAAAAAACGTACATGCTGATGAGCCTGGTCCTTGTAATCATGCTGTTGATTACCGCGTGCAGCACTGGCTCCAGCGCACAGACAGAGCCGGAAACGAAGGCGCCGCAGGCGGAGCAAACTACGAATGAAACAGAACCTAAGAATGAGACATCAACGCCGGAGATGGATTTTGACATGGGGGGAAGAAAAATCAAGGTGGTTGCC
The DNA here is from genome assembly GCF_028771845.1 of Paenibacillus marchantiae. NCBI lineage: Bacteria > Bacillati > Bacillota > Bacilli > Caryophanales > Paenibacillaceae > Paenibacillus > Paenibacillus marchantiae. Next base: position 4,889,807 of record NZ_CP118270.1, on the reverse strand, counting down.
TGGTGGGACATGAAAATGACCGATAGCAACCCGGATAACATTCAGCGAATCGAGAACTTGGAAGCACTGAAGAAAAAGCACAACTTTGACATCGAATACATTTCGATTGATTTTGGCGAATACCAGGAGAAGGTCGTGGCTTCCCTGATGGCGGGAGAACCGCTGGGCGACATTGTCCGGCTGGGCAAAAGCTACGCTATTCCGGCACTGACCAAGCAAGACTTGTTATGGCCCGTGGATGAGTATACCAAGAACGAAAAGGTGTTCAACCAGAAAACGACCAACGAATACATGCAGTACGAAGGTAGGGGCTACGGATTTACCGAGGATCAATCTTCATTCATCAGTGGTATTTTTTATAATCGCACACTCATGCAGGAGCTAGGTATGAAGCCCTTGCAGGAATATGTGGACGAAGATCAGTGGAACTGGGATACGTTCATTGAAGTAGCCAAAAAGGCAAACAAGGACCGCAATAACGACGGCAAGCTCGATACCTGGGGATTGGCCCAAAGGGGACTGCTTGAACCGGTGCTGTATTCCAACGAAGCCTCACTGACCAATGGTGACAAGCAAAATTTGGATGATCCAAAAACAAAAGAAGCACTGAGCTTCGTTTCCAAAATGGCTACCGAGCAAGTCGGCAGAGCCTCGGAAGGCGGGGATTGGACTGAACCGGCCACGTTCTTCCGTCAGGGCAATACGCTAATGTATTCGGGCGCCATGTACGAGATCGAAGGCATCAAAACAGATATGCAGGACTATGATATCGGCTTCCTGCCTTTCCCGAAAGGGCCAAGTGCAAGCGCGTACCACTCTGGCGAGTCGCAATATCAGGCGCTGACGATTCCAAAAGCAGTCGAGCATCCGGAGCAATTGATGTATATCTGGGAAAAAATCAATGAGATCGATTCAATCTACGATTACCCCGGACAATCGACCCTGGAGACTCACTTGGCGGACGAAGCTGACATCGAAAATGCCAGAACGGTTGCTGACGGCATGCTGGTGCTTGACCACAATACATTCCCGTCACTGCCTTTCTGGGATTTCAACGGTGAGCTGGTCGATGGTGTTTCCGTTTCAACCGTCATTGAAAAATACAAGACGCCGTTCCAGGCAGCCATCGATGAGGTATACAAGCAAAAGAAATGATGCTGTCCTCTCCGGAACGGATGCAAAGCCCTACGCACTGTCCCCGGAGAGTGACACACCATAACCATGCTCCACGCCATAAGGAAGGGGGACATATTGGAACATGCGGTCACGAAAGAAAAAAGGATTGATTCTGCTGCTCGCCATTGCGTTGATCTTCTCCATATGGAGCATTTACCCTGCGCGGGATCGCAGTCCGGGCATCGTTCAGGCGCGCGAGGATTTTGAAGCCGTGTCGGGTACAGACGATCCACGCAGCTATGAACATTATCTCTCAACGCATACAAACGCAGACATGCCGGAGCAGACCGTAAGAATCGAAGGAGAATCTTTCATTCAGGCTGCGGACGATGAGTTCGAGGTTGTCAATGGATATGCCGGACTGGACGGGAAAGCGGTCATCACCCCGGAAGTCGGCACTATCAGCTGGGAGGTCCCTGTACAGGCGAGCGGTTTATACCAGATCCGCGTTCATTATTATCCCGTCGCGGGCAAAAGCTCCGGCATTGAGCGGAAGCTGACCCTGAACGGAGAGGTTCCGTTCAGGGGAGCCGATGTGCTGATATTTGACAGGGTATGGGGGAACCGCGAAGACAGCGTGCGAAGGGATGATCGTGGCAATGATCTCAGACCACGACAGGTGGAGAAGCCCGTTTGGCAGCTTGCTACATTCAAGGACAGCGCCGGTTACTTCGAAGAGCCGTACCAGTTTTATTTTGAAAAGGGCAACCAGAAGCTGTCGCTTACCTCGCTGCGCGAAAGCATGGCGATCGATTATATCGAGCTGTACCAGGAAGAGGACATTCCATCTTACGCAGAGCTGCAGGCCACTTATGAATCGGCAGGATTGAAGCCAGCGGAAGCTGTCATGCTCAAGGTACAGGGAGAAAAGGCGGTGAGTAAATCGTCACCAACCCTTGCCCCCATTTCGGATCGGTCGAGTCCTTCACTTGAGCCCTATGATGTATCCAAAATTCGGATCAACGCCATTGGAGGCATCAACTGGAAGCTTCCCGGCGAATGGATCGAATGGGATGTAGACGTGCCGGAGTATGGCCTGTACCAGATTGCACTCAAGGTGAAACAGGATCAGCTTCGCGGCGTCTATGCCACACGAAGTCTGATGATCGACGGGAAGGTTCCATTCAAGGAAATGGAACGCATTCGCTTTAACTATAGCCCCGAATGGCAGACACGGGTTCTTGGTGAAAGCGAGCCTTACCTGTTCCAGCTCTCAAAAGGAACACATCGCTTGCGAATGACGGTTACGCTGGGCGATATCGCTCCGCTGCTGCGCACGGTGGAATCCAGCGTGCTGGATCTGAATGAGATGTACCGCAAAATTTTGATGATTACCTCTAACAATCCTGATCCTTTGAGGGATTACCAGCTGGAACAGCGCATTCCCGAGATGACCGCGGTATTCCAGCGGCAGGCCGACATTCTCCGTTCCGTTGCCGACTATTTGGAGAAGGCGACAGGTGAGCAGAGCGACAAGGTAGCCGTATTACATGCGATGGTCGTGCAGCTGGAGGATATGGCGGCAAGACCGGAAACGGTGCCCAAACGTCTGGATACCTTCAAGATCAACGTAGGCGGATTGGGGACATGGATATTATCCGTTCGTGAACAGCCCATTGCGTTGGATTACCTCTTGGTATCCTCACCGGATCAGAAGCTGCCCGAGGCTGAGGCAACTGTGCTGCAACAGATGAAGCATGAAGTGGGTGCCTACGTCGCTTCCTATACGGAGGATTATGACAGCATCGGCAACATGGAGCAGAAAAAGGATTCCATCACCGTATGGATTACAACCGGACGTGATCAGGCACAGGTGCTGAAAGGTCTGATTGATGAATCCTTTACACCGGAAACCGATATTTCGGTGCAGCTACGCCTTGTTCCGCCCAACATCCTGCTGCCTGCAACGCTGGCCGGGGAAGGCCCGGATGTGGCGATGCATATGGGCGAGGATATTCCGGTCAATTACGCGATGCGTAATGCGGCAGCCGACCTGAGCGGATTCCCGGACTTTGAGCAGGTTGCAAGCCGATTTCGCGAGAGCGGATTGACGCCTTACCGCTATAACAACGGGGTATATGCTCTTCCAGAGCAGCAGCATTTTCCGATGCTGTTCTATCGCAAGGATGTCCTCAACGAGCTTGGCTTGGAGCTGCCAAAAACGTGGCAGGACGTCTATAATGCCATCTCGGTGCTGCAAAAGCACAATATGGAGTTCTATTTGCCAATCGAGGATACAACAAACAATGCCAACATGATACCCAACGCTACCTTCGCCATGCTGCTATACCAGAACGATGGCGAGTTCTATACGGAAGATCAAAAGGAGAGCGCGCTGAATTCAGAAATTTCCATGGATGCGTTCAAGAGGTGGACCCAATTTTATACAAATTACAAATTCCCGCTTAAAGCTGATTTTCCAAACCGCTTCCGTACTGGGGAGATGCCGCTTGGTATCGCGGATTACACAACCTATAACATGTTGACCGTTATGGCGCCCGAGATCCGCAATCTGTGGGACTTCACCATCGTTCCGGGCACGCAGCTGGAGGATGGTTCCGTAAGGCATGAGGTGGCAAGCACGACGAGTGCAGTCATGATGCTGGAAAACGCAAAGAACAAGGAGGCTGCATGGTCGTTCATGAAATGGTGGACCGACAAGCAGACCCAGATTGAATATGGCAGGGAAATGGAGGGACTGATGGGAGCAGCGGCGCGTTATCCGACCGCCAACATCGAGGCATTAGAGCAGTTGCCCTGGCCGGTCAAGGATTATCAAAACCTAGAGCAGCAGTGGGAGTGGGTAGAGGGCATTCCCCAGGTTCCCGGTGGATATTTCACGGGCCGACATCTCGACAACGCGTTCCGTAAGGTGGTCAATGCAAACGAGAATCCGCGTGAAGCCTTGTCCGATTATGTTCTGTACATCGACGATGAGATCGAGCTCAAGCGCAAGGAATTTAATCTGAAGTAGAAGGAAGGGAGGGTAACGGTTGCAGGCAGAAATCACCAAGACACCCGCTGCGCCTGCCATCAACGCTAGGCAAGCGAGCAGGTGGTCCCTTTTGAAAAGGGATTTGTACCTAAGCAGACACTATTACGTACTGATGGCACCGTTTATGCTGATCTTTTTCTTGTTTACGGTCATTCCGGTCGGACTCTCGCTGGGCCTCAGTTTTTTTCACTTCAATATGCTGGAGCTGCCCCGATTTGTCGGCTGGCAAAATTACTCGCGGCTGTTCCTGAACGACGATGTTTTTTTGATCGCCCTTAAAAATACACTGCTATTTGCCGTTATTACGGGTCCAGTCAGCTATATTGCCTGCTTTTTGTTTGCGTGGATCATCAACGAGCTGTCGCCCAAAATTCGGGCCATCATGACGCTTGTGTTCTATGCACCTTCCATTTCAGGCAACGTTTTTTTCATCTGGCTGATCATTTTTTCGGGAGACAGCTATGGATATATGAACGGCTTTCTGATGCGCCTCGGCGTTATTCTGGAGCCAATCCTGTGGCTTGCAAATGAGAAGTACGTGCTGGCGATCGTCATCCTCGTACAGCTGTGGCTCAGCCTTGGCACGAGCTTTCTCGCCTTTATTGCGGGTCTCCAGACCATCGACCGATCGCTGGTTGAAGCGGGCACTGTGGATGGCATCAAAAACCGCTGGCAGGAGCTATGGTACATTACACTGCCTTCCATGAGACCGCAGCTTATGTTCGGCGCAGTGATGCAAATTACAGCCTCGTTCGCCGTCGCCGAAATCTCCATCGCGCTGGCTGGCTTTCCAAGCGTCAACTATGCGGCACATACCGTCGTAACACATCTGATGGACTACGGCACCATCCGTTTCGAGATGGGCTATGCGTCCGCCATTGCGACTGTTTTGTTCGCCATGATGCTCGGAACGAACATACTGACACAAAAAATGCTGAGAAAGATAGGTGAATGACATGACCAGCAAGGTACGCGCCGTCTTCGGCATGTCCAGAAAACTGAATCGGTCATTTACCGTCAGCCTGATGTTGTTTGCACTGCTGGCTCTGTTTGGTTCATTCATGGTATTGCCGCTGATCTACACGGTTAACAATGCCTTCAAACCGCTGGATGAGCTGTTTATTTTTCCGCCGCGCTTTTGGGTGAACAATCCGACGACAGAAAATTTTGCAGACCTGATCAATCTGATGGGTAACTCCTGGGTTCCTTTAACCAGATACATTGCCAATACGCTGATTATTACGCTGCTCGGAACGGCAGGCCATATTCTGCTGGCTTCCGCAGCCGCATACCCGCTGGCCAAATACCGGTTTCCCGGTTCAAAGGTGCTGTTTACCATCGTCATCCTGTCCCTGATGTTCTCACCACACGTCACGGCGATTCCAAACTACATGGTGATGTCCTGGCTAGGATGGATCAATACACATGCGTCCATTATTGTCCCTTCGCTCGCCTTTTCCCTGGGTCTCTTCCTGATGAAGCAGTTCATGGAGCAGATTCCAGATGCACTGCTGGAGGCCGCAAAAATCGACGGGGCCAACGAATACCGGATATTCTGGAGTATCGTGATGCCCAATGTGAAGCCAGCCTGGCTCACGCTTATGATTTTACAGTTTCCGGCGTTGTGGGGGACCGATGGCGGAAGCTTCATTTACAGTGAAAATCTGAAAACACTGCATTATGCGCTCAGTCAAATTATCCAGGGAGGAATTGCCCGTGCAGGCGTCGGCGCTGCGGTAGCGCTTCTGCTCATGATCGTGCCGATCGTCCTGTTCATCATCTCCCAGAGCAGTGTCATGCAGACAATGGCAACTTCCGGTATGAAAGAGTAGAAGGGGGGCAGCGACATATTGAAAAGCATGTGGAAAAAATGCGGATGGCTCACGATGGGCCTTGCCTGCCTCCTGTGCTTGGGAAATGCGGCGGCAACGGCTTTTGCCGATGGTCAAACGGACGCGTACAACTACTCCTACTGGGGAGAAGCGGTTCGCTCTCCTGCCGCGTATGAGGCAACCCGAATAGTGACAGGCACGGAGCTGAAGATTGGCACATTCAAAGAACCGAACGACATGCATGTCACAGCCGATGAGCGGGTTTACGTGCTGGATTCGGGCAACAGTCGAATCGTCGAGCTGGATCGGGAATTGAAGCTGAGACGAGTTATCGATTCATTTGATCATGACGGACAGAAGGATTATTTCAAAAATCCGCAGGGATTGTATGTATCCGGCAATGGGCAGCTGCTCGTTGCGGATTCGGATCATCAGCGGGTGGTTCATCTGGATGAGCAGGGGCAGTTGATCAAAATTGTGGAGCAGCCGCAATCCGACCTGCTGAAAGCGGACTTTCAATTCAAGCCGCTCCGGGTTGTTATGGATAAAGGCGAACGGATTTACGTCATGGCTGAAGGTGTTTTTGACGGCTTCATGGAGTTTAATTCCGACGGTTCCTTTGCCTCGTTTATCGGAGCCAACAGGGTATCGGTCGACCCGGTGGAGTATCTTTGGAAACGATTCGCAACCCGTCAACAGCGCAGCCAGATGGTCATGTTCACACCAACCGAGTTCACCAATATGGACATTGACGAAGAAGGATTCATCTATGCAACGAGCGGGGACCAGAAGGGATTACCGATTAAGAAACTGAATGCGCAGGGCGCGGACATCCTGAGAAGGGAAGGCTACTATCCGCCGCAGGGGGATTTGTTGTACACCAATGAGAAAGGGCCTTCCCGGCTGGTTGATGTGGACGTGGGGGACAGCGATATGTATTCCGTGCTTGATGCCAAGATGGGGCGAGTGTTTACCTATAACGGAGATGGATATTTGCTCCACATGTTCGGAGGCATCGGCAACCGGTTGGGACAATTCAACACTCCTGTTTCGCTGGAGCGTGCAGGAGACCGCATGCTTGTGCTGGACAAAGCGCTCGGCGAGATCACTGTATTTCAAACGACAGAATATGGACGCACACTGCATGAAGCGGTGCGAAGCTATTTCAACGGAGACGAGAAAGGATCTGCGGCAAGCTTTGCGAAAGCGGCAGATATGAATGCCAATCTTGAATACGCCTACGCAGGAATCGGAAAAGCGCTGCTGCGTCAGAAGGATTATGCAGAATCTGCGCAATATTTTAAGCGAAGCATGGAACGGGAAGGGTATTCCAAAGCATTTCTTCTGTTTCGCAAAGAGCTGCTCCGCGAGCATTTCTCATGGATCATGTCGGGACTGTTTCTGATTGTTGCCGTGCTGGTAACCGTGACCATCGTTCGCAGACAGAGAAGGGGGACAACAAATGCAGGCATCAAGTAGACAGCTGATCCAATATCCGCTGCATCTCATATTTCATCCGTTTGACGGGTATTGGGAACTGAAATACGAGCGGAATCAGAGAACAACGCTGATGATCGCATTGGCCATTTTGGGTTTGTTGACAATAACAACGATCCTTCAGGCCCAATACAGTGGCTTCCTGGTTAATTTCAATAACCCGAAACGATTGAACAGCCTGCTGGAAATGGTCTATGTCATTGTTCCGGTGCTGTTCTGGTGTACAGCGAACTGGTCGCTCACCACGCTTATGGACGGAGAGGGCAAATTCTCGGAAATTTTCATGTCCACGTGTTTTGCACTGGTTCCGCTGATTTTGATTCAGTTTCCTTGGATTTGGCTCAGCCTGATCATTTCCGGGCAGGAAACCGCCTTTTATTATTTCTTTAACATGGCTGCCACGGCTTGGACGGTATACCTGTTATTTGTCGGCAATATGACGGTGCATCAATACTCACCCGCCAAAACGGTGCTGACCATGCTTCTGACGTTGGTTGCCATGGCCTTCATGGCATTTCTCTGCCTGCTGTTCTTCAGTCTGGTGCAGCAGATTGTGTCCTTTGCAGCCACCATCTATCAGGAACTTGTACTCCGGGGCTAAGGAAGGAGAATGGAGATGAATTTGTACGTGGCTAAAAAAATGATCGCGATCCTGCTCGTATTCGGCCTGCTTCTTGGCGGGTGTCAGCCCGCTTCCATGCCTGAACCCAGGATGTCTGCGAGCTCGGATGAACAAGCGGAAGTGCCTGCGCTGCCGCCCGGAGAGAAGCTGGCCTCATCCTTCAACGATACACGTCTTCCGGGCATGATCGGGCTTGCCCAGAATGAAGCGCTGCAGCTGTTCATCCAGGAAGAGACAGCCGAGATTGCGGTGATTCACAAGCAGAGCGGGCAGATCTGGCGCAGCAATCCGGAAAAGCGCAAATTGGATACGCTTGCGGCGGGCATCAACAAGGACCTGCTGTCTTCGCAGGCCAAGCTCAGCTTTTATAACAGTCTGGGACAGAGCAGCTCGGTTAACTCCTATACGGATAGTGTAGCCCACCAGCAGATAAGCTACGAAGTATTGCCAAATGGCGTTCGGGTGAACTACGAGTTTGGCAGTAATGAGAGCTCCATAGAGGATTTGCCTGTGAAAATCAGCAAGGAGCGCTTCGAGCAGAAGCTGCTTGCCGCGCTCGATAAGGCCGGGCAGCGTGCCTTAAAGGTCGGCTATGCCGAGGACAAGGACGAAGGCGTCTACGTCCGAATCGACAAGGCGATGCAGGGACTTCAGCTAACGCGTGCCCTCAAGGCTTTTGAGACAGCCGGTTACACACCAGAGGACCTTGAACTGGACAATGTCGAGCATGGCATCGAGCAGGAAAAAAGCGGACCACGCATGTTTATGTTATCCATCGAATACGAGCTGGATGACGAAACACTGGTCGTACGCGTGCCGGCATCCGGCATTCATTTTCCCGAGCAATATCCGATCAATAGCATATCGGTGCTGGATTATTTCGGTGCTGGTGCAGCGGACGAAGAAGGTTCCCTGTTTGTACCCGACGGTTCGGGAGCACTCATTCATTTCAACAATGGCAAGGTTCAATATCCCGCCTATCAGCAGGACGTGTATGGACCGGACCTGACGATGAAGCTTCGTGAAGTGGACTCGACTGAGGAAAAGGCCAGGCTGCCGGTTTTCGGACTGATTCACTCGGGCGGTGCGTTCCTGGGCATCATCGAGGAAGGTGCGGCTACAGCCGTTGTTAATGCGGATATCAGCGGAAAACTGAATAGCTACAACAATGTGTATCCAAGCTTTTACGTTGTGAACAAAAGTGATGTGACGCTTCAGGCGAGCGACATGGTACGGACACTGCCCAAGTTCCAGAAGAAGCCGACGGCATCCGATTTTGTCGTTCGTTACGCCTTTGCCGGAGCAGAGGATGCGTCCTATTCCGGTCTTGCCTCTCTGTACCGGGATTATTTAACCCGGACGGACGGCCTTCCGCCGAAGCAAACGGCTGAGGGAGAAAAGGGCATTCCGTTTTACCTGAAGCTTGTCGGCAGTATGACCACCCAAAAACACCTGCTGGGTATACCTTACGAATCGAATGAGGCGTTGACCACGTTTGAAGAGGCGCAGCAAATCTTGTCCGAGCTCAAAGAAAAACACGTATCCAACATTCAGGTGCGCTACGCGGGCTGGTTCAACGGAGGACTCCTTCATCGTTTGCCGGATTCCATCAAGGTGGATGGGGCGGTGGGAGGACGTAAAGGCATGCAGGCATTTAGCGACTATACCCGTGAGGCCGGGATCGGCTTTTATCCTGATATAGCGGTCCTAAACGTGCATGCGAAGAGCGGCTTCAAGCCTTCCTCGGAAGCTTCCCGAACACTCACGCAGGAGCCAGCGGTTCTATATCCGATGGACCCGGCAACACAGCGGCGTGACCGGGATCGACAACCGGTATATATCCTTTCTCCAAACCTGCTGGGTGATGTGACCGAAGACATGCTAAAAGCACTCCAGCCATATGAGACAGGCGGCTTGTCTATGCGTGATCTGGCCGAGCAGCTGAATAGCGATATGAATCCGAAAAAACTGCTGGACCGAACCGGAGCGCAAGTTGCTGTCACGGAGGCATTGAAGCAAATTACACAGCAGGGGATGCCTCTTGTGGCGGAGGGTGGGAATGCTTATGCGCTGCCATATGTGACGGGGTTGACGGATGCGCCGATGTCCAGCAGCCACTTCAAGCTGGAGGATGAAGAGATTCCGTTCTTCCAACTGGTTGTTCACGGTGGCATCAGCTACACCGGAGCAGCCTACAATCTGTCAACGTATACCGATGCAAGACAATATGTGTTGAAGCTTGTTGAGTATGGAGCAAGCCCCTACTTCACATGGTTCAACGCGCCGAACCATGTCGTGAAGGAAACGGATTACGACGATCTGTACGCCGCCCATTACGAGCAGTGGATGGACCTGGCAGCCGAGATGTATGAAGAGGTCAATCAGGCCAATCGTTCATTCGCCGGGCTGAACATGGTCGCACACGAGAAGCTGGCTGAAGGGGTATTTCAAACGACATACGAAAACGGAGGCTTCGCTCTGGTGAATTATAACGACTTCCCCGTGGAGGCAGCAGGCCGAACCGTAGAAGCCAAAAGTTACGTGACAGGTGGTGAGCAGCTCTGAAAGCGCTACTGAAACGAAAGTGGGGACGCCGAACCTATGCTCAGCAGAAGGCGGCCTGGGGAGTGATCTATGTGCTTCCCTGGCTTATCGGCTTTGTCCTGTTCTTCTTTGTTCCGCTGCTGGCTTCCCTGCGCTACAGCCTGAGTTCAATTCAGGCGAACGCGCAGGGCATATCCATCCAGTTCACAGGTCTCGCCAACTATATTCAGGCGCTGACGGTCAATACCAGCTTCAACCGAGCGCTGATCGGATCCATAACGGATGTATTCGTCAATGTGCCGCTCATCGTTATATTCAGCCTGTTCCTTGCCGTCATTCTCAATCAGAAGTTTCCGGGGCGGGCCATAGCGCGGTCAATCTTTTTTCTGCCGGTGATTTTGGCATCAGGCGTCATCATGGCACTGGAAAGCACCAGTCTGATCGAGGCCGTTAACCAGAGCAGTATGGGTGGCAGTGCCCTGGGCACATTTGAGATCGAAAACCTGATGCTGGACGCGGGGCTGGGCGAGTGGGTTGTCATGTATCTGAGCGGCGCCGTAGATCGCATTTATCAGATCGTCAGTCAATCAGGCGTGCAGATTCTTATCTTTTTGGCAGGCATCCAAACCATATCGCCCCAGCTGTACGAGGCATCCAAAATGGAAGGGGCTACGGGGTATGAAGCCTTTTGGAAAATTACGATCCCTATGGTCAGCCCACTTATTTTCGTTAACGTGATCTATACCATTGTCGATTCCTTTGCCAACAATGCTATGACTACCCTCATTCGTGATACAGGCTTTGTCAAATTTGATTTTGGACTGAGTTCAGCCATGGCGTGGGTGTACTTCGTGGCAATTGCCGTCATTCTGGTCATCGTATCACTTATTTTCTCCAAACGTGTCTTCTATCAAGATTAGAAAGGGGGTTGACCGGGTTGATGATTTCAAGGTTGCTGTCACTTGAGCAGTGGAAGAGCTGGCTGTGGTCCGTTGTGCGGTTCACGCTGATTACCGGGCTCTCCTTCGTGATCCTGTTTCCGATATTTCAGAAAATATCGACGTCCATCAAGGATAAGAGCGACCTGTATTCGGCCGTCGTGGTCTGGATTCCGCAAAATTTCTCCATCGAGAATTTCAAGCAGGCCATTCGTGTTATGGATTATTGGGCCACCTTGCTCAATACGTTTGCACTGTCTGCAACAACGACCATTTTGACGACGCTCTCCTGCGCACTCGCTGGATACGGGTTTGCCCGCTTGAAATTCAAAGGGAGCAATCTGTTGTTTGCGGGAGTCATCCTGACCATTCTAGTTCCGCCAACGACCATCCTGATTCCGGTGTACCTGAATTTGAAGAGCTTTGATCTGATGGGACTGATGACGCTGATCGCTGGCAAACCCGCAAATCTGCTGAATACGTACTGGCCGTTTATTCTGACTGCCATAACGGCCAATTCGCTCAAGGCAGGGCTGTATATTTTCATCTTCCGCCAGTTTTTCAGAGGCATTCCCAAGGAAGTGGAGGAAGCGGCTTACGTTGATGGTGCTGGCATCAGCCGCACTTTTGCACGCATCATGCTGCCCAATGCGATACCGTCGATTGTTACGGTGCTGTTATTTTCCTTCGTTTGGCAATGGAATGACAGCTTCTATACGACAACCTATCTGACGTCCAGCAAAGTGATGTCCACCCAGCTGTCCTCGCTACCGTATAATCTGGCCCAGCAGGTAAGCGATGGTGCATCCAAAGCCGATCCTTTTTATCTAAGCATGATACAGGATACCGGGATTTTACTGGCCATCTTGCCTTTGATCATCATCTACCTGTTTGTACAGCGTTATTTCGTGGAGAGTGTTGAACGCACGGGCATCGTTGGATGATGCTTCTCCATCAGAAGGGCTACGAAGGCGAGCCCAATATAGTTCAGTGAAGGAGGTGATGCCGTCTGTTTTCACGTTTGACCATTCAAGCTCAGGAGGGATTATGTTGAAGAAGATGTTGAATTACTGTAAATTTATGCTCATTCTGGCTTTGCTGCTGTCCATCACGCCACTCGGATCGGGTCGCGCGGACGCGTGGGTTGGCATGCCTATGGGCAAGCTTCACGTCAGTGGGAAAAATCTAGTGAACAGCAGTAACCAACCCGTCGTAATGAGTGGCTGGCATCAGCCCTCAGGAGCCTACTGGACCTACCAGAACAGCAACTATTATCTCACTCGAAACGGCAACAACCGCCATGCCGCTACATTGGCTTATCTGAAAGACATTACCGATACATTTACAAGTACAAGTCCTAAATACGGAAGCAGCCACGGCTGGAATATGAATCAGATTCGTCTGTTCATTGACCGCGAGGACATGGGAGACGTAGCAGCAGGCACTTATAATTTTGCTGGTGTACAAACTGTAACGCAGAACGTCATTATCCCTTATATCCAATATGCAAAAACGAAAGGTGTCTATGTTACACTCGGACTTGACTTCACATTGAAGGATGATCAAGCTACGACCGCAGCCAATCTGCAAAAGTTCAATCAAATCTGGGGTTATCTCGCTTCTCGCCCGGAAATTAAAAGCGCAGACAACGTACACTTTGAGCTAATCAATGAGCCGGTTAAATCGTATGCTAACGGACATTGGGGCGGCTACAACGGCGAGAACGACTTTGTGGATCACTGGAATGATCTGCGCAATTTCCAGAACTCCATCATCTCAACCATCCGCAGCCAAGGCGCAGATAATGTTATCTGGGCCGCTGGTTTGGGGTACAACCAATTCTATAGTCTGACAGCAAGCCATCCCTTAACAGACTCTTTGAACAATTACGGTTATGCCGTTCACTGGTATCCGGGGTACGGAGCGCATGACAACATGTCGATTCTGCAAGATCAGTGGAATACGAATGTGAAGGCTGCGGCTGATAAATATCCGATTAACATCACCGAAGTCACGTGGTTCAAAACGAAGCCGGGCGATTCCGAATACTGGAATCTGTTCAACGGTAGTAATGAAGGTTTTGGCAACAATACGAAGACCATTTTCAACGCGGCAGGCAATGTCAGCATTGCAGCACATATGAACGGCTTCATTTTGGATGCCGGGGAACGAAGCTCCTTTGCCGATCCAACGGCAGGCCTGAAATGGGACGGTGATGCTTCACGAAGCGCGATGGGACGTTTTCTGTTCAATTGGTTCTATGAACGGGCACAGTCTTACCCGAACGGTGGCACTCCATCAACCGGATTGACACCGGGGGCAACCTACAAGATCGTGGCAAGACATTCGAGTAAGGTTATTGATGTACCGGGTGGGGTAAATGAGAGCAATTTGCAGCTTCAGCAATGGTCTGATCTGGGCGGCAATCCTCAAAAGTGGGTCCTGACCCAGATTGCTAGTGGAATTTACAGTTTGACGAGTGTAAATTCGCCCGATAAGGTCATCGACATTCGTAATGGGACAAGTAACAACGGAGAGGCAGTACAACTCATGAGCAATTTGAATACCACCGCGCAGCATTTTAAAATCAACGATCTGGGCAATGGCTATTGGAGTATTATAAACGTCAACAGCAATAAGGCCATAGAGGTCGCAGGCTCCTCAACGGCAGACGGTGCCAAATTACAGCAAAACGGTTTTACAAACGCAACCAATCAGCAATGGAAATTTGTCGCAGTTAACAATTAAGATGTATCTCCAAAAGCCCGGCTTAGCAAATTTAAGCAAGGCTTTTGGAGTATACCTGAAGTTTATTAGCGTGCTTCATAAAACGCTTCAGTGACCCAATTAAAACCTTTGTTGATGGAAAGGATGACGGATGTCCATGCTCAACAATTCAGCGGATTCGGCAAATGAAAAGGAAGGTCCGACGGCACCGTGTGACCCTGTTGGGGTTGCTGAAGCTGGGAATGAGCCGCCGGTTGATCCCGAGTCACAGGCTTATCGTGACATGATTGGTAAATCTCTATTGAACAAAGGAAACAACACTAGATTGAAGGCTGCTATTGAAAAAGCAAAACGCGGCGAGCCGGTCACCATCGCTTACATTGGCGGGTCGATTACCCACGGCGCAGGCGCCGTTCCTCTTCATCTGAATTGTTACGCCTATCGCTCGCATGAAATTTTCAAGCATATGTTCGCTCCATCGGATGACAGTCCGATTCGTCTGATCAAGGCAGGCGTAGGCGGCACTCCCTCACAGCTGGGCATTGTCCGCTATGATCGGGATGTGCTGCGGGACGGGACAGTCCAGCCTGATATTGTCATTGTGGAGTTTGCCGTCAATGATGCAGACGATGAGACCAAAGGCATTTGTTACGAGAGCCTGGTGCTCAAGGCACTTGGCGCTAACAACAAACCAGCCGTCATTCTGCTGTTCAGTGTGTTTGAGAATGACTGGAATCTTCAGGATCGCCTGACTCCTGTTGGCTGGCATTATGATCTGCCTATGGTGAGTGTAAAAGATGCTGTGGTGGAGCAATTCCAGTGGACGAAGGAACAGGGCAATGTCATTACCAAAAAGCAATTTTTCCATGACATCTACCATCCGACCAATGCCGGACATCATATTATGGCCGACTGTCTGGGCTGGTTGTTCGACGTAACGGATCGATCCGCCCCGGATGAGGAAGATAACGCGAATGAAAAGCCACCGCTGCTCGGAAATGCCTTTGTTGACACGAAGCTGCTTGATCGTCTGAATGGCGACAGGATCGCCCGGATTGAGGCGGGTGGGTTTCGGGAGACGGATACCGATCTGCAACTGACAGAGATGGATGATCATGCACACAGTACACCGCTATTTCCTAATAACTGGATGCATACGGGGCAGAACGTAGCGGGTAAAGACAGCTTTAAGCTGATCCTCCGGAGCAAGCGCCTTATTCTGGTGTTCAAGGATTCCGGAAGGGCGGATTTTGGAACCGCGAATATTAGAGTGGACGGAACACTGATGAAGACAGCCGATCCGCATCAAGTGAACTGGACACACTGCCATGCCGTAATCCTGTACGATGAAAAGCATTCCAGAGAGCACACGGTGGAGATTGAGATGGCTGAAGGCCACGAGGGCAAACGATTTACGATTCTGGGATTTGGTTATGTTGATTAGTCACAACATCCTGTTTAGCAGCAACAAAAGAAGCATGTTGGAAGGGGAGAATATGATGATAACTACAGCACCAGAAGGGTATGACCAGTACAGGGAAAACATACTACACGGCAACATGGAAATGGTGGAATATTTCTCGGCAACCGTTGGGAACTCGCGCAAAACAATGGTGTATACTCCACCCGGATATTCCATTGAGTATACGTATAACGTCCTCTACCTTTTGCATGGGATCGGTGGAGACGAAGCCGAGTGGCATAATCATGCCAATCCACAAGTGATTCTCGATAATCTGTACGACGATAAAAAGCTTGAGCCGATGATTGTCGTATTTCCTAATGGTCGCGCAATGCCAAACGACAGGGCTGAGGGAGATCTGTTTGATCCTGAGAAAATAAAAGCATTCGAGACGTTTGAATCCGATTTACTTCACGATTTAATTCCTTTTATTGAATCGAATTACCATGTACGGACGAAAAGGGAGAACCGGGCAATTGCAGGTTTGTCCATGGGCGGAGGCCAGTCTTTAAATATCGGATTGAACAATCTGAACCATTTTGCCTGGATCGGTGCGTTCTCCGCAGCTCCAAACACCAAAGCCCCGGAGCTGCTCCTCCCGAATCCATCAGAAGCGTCATCGCTTCTCCGTTTGCTCTGGTTGTCCTGCGGTGACCAAGATAACCTCAAGCAAATCAGCGAACAGTTGCACGGTTATTTGACACAACACGAAGTACCTCATATTTGGTATGAGGAAAGCGGTGGACATGATTGGCCTGTATGGAAGAACGATCTGTATCAATATTCCAAATTAATTTTTCAATATTAAAAGGAGTGGAAGGAAAAGCCTATAACGAGTTCATGTTCAAGAAATAGACAAGAACAAAAAGACAAGAGCACTCCTATTGTGTTTTAGACAGGGGAGCGCTTTTGTCTTTTATTCTGGTTTTGACCATTCATATGAAGACAACTCCCAATGAATATCATTGGAAGTTGTCTCAAGGGTTTTGCGTTTATTTGCGGTACGATTTTAATATGAGGACATCAACATTTATGCAAGGAAAAGTGTGAGGCGATCGGACATGTTACTATTTTAATGGAGCTGTGAATGTGGTAACACTCTGGGCAGGAAGTTGAGCAGTAAAGGAATTGCCAGTGACGTTTATCGAAGAGCCGGTTGCCAGATTTCTAGTGCTGTCCGTAATCCAGGAAGATACGGTTGAGGCATTCCCGTTCTGCAATACAAATTTTTGGTTTACGGCGGAAGTACCTCGGTTGATTGCTACGATAACCACCTTGTTGTCTCCTTTGTAAGCAGAGATAAACGTCTGGGTATCCGGATTTTTCGTCGCTTCAACTCTTACAAAGCCTGGTCGAACAAACTTGGAAAAATGGGCCATGTTATATCCCCGTTTGCTTATGGTGCCATCCTCTTTCATGGGACCGTACTGTCTACGAATATACCACCATACATAAGCCTGGAAATCTGCCTCTACCATCGCATTATGGATGTGATAGGAGACATCCAGCGCCTCTGGCCAATTATCTGCTGAGTTCGCGTTACTATTAGGGTAATATACCTCCGACATCCAAAGTTCCTTTCCAGCACCTTTTTGTTTAAAAAGTGGGTAAGGGAAATTGTTAAACTGTGTACCATACGTATGTGCACCCAAAATGTCCATGTTTGCTAAAGCTTGAGGATCATTCAGTATGGGATCTGACATTTCTTTTAGGTAGGAGAAGGATTCTGGCGCCATTACTTTCGCTCCTGTAATGGAGCCTGCATAATCTTTCATGAATCGAAGCATCTCCTGAGGCGTCCACCACGTCCAATCATGCGCATAATCCGGTTCATTTTGTACGGAGATTGCATAGAGATTAACACCGTTGGATTTCATGTAAGAAACAAAGTCATTAAGATGCTGTGAATACGCAGCATATTTATCGTATTTAAGTCGCTTGGCCGTGGTGTCCCCATTACGATTGAATGTCTCCACCATATCACTTGGAGGATTCCATGGTGACGCAAAGACGATTGCCCCTTGTTCAATCGCTCGTTTTGCGGTAGGCAATTCTTTATACCAATTGTTTTTATTATCATCAATATAGACACGCAAAATTGAAAAACCCAGCTGATTTTGTCCATTACCAAATGCTGTATCTCTTTGCGATGGTGTCAAATCTCCTATCCAGGCCGGATGATTGATTCCCCCAAATCCCTTGATAAGCTGCTTTTGAGAAGACAAGTTTACAGTAACATCGCTGGCAGCCGAAGCCTGAATTGGAGTTAATATTAGCGGCAGGGCAGTCAGAAGGGCCAAAAGAATACTAATTGACTTCTTCAATTTGAATAACAAAACGTACACTCTCCTCTAAAACTAAATTTTATCAACCTGAATAAGCAAGCCTAGATCTTATTTTGGGCAAATAATTTTCTTGTATCACCCTCTTTCATACAAAAATATATAAATATATGGGATAATTTATATATTTTTGTATTGTTGTGAATTTAATTCTACGGGAATATATAAGGGATTTAAACCGGACAGATTCCAGTTTTTTGTGCATGTAAGAGACTCACGGCCGTAGCATGAGTCGCTATCTGATAACTGATGAATTCATAATTTTGTTCATTTCACCAAAGAAGTTACGTCCATACGGTCGAGTCAATGGCAACTTATGTGATGCGAAGCGTAATCTGTACGACGTTTTTTTTAAGGATAAGGCCGGGGGCTATTTGGCTGAGCTGGTGTGTTCATCGTGAAGCTACAGCTAAACATATCCATTCTGGCTTGATGGCAGTGGAAGTACCAGGAGTTCGAGGGGATCGGGCAGCTTGTTATGGATTTTGTGCTACAGATACTTAGCTGGCTTACGGAAGAGGAAAGTAATTCCATTAAGCAAACAAAGGCTGAATGTTTTGCTAACGCTAAGAAAAAAAGGAAAGCACTTGGGGGGGGCCAAATGTTTGCCTCGTAAAAATTTGGTGGACGTTGAGCTTTATGCTCTGGATATGTTCCTGTCTTGAACGGGGAGAGTCAATAGAATATTAAAAATTGAATTCGATCTATTGACCAATGGTTAATTTATCATATTAATGTAGAATATCCAACAAAACATGAGGAACGGAAAATTATAGTTTACGAGATTCGTCGGAAATCTTCATATTGAGATTTATCCAGTTGGCGAAGGCTTATTTGCACGCAGATATTGTGACCAGATGCAACCATACAGTATTGCTGAAAACGAGAATGGAAAGATGACGTTTTTCGGGTATGTAAATAATAATCCGTACACAGGTAGTTGAGATTGCATGTATATGATTAAACTAACGGGTAACGTTAGTTTAATAAAACCAAGAAAGCAGCAGATCAAATGTAATCGGCTGCTTTTATTCAACTGACGTGCTGAGTATTCTATAGATATGTCTAAACCTCCTATTAGAAGCAAACTAGAAAATTGTTCTAATAGGAGGTTTTATTCATGTGCATGATAACTTAATAATATCGAAACAAATTGGGCATTTATAGTATCTAATTAAGTATTATTTATTTTCATCGTATCTTTTTTTGGAGGAAACATTTCCATTTAGAAATACGGGGATCAGCTAGTTGCTAGAGTTGGTCCCTATGTCAAGATTTTAGACGGAAGAGAGTTTATGTTCAACTTCGTGAATTAAACGATAATTTCTTTGGTAATAAAAAAGAGCGTACTGAGCTAATTGAGAAAGCTCATGGTGCAGTTGCTGGAGCGCTAACTTGGGAAGGGATCGATAAATTCAAAGTTAAATATTCTGTTGAATGGCAGACCGGAGATTATTCCTATAGAACTGGAACTATTGAGGCTAAAATGAAAAAGTCCAAAGAGAAATGGATTCCTTTTTCGTATCATTACTATGAGTCATGGGGGATTGTAGCTCCGTAACAAACAATGAGATGTCGCTATTTTACCTGCCATTCCATAGTTAGAATGAGAAATTAAAGTAGATGCGCAATCGAGGGCGAAGTTAAACTAACAGCCAGATTACTTTAATATCTAATATCCATCGCGTTCATCCCTACTTTGGTTATCTTCAAATGACGCTTGGTGGTTTATAAAAATAAACAAAGAGTCGGATAAATAAATTGAGCATTTTGAATGTTGCAGGAGAAAATTTATAAGCGGAACTGTCTTCAACTGTTCACACTCTTGAAAAATAAAAGTATACCATGTATGGACAAAAATATGTGGCACAGGGAAAAGGAAGACCAGGCAATTAAAATTGTCGGTCTATAGGAGTCAGAGAAGTATTAGTATATAAGGAATGTAGATATCTCTCCTGTTTCTAAAAAACGTACAAAGGGGAGGGAATAATGACTATTTTATCAACTGGACCGATTGAGAATAATCCGGTCAATGGTGTAAGACCAACACAACAGCTGACCATCAATATTGATAATAGAAATGTGGCCACTAATGCAATTATCTTGATTCAGGGTTATTACCTAAACGGGACTAGAACGGAATATGTACTCGAATTAATTAGTGTAAATCCAAATCAAGCAATAAGGAAAGATTATTTTGCGGATCTGGATGTATTTGAATTTGTCTTTACAACAAGTGGTTTAGCAGAACAGCAGATAGAAATTTCAGTTTGGGGAAAAAATTCTTCAGGACAGCTTGTAACGCCTCACCGTATCGTATCATCAGAGTTGTTAGGAGCCAATGGGATCATAGGAATAACCGGGACAACGGGAGCTACAGGAGTCAGTGGATTTACAGGGGCTACAGGCTCAACGGGAGTCACTGGTGCATCAGGTGCAACAGGAATAGGAACGACTGGATCGACGGGCGCAACTGGTCCGACAGGTGCAACTGGGGTAACAGGAGTTACAGGTACCACAGGTGTGACTGGGATTACAGGGGCCACCGGAGCTATCGGAAGCGCAGGAGTAACAGGAGACACCGGCGTAACGGGAACTGGAACGACTGGAGTCACCGGAGCGACGGGTACAACGGGGGATCCTGGAATAACGGGAACAACAGGAGATACCGGTGGAACCGGAGTAACAGGTGCTACAGGTTCTGTAGGCAGCACGGGTGCGACCGGAACCACAGGTACAACGGGCTCAACAGGATCTATAGGTCTAACTGGTGCGACAGGCGCAATGGGAATCGGAGCCACCGGAGCCACCGGAACAGGAACAACTGGGGTAACCGGCGCAACAGGCGCAACCGGATCCACGGGAGCGACGGGCTCTAGTGGAGTAACCGGTGTCACAGGATCAGCGGGAACAGGGGCTACTGGCGCCACTGGGGTAACGGGGATTACTGGAGTAACCGGTGCGACAGGGTTTGTAGGCAGCACGGGTGCGACCGGAACCACAGGTATAACGGGCGCAACAGGATCTACAGGTGTAACTGGTGCGACAGGAGACACCGGAACAGGAACAACTGGAGTCACCGGCGCGATGGGTTCAACTGGGGTAACCGGCGCAACAGGCGCCACTGGGGTAACAGGAGTTACAGGAGTTACGGGATCAACAGGTGTAACAGGAGACACCGGCGTAACGGGAACAGGGATGACTGGAGCCACCGGCGCGACGGGTTTAACGGGTACGACGGGCGATTCTGGAATAACGGGAACAACAGGAGATACCGGTGGAACCGGAGCAACTGGCGCAACAGGATCTACGGGTATAACCGGAACGACTGGCGCAACGGGAACAGGGGCTACTGGCACCACTGGTGTAACGGGGATTCCAGGGGGAAGCGGTGCGACAGGGACAACAGGAACGGGAACGACTGGAGCTACTGGTGCAACAGGATCTACGGGTGTAACCGGAACGACAGGCGCAACGGGAACAGGGGCTACTGGCACCACTGGTGTAACGGGGATTACTGGGGTAACCGGTGTCACAGGTGCAACGGGAACAGGGGCTACTGGCACCACTGGTGTAACGGGGATTACTGGGGTAACCGGTGTCACAGGTGCAACGGGAACAGGGGCTACTGGCGCCACTGGTGTAACGGGGATTACTGGGGTGACCGGTGCGACAGGAACAACAGGAACGGGAACGACTGGAGCTACTGGTGCAACAGGATCTACGGGAGCGACGGGCTCTAGTGGAGTAACGGGTGTCACAGGTGCAACGGGAACAGGGGCTACTGGCGCCACTGGTGTAACAGGAGCAACAGGAGTTACGGGATCTACAGGTACCACTGGTGTTACTGGTGCAATAGGAATAACGGGTTCAACAGGTGTAACAGGAGACACCGGCGTAACGGGAACAGGGATGACTGGAGCCACCGGCGCGACGGGTTCAACGGGTACGACGGGCGATCCTGGAATAACGGGAACAACGGGAACAACAGGAGTAACAGGTTCTACAGGGTCTGTAGGCAGCACGGGTGCGACCGGAACCACAGGTACAACGGGCGCAATAGGATCTACAGGTATAACTGGTGCGACAGGCGCAACGGGAATCGGAGCCACCGGAGCCAGCGGAACAGGAGCTACTGGTGCAACAGGATCTACGGGTGTAACCGGAACGACAGGCGCAACGGGAGCGACGGGCTCTACTGGAATAACCGGTGTCACAGGTGCAACAGGAACAGGGGCTACTGGCGCCACTGGTGTAACGGGAATTACTGGGGTGACCGGTGTGACTGGTGCCACAGGAACAGGAACGACTGGAGCAACAGGATCTACAGGTGTAACTGGTGCGACAGGCGCAACGGGAATCGGAGCTACCGGCGCGACGGGTTTAACGGGTACGACGGGCGATCCTGGAATAACGGGAACAACAGGATCTACAGGTGTAACCGGCGCAACAGGAGCCACCGGGGTAACAGGAGTTACAGGAGTTACGGGATCAACAGGTGTAACAGGAGCCACCGGCGCGACGGGTTTAACGGGTACAACGGGCGATCCTGGAATAACGGGAACAACGGGAACAACAGGAGTAACAGGTTCTACAGGGTCTGTAGGCAGCACGGGTGCGACCGGAACCACGGGTATAACGGGCGCAATAGGATCTACAGGTGTAACCGGTGTGACTGGTGCCACGGGAACAGGAACGACTGGAGCTACTGGAGCAACAGGATCAACTGGGGTAACCGGTGTGACTGGTGCCACGGGAACAGGAACGACTGGAGCTACTGGAGCAACAGGATCAACTGGGGTGACCGGTGTGACTGGTGCCACAGGAACAGGGACGACTGGTGCAACAGGATCTACAGGATCTACAGGTGTAACTGGTGCGACAGGCGCAACGGGAATCGGAGCCACCGGAGCGACGGGTTCTACTGGAGTAACCGGTGTCTCAGGTGCAACGGGAACAGGGGCTACTGGCGCCACTGGTGCGACAGGATCTACTGGGGTAACAGGCGCAACAGGCGCAACTCCTACGTTTGTAGACTCATACTTTAATGGTAATATTCAACCTCAGACAATTGCTTCTGGATCAAATATTTTAAATATTACTCCAAACCAATTTACTGCACTTACTTATAATGCAGCAACAAGTGTTTTCACAATACAAAATGCAGGTTTGTACAACATAAGTGTTGTGCTAAATCTTGCAGCTGCTACATTACCAGGAGCAACAATTGGGCTATCGCTAAATAATTCTACAGCATATCTGGCTGCTGCTGTAACCACGGCAACAAGTGGTCAATTGGTTTTAGTTCAAGTTGAGTCCTTTGCTGTTGGAGATACAATTCAATTTAGGAATATATCTGGGTTTCCTATTACCATTGCTAATTCATCAGTAATAGCTAACAGCGCAGGTCATGTAACTATTTCAAGGTTCTCAGCCTTCTTTTGATCATTTATACAATTATATGATGGCGACAAGGCGTGCATTAGGCTGACTAAACCAGACTCTTGCACGTTAGCTATCCAACATCAGTTGATGATAAAAAACGAAAAAAAGAAAAGAAATAATTGCGCAATATATCATTGAATGGTAAGTGTTTTGTTATTTTTTACTCACTGAACGAGGACATTTCCAATTAGGGATAAAATAAATGACATATAATCGAGCTCTGGTCAACATACAGATGAAATTTCGAGAAGGTGAGGTTGTACAGCGTTTCATCCGTGAGGGGGATAAATAATTTGTTAAGTCCATTAAACGGTTGGGGGGATTGGGCAGCTTATTATGGATCTTGTGAGATACTTAGCTGGCTTGCCTAAGAGGAACGTAGTGGTATTAAGCAAGCACAGGCTGAAGGTATTGCTGAAGCCAAGAAATAAATGGATCACATGGGGCAGCCACAAATGAATTTGAATACACTTACACTAGGTCAGCGGGGCATCCTGAATGCCGAGTATCTCAACTGGAAGAATAATGAGCTGTCAGCTGTAGAATTTATGTTCAGCAGTGCTTGTACTATAAAAAGGGGATTGCATCATCCTCGTAGGTAAATCTTGCATATCAGTTGCATTCACATAATCGCTTAACGCAGACAATCCTGATACTTTATGGTAGTTATAGATGTTCGTGGTTGACGCAAAATGCGCAGCGCTAGAAAGTCCAATAATAACAGCAAAACGCGTTATAGTGTAATTTGAGTTTTCCAATAATTGTTTCGTCTTCTCAAAATGTTTTTTCATGACATATTCCAATTATCGTTATGCTTGAGACGCGTTTAAATGTGTGATGAAGGTAATACATATTGATGTGCAAATTTTCTGCTATTAAGCTGAGTGTTAAGTGTTCTTATAGTTTTTATCGCATAAAAAAACTTCCCATGGAGAGGAGAATTATATCGATCCAGATAAGTGGAATCTGCTAATAATGAAATTTTGTGAGTTTTATAGTATCGGGGAAAAGGTACATCCGTCTAGATTGGCTCCAGTCTTTGCAAGAAGCATTACGAGGTTAAAAGTTGATCTTCCACAGCACTTACACAAAACAAGCCGGAATTCCTTAGCATACAGAATTTCCAGCTTGTTTGATTTATCGTACGTTTTTCGCGTTTTGTTGGAGGTACCCCCAATGGGACATGCAGACTGCGTTTCTCAAGGACGGACGACTAGAAATTATTTTCTAAAAGGGAGCTGCAAATACGAATCATACTGTCCGCCGCAGTGAATAATATGCTTACCATGATTTACCGGTGGTGCGGCAGGTGTACCCGGCATTATGCCACCGACTTCATCCTTGGCGCTTACAATAAAGCGAAGTTGCTCTCCCGGATAAAGGAGCATTCCAATTGGGAACATCTCAATTTCAATCTCTACAATCTCACCCTTGTGGAGTTTTTCTTCACGATCAAAAGTATATGCAGGTACTTCATTTGTACTCTTTTCTTCATTAAGGTGTCTCATTGATACACGAAGACGACCATTGCTTCCTTTATATCTTAAAACACTTCCGCCGCGGTCTGTTAGATCATGCATCCTTGCAGTCATATTTGGAATTACAAACTGCTGAAGGTGATTTCCGAATTTATCAAGCTTATAGAGATATACAAGTATATCCATATCATCGCTTCCATCAACTTCAACATAAAGTTTTGCTTTAGGATAACCGACAAGTTCTGTCTTTTCCTCTGCTTTATAGAGGAAGGATGCCTGTGCAGGAGATGCCTCACTGTCATAAATTGCAGGTATATCTGTTTGGGCAAGTGTTTCTGAAAGAGTACGAGTAACTCCGTTAAGATACATCTTCTTGTATACCGTTCCTTCTGGTGGGAACGTTTCAGCTTCTATACCTTCGTAATGACCGCCTTCAAAATCATGAAGCGCATACCGCACCACAGGTGTTTTCTCCCAGCCATTATCTATTCCCTTAAGGAAATGGTCGAAGAATTTAAGGCGATCTTCCTGCTGTTCTTCCTTGTAGAAATCCGGCCATTCCTGATTGTCATGGATACGAAGCCATTTGTTTTCCTTTGGCATATTTCTCCAAGCACGAAATGTGCCTGGTGTGTGCAATGTATTGCTGTAACTTGCTACAACATAAGCAGGGCAAGTTATATTCTCGAATCTAGCAATTTTATCCTCCCATAAGTCACAGTTGGCAAATGGATATTTAAGTCCTTCATCATGTACATCTTCTCTCCTAACAGCTTCACCGGCATGTACATGGTTAACCTGCAGACGAGATGCAAAGTTTACATCAAGTATACCACCGCGACGAATGAGGTCACGATAAGCATCTCCCAAGCCTTCCTCCGGATTTATTGCTGCAAGGTGGGGCGGCTGCTCAGCAGCAATAAACCACTGTGAAAATGCAAGATACGAAGTACCGCTTGTAGCGACCTTTCCGTTACACCATTCCTGTTCTGCAAGCCATTCAATAAGATCATAGCAATCACGAGCCTCTTGTGTACCAATCATATATATATCGCCTTCAGAATGAGCAACTCCTCTCGGATCAGGATTGCAAACTGCATAACCATGATTGCACCAGTAAGCGGGGTCACTGCCTTCGAACTTATGAAGACCCGAAAGTTCTGAATCAGGTATACCAATCATACCAAAAAGATTTGTGTATCTTGGGGCTGTGCCGGCTGCCTTTCCATAAGGACTCCAAGAAATAATAACAGGAACCTTTTCTGCTCCAGAGGGGCGGAAAACATCAGTGTAGATGGTAACACCATCTCTAAGTTTTACCGGTACATCTTTTTCAAAAATCACATCACACGGCAGTGGCATAAAACGTTGATCTACTTGATAGCCTTTCTTTAGCACCGTTGTACCCGGGTTAAATTGGCTCAGTATACCGTGCTCTACTCCATCATCGATATATTCGAATGATGGGTTGAATAACATCATTTCTTTTACTTTATCCATAGTTGCTTCCTCCTTAAAATTGAATTGCATTCTTTGATTTAAAAATCTTCTCTCGTTAGTTGATATCGTCCCCGTGCATCAAAACGTTATTCGCATTTTAGAAAACCTCGTTTGGGGTACGGAAGAAATTTACCAGGCTTGTCCAGATGTAACAAATTTACATATAATATAATCCTTCATTTTGAGGGGAACATCCTTTTCCATGATTATCTCTTGATTTTCATAAGTGAAGTAGTCACGACTATTTTGCTCAAACCTTATACAGTGTCATGGGGAAGTGTTGGTTTCAACTTTGCATGAAAACTCCGATTATTTATATCGAATTTTGCTTAGCTTTTATATTCGTTTTAATTTTGCCTGTATCCCCTCCCAGATGATAAGTTATAATAAACGAACAACCTGTTGTTTATTACACTTCGAATTATAAAATTGGAGAAGTCTATGTTCAATAATTAAAAATGCCAAATGTGTTGGTTACGGAACACCTTTAATGATTGTGTTGGATAAAATTAAGGAGGAATTTACTTGCGCAATATTAACCCTGATTTACGTGTCATTCGGACAAAAGAATCCATTCGACAAGCACTAGTTGAACTAATAAATGAAAAAGGTTTTAAAGCAATTACGGTTAAAGACATAACAACGAAGGCGAACATTAATAGAGGTACGTTTTATGCTCACTATCAAGACAAATTTGATTTAATGACTAAATGTGAGGAAGAAATTATGCTTGATATGTCCAGAATTACAAAACAAAACTATCCAAGTGTTATTGCCGCACTTGAAAGTGACTCTGAAAAGTTAATTCCATTTTCCTTAACCGTTTCAATATTTGAGTATTTAAATTTGAATGGTGGATTTATGAAAGCTGTGTTAGGTCCAAACGGGGATTTAACATTTCAAACAAGATTGAAACAATTTATGTGGGAAACACTCTATGGAAATAATCCAAACTCATTTGTAAAAGAAGAAAATCTTCTTGTTCCAGGACAATATTTAGCTGCTTATATGGGGACTGCAATAATAGGGGTAATTCAGCAATGGTTGGAAAGTGGTACGAAAGAAACTCCTCAAGAAATGGCTCGTATCCTAACGACCATATCAGTTAATGGTCCATTCTATGCAGCTGGTTTAAAAAAATAATTCAGCACAAAATCATTCATTGTAGAGAACGCCGAAAACGGCCTTGTGTTTATTAAATGACCGCTAAATTTCATTTCAAACCGTTGGCAAAAGCACGTCTACGATGATGGAGGAACGAAAAACCGGCATTATTACGAAATGGCCGTTCTGACAGAGCTGCGCAATTACGTTCGTTCCCATTGTCGGGAGCCGTCAGTATAAAGATTTCGAGAAATAACTTGTGCCGAAAGAGGATTGGAAAGGTTATAGAAACTCTGATGGAACTTTTCTTGAGTTTGTAAGATAAGAAGATGTAATTGAAGGAAAATATTGACAATTATTATTCACATCTTATTTTTATTAGCATATCTTAAAGTAACACCTTTTTTTCTTCATTGGTATTCCAAAACCTCGCTTTGGCGGTGTTTTTGTTTGTCGAATTGAAAAAGGGTGATACTCTTGTTCTAACATATCTCGTGAATAAGATAACAACACAGAGATTGAACTAAACTCTCTTGTAGAAACCTTTCATTTTAGCCGTGTCAAATTAAACATTTCTGAATAGCTTAATATATATCGAAAATGAGGGGGAAGAAATATGAGTGAAGTTGGATATGAGTATGGCAATGGAAGTATCGGAGGGTTTGGTGGAGGTTATAGTAGCACAGGTGCAATATTGGTACTCTTCATCCTGTTAGTCATCATTTCTAAAGCATTCTTAGTTTAATATAGTAAGCTTTAAAAAATTTCCGCTACATTTCCTTGGCGGATTTTTACATAGAACCAAGTAAAGGCTAAAAACTAACCCGGATAATTGGAGAAATGAATTATAACGATTGCCGGAATGGGTAAGAACATGTTCCCATTACCGATTAGATATCTATCTAATCTTTTTTCCTCAGCGGAGGTGCTTATAAAACCTGCTTTTTATACCTTTAGTTAGGAAGCATGAACACTTTTACAATTTCACAAAAGGACTCACCAAAAAACGAGCGCATCCTGAACATGGATTCGCTCATTTTTCTACTATCCGTAATCCTATTCGTCTGTATCGGTCGAAGTATCCTCATTGAGCTTTTTATAATCCATTCCCCATGTTTCCATCACACTAATGATGGGTCTCAGCGTATTACCTAAATCGCTCAAGCTGTATTCGACTCTGGGCGGTACCTCCGCATAGACGGTACGAATGACGATACCGTCTCCTTCCATGGAACGCAAATTTTCGGTCAATACCTTTTGGCTAATTTCCGGAATACTTTTGCGAAGCTCACCGAACCGTTGGGTTCCTTTCAGAAGATCTCTCATGATAAGTAATTTCCATTTATTACCTATCAAACCGACAGTTGTTGCTACAGGGCATTCAGGCAACTCTTTTTTGGTAAACATTTAAGCTAATCCTCCAATAGTTACTTTTTGGTTCCTATCTAATAAAAAGGTGCCTACTTTCAAAACGATTATAATGCTTATATTATAAAGCTGTCGAGGGAAAAGCAACTTGAATGAAAGGAGGGAACATGTTGCAAGAAAGCTTGGGAATGCAATTGGCAACCTATTTCTCAGACAATTGGAGTGCTTTCTTCGCTCTGGGGAGAGAGCATATAGAGGTCAGTTTACTGGCATTGCTTTGTTCTGCATGGATCGGAATTACACTGGGATATCTGACCATCACATACAAACGCTCGGAAAAGTGGATTGTATCGCTGATTCAGATTCTGCGGGTTGTGCCTAGCCTGGCTGTTTTACTCCTATTAATTCCGTTGATGGGCACTGGCATGAAGCCAGCATTGGTTGCTTTAATCTTATTGGGGGTACCTCCCATATTGATGAATACCATTTCCGGTTTGAATCATATTCCTCTATCTGTTCTTGAATCTGCTAAAGGGGCGGGGATGTCTGATCGTCAAATGATGTGGAAGATCAAGTTCCCTCTTGCTGCACCACTCATTCTGACAGGAATCAAAACAGCTGCCATTGAAATTATCGCCAGTGCCACCTTGGCTGCCAAGATCGGAGCTGGTGGATTCGGTGAGATCATTTTCACCGGTCTAGGACTTAATCGAATCGATTTGCTTCTAATTGGCGGGGGATCTGTGGCGATATTGGCCATCTTAATCGGAGTCTTGCTTGATATATCCGAACGAATGTTATTTCGATATCAATTTTTGCAAAGGTAGGAAAACGACATGAAAAACAAAAAGAAAAAAATCTATATCATAACTTCACTTATCATCGTATTATCGCTCCTGTTGAGCGCCTGTGGTGAGCAAAAAAATCAGCCTTCGGAAAATAAAGAGACATCGATTCGAATCGGCACCAAAGATTTCACTGAAAATCTGATTGTGGGAGAACTTTACGCCTTGGCCTTGGAGGATGCCGGCTACCAAGTAGAGCGTGTACCTAACATTGCGGGATCTGTGATCCATTCTTCCATTGTGAATCAAGATATTGATATGTATCCGGAATACACAGGCACCGGTTTGTTAGCCATCCTGAAGCTGGAGTTGTTGACTGATCCGGATGAAGTATATGCCAAAGTGAAGGAAGAATACAAAAAGCAATTCAATTTGACCTGGCTCGACTATTCTAAAGCCAATGATGGAGCAGGGCTCGTCATACGTGCAGAAGCCTCGGAACAATGGGGAATTAAGACGATTACTGATTTACAGAAGCATGCAACCGAGCTTCGATTTGCCTCTCAAGGAGAAGTGGATCAGCGTGCGGACGGTATTCCAGCATTGGAGAAAGTATATGGCAAACTAAACTGGAAGTCCTCCAAAGTCTACGACAATAGTTTGAAATATGAAGTGCTTAAAAATAATGAGGCAGATGTTGCACCTGCATATACGACGGAAGGACAACTCGTAAATAAAGATCAGTACATCCTATTGGAAGATGACAAACAAGTATGGCCCCCTTATAACTTGGCTCCTGTCATCCGTGATGAAGTACTGTCTGCACATCCAGATATTGCTGAAGTCATCAATAAGATCAGTTCGGCACTGGACACAGACACGATCACGGCACTTAATGCCAAAGTTGATGTCGATCAAGAAGAATATGAAGACGTCGCAAAAGCCTTCTATGAATCCATCCAATAAACGTAGTGGTAACATGGGGCCACCAGCCATCAAATTTCATAATGTGTGCAAAACATATTCAAAATCCAATGAATACGCAGTGAATCATGTCAATTTGTCTATTGAAGAAGGGGAGTTTATTACCATACTGGGCTCCTCTGGATCTGGAAAAACGACGCTTTTGAAAATGGTAAACCGTTTGTACGAACCTTCTCAGGGGAACATTAAGCTGTTTGGAGAAGACATTGTATCCATAGATCCCGTGATGCTAAGAAGAAGAATCGGTTACGTCATTCAGCAGGTTGGGTTGTTCCCACATATGACCATCGCGAAAAATATCGCTACCGTACCTCGTCTGTTGAAATGGGATAAAGAGAAAATCGAGGAGAGGGTCTCCGAACTACTGCATCTGGTGGGACTGGACCCTCGGACGTATGAACATCGCTATCCTTCACAATTATCGGGAGGGCAACAACAGCGAATTGGACTCGCCCGAGCTTTAGCGACCAATCCTGCGATCATGCTTCTGGACGAGCCTTTTGGTGCTTTGGACGCGATTACCCGTCTACATTTACAGGATGAATTATTGAAAATTCATGGAGGGTCGAATAAAACCTTCCTGTTCGTCACACATGACATTAATGAAGCGTTCAAGTTGGGCACCCGGGTCATAATTATGAATCAAGGGAAAGTGTGCCAGTTTGACACGCCTAAAGAAATCGTTAATCATCCTGCAGATGAATTCGTAGCGTCGCTTATTCAATCTTCAAGGGAGCAAGAACGTTTCTGGGAGGCCTTAGAATGATCGATTATGCCATCAAACATCCAGATAAGTGGGGAAGCGCACTGTTCGAGCATGTGGAGATACTTGTCATAACCATGGTGATCTCAATTATTGTCGCCGTGCTTCTAACCATCGTAATCCTGACTTCCGACTGGGTGTCACGCATTTTCATTTATGTTTTTTCCATTTTGTATTCCATCCCCAGCCTGGCTTTGTTCACCATCATGATTCCTGTGACGGGACTGGGTACAACGACGGCAATCATCGTGCTGATTCTATATAATCAATACATTCTTCTGCGCCACTTTATCGCAGGTTTGAATCATGTGGAACAACCTATTATTGAGGCAGCTACCGGGCTGGGCATGAGTCGTATGCAAATATTGATTCAGATTCGGGTACCCTTGGCGATTCAAACCCTTTTTACAGGACTGCGACTTGCCTCCGTATCTACGATTGGCATGGCGACCATTGCTGCATTCATCAATGCTGGCGGGTTAGGAACGATCTTATATGATGGTTTACGCACCATGAATATCGATAAAATTCTGTGGGGAAGCATCCTGTCCGCAGGACTTGCCTTGGCGACAAATACATTATTCATTCAGTTGGAAAAACGAATCTACATCGGAGCGGGGAGATGAATTTTGATGAAAGCAGTTGTACTGGAAGGTGCCTGTGCACCTGAAGAACTAAAAGTACGGGAGGCTCCCATTCCCGAAGTTAAACCAGGCTGGGTATTAATCAAGATCAGAGCATTGGGCATTAACCGCTCGGAAATGTATACAAGGCAGGGGCATTCACCATCCGTTCAATTTCCACGGATCATTGGTATTGAGTGTGTGGGGGAGATCGAGGACGCATCGGACAGCACTTTCCAAAAAGGACAGCATGTCGCTTCTCTGATGGGAGGGTTGGGGCGAGAATTTGATGGAAGCTATGCCGAGTATGTTTTGATTCCTTCAGAGCAGGTGTATCTCATTCCTGGTGGAATGGAGTGGACTACGCTCGCTGCCATTCCAGAAATGTATTACACGGCATATGCATCTTTATTTGAAAGTCTTCAATTAACTAAAGGAGAAGTGCTTCTCATTCGAGGCGGGACCAGTTCCGTTGGTCTGGCTGCCCTCCAGCTTGCCAAAAGTGTAGGAGCCACCGTTATATCGACCACTCGTGACAGCGGAAAGCTGACATATCTTCAGCAGGCGGGTGCGGACCTCGCATTACTTGATGATGAACATTTTACGAATAAAGTAGTTGAAATTGCTCCAAATGGAGTGAACAAAGTGTTGGAATTGATCGGGACGGTGACCTTGAAGGAATCTTTGAAATTGGTCTCAGAACGAGGAATCTTATGTATGTCAGGCATATTAGGCAATGAATGGACCCTCGATTCCTTCGAACCATTGATTGATATACCAACAGGTGTTTTCTTTACGGCTTTTACAAGTGAAGTTATTAAAGAAACGGTGCTGGTCGATCTATTTAATCATATAAAGGACCATGCACTTATTCCGCCCATTGCTAAAGTGTTCAAACTAGAAGCAATAGCAGAGGCTCATCTGTTAATGGAGAGTAACTCAGCAAATGGCAAAATTGTAATCACGAATGAATAGGATGTGCCTAAAAGAAAAGGAAGAATAAAAATGAATTTCAATCCTAAAAAAACAGCATTATTAATTATTGATTTGAACCCAGAGATGGTGCGGATTATGGATATCAAGTGGTTATTGCAACGGATGGAACCTCAACTATTAGGGAGGAATGGCAATACTATGCAATGAACAACGTGGCCACTAAAATGACAACTGAAGAAAAAATTGTCCGAGGACAAGAGCTTGTTCCTATTCATAGGAAGGTTAATTGAATTTTGTCACATACTTCAAGTATGCGAACGATAAAAAAAGTAAGGTTGACTTACAAGATTTAAGACATGTTACAGTCTCTTTGTTTACAAAACGTAACATCATTCAATGTGGATAAAAACTAGAACTTCAGACTTCATTTAATTCGTTAAAGCTAGTAAAAACACAGAAAAAAAAGAAGAGGTCGAACCAGTAGGTTCTGGTGACCTCAAATACGTTAGATTAGGTTGTTAATTCATGAGAGAAATATACCGGCTAAAGAATAGGGATCTTGTTATGCCTGACAGACATCCAATACAGGTAACGATCTATTCTTTTGCGCTATGTGACAACAATTGCTTCAGATTGTCATCAATAAATTGATTATCGGCACTGTTGATTCCACGACCGGCAAAATGGCCCCATTTCGATTGTATTGGGTTAAAGGTAGCGTTGGGTATGCGCTCAGCTTCGTATTCATTGTCGTCCGCTGTGCAGAAGAGATCCGTGCTCCCCGGCATGATACAGGCAAGAGCTTTTATGCTCTGAAGTGCTTTATCAAAGTCTCCGTTATAGGAAGGGTTGGCACTAATATCTGCATGTTGGCCTGTCCATAACATGGACAGAACATTGTGCGGATCCATATTCATAAAGCTCTCTTCCCAGACACCAGCTACAAAATCCTCCAATGTGTCAAATCCCATCTCACGATAAAGCTCCTCTCTATAAAACGCATGCGATAGTCCCCATCCTGCATAGACCCGGCCAACGGCGCGCATGTCAGTAGAAGTCAATTGGTTTAGTTTACTTGAGTCGAAGCGGACTGCAGATAGCAGGGAAGCTTTTACACCTTCCAGAACTACATATGTGTGAGGCCAAGGTTTGGCGATTCCCCCGAAAGGTGCAATTCGTTCGACCATCTCTGGATAACTTGCACCCCATTGAAATGCCTGAATGCCGCCCATGGACCACCCTACGACGAGAGCAATCTTTTGAATGCCGAATTTCTCGGTCAGCAGTTGCTGCTGAAATCTAACGTTGTCATAGATGGTTACCTGTGGATAATGAGCTCCATCGAATGGATGAGGTGTGTTACTGGGAGATGAAGATAGTCCATTGCCCAGCAAATTTGGAACGATAATAAAATATTTCTCTGGATCCAATGCCATCCCGCTGCCAATTAGCCATTCATTTTGAACATGCTGATCCCCAAAAGCCGTTGGATAGACGATAACATTATCTTTCTGTCCATTTAATTTTCCGTACGTTTTATAAGCAAGAAAAGCGTTTGGTAACGTCACTCCTGATTGTAAGATTGCATCACCCAAATTAAAAATTTCATAGTCCATCGTATGGTCGCTCCCTTCAAAATGAAAAACCACATGTCACTGTGATCTCTTGTGCTCAGTATAGAGCCATGATACCATCAATAAAAGTGAATAGAATTCAAGATAGTATTCAATATAATTGAAAGATGAAGGGGGAGCATCGGATGGAATTGCGTCAACTGAATACGTTTTGTACGGTTGCAACAACATTAAATTTCACGCGGGCAGCAGAAGTGCTGAGCTACGTTCCTTCCAACGTCACGATGCAAATTAAAGCATTGGAAGATGAGCTAGGTGTTCGCCTCTTTGATCGGCTGGGCAAGCAACTCGCGCTCACAACTGCGGGTAAACGCTTTTTAACACACGCCCAAGGCGTTCTTGACAAATTGGAGGAAGCTCGTAGTGCTGTTCATGACAATGAAAATCTAAGTGGCACCCTAACGATAAGTGCCAATGAGGTTATTTGCTCCTATCGGCTTCCGCCTGTCTTTCAACGGTTTCGTTCGCAACATCCGGGAGTTCGTCTGATCTTTCGCTCAGTTCCAAATCAAGAGCTCAAGCAAACGCTTTTTGAGGGAACCACGGATATTGTTTATATGTTGGATGAACCCATTCGCTCGAGTGGACTTTCCGTGGAACCGCTGCTGGAAGAACATTTCAGATTGTTAGCTGCTCCAGATCACCCGCTCGCCAAACGAACTGTGCTGCAATTGGAAGATTTTCATGAAGAAGTGTTCCTGACCAATGAGAAGGGTTGTCCATATCGAACGATGTTTGACCGGTCATTCGAGAAAGAAGGCGTTGATAGCATTACGTATTTAGAGTTTCAAAGTGCTGAAGCCATTAAAAAATGTGCGATTTCTGGAATCGGTATTGCCTTTCTTCCTGAAATCGTCGTGGAAGCTGAAATTGAACGCGGAGAACTTGTTGTCCTTCCATGGGAAATTCCGGATTTGCACGTGTATACACAGATGTTGTGGCATAAAGACAAGTGGCTTTCACCAATCATGTTATCTTTCATTGAAGCAGCAAGGGATGTTTTTCGTTTACAGAATGAGAATAAAACCATATAGCCTATGTATAAAAGAGGCATCAAGAAGTATTCTGATGAATTCTTTAATGTAAACAAATCCAAATTCCACTTCAGTTAATCCATTTTCTCTACATATTTTTAATAGTATATTGAGGTAAATAAAGTGATCATTCACTTTGATAAATCCGAAACTGCTTTGTCGGTAATATTTTATGGCTTCGTACGGGTTGTAAAACCATCGAAATATGGGAGTTTAAAACAGATGTTGAGCCGTAGTTAGTTTTATGAAAGGAAGTTATAGGTGTGAGTATTTATTACGATTCAAGCAAAGAGGATATCACTAAGGATGCACTCCAGGAGTTATTTCTTTCGGTAGGATGGGAGTCTGGCAAGTATCCAAACGAGCTTTTACAAGCAATCGGAGGGTCTCATTCAATTGTTACCGCTTGGGAGGGAGGAAAGCTTGTTGGTTTAATAAATGCTTTGTCAGATGGTGTTTTAACGGTATATTTTCATTATATGCTTATTAATCCGAGTTATCAGAGTATAGGTATAGGTAAGGAAATGATGAATATAATGCTTGATAGATATAAAGGGTGTAAAACAAAAGTATTAATTTCTTATCCTTATGCAGTGGATTTCTATAATAAATTGGGTTTTAATACAGAGGATGGAGCTACACCAATGTTTATCTCAGAGTTGATATGAGTGAACTAACGGGGAACGTTAGCTCAATAAAACTAAGAAGAAGGCATCAAAATGATCAGAGAACGGGAATATTATATTAGAGTGATGATGTCTCATTAAGCTATCAGCAGGTTAACGTGGAAACATATTTCTCATAATGCAATTCCATGTTATGGTAATATAGTGTTAGATTTAGCGAAAGTGTACAATGGTGTGTAAACGAAATGGCTGAAAAACCGTTTGTCTTTCTAGCGTGTATAATATGTTTTATCGTTAAGAATGGAAGAATGTAAATAGTACATATGGAGGTAATTAAGTTTGAAATCTCACTACTATCTCAGTTGGTTTAATGATTTCTTTCCAGAGAAGCTGGTCAAATTGTTGCATGAGGATATAACAGACAGAAAATCGCTTGTTATGATTAGCGCTGATCCGTCTGGTTATACAGGTGAGCAAATTAACTTTGATGATGTTTCTGAATGGACATGGTTGAAGCAGGCTAATATTATTTTTGATGAATATCATTTCATTGATTACCGCATGCAGAAGGAAGATGCCCGGCGATTCATTCAAAATGCTTCTGTCATTTTTTTGTGCGGTGGATATCCTGCTTTGCAGAACGATTTTTTGGCCGAATATGAGTTATCGAATGTTATTAAGAACAGCAATGCCGTTATAATGGGTGCCAGCGCCGGTGCGTTAAACATGGCTGCAAAATGGTTAAGCTTGAATAACACTGATGAAGTTGAAACAAGTACTATTTATGATGGTATTGGCTTTGATCATTTTGCCTATGAATCTCATTCTCAACGCGACTACGCCACGTTTGTTCAAGGCTACCTGTTACCCTTGTCTGAAGAGATTGATGTTTACGCGGCAGAGCAGGAGAGCGCTATACGTGTAAAGGACGGCAAAAAAGACATAATGGGTCCTGTATATTTAATTTCCCACTCAAAGATTCAGAAATTAGTTGAGACGCTCTAATTAGGGTGAGTGGCCGTGAACTAACAGAATTAATTCCTTTTATGTATAAAATCAAGGCTTACAGTGAATCAGCTCAGATCTCCTCTCTATGCTCGGAGGATGCTATCTGCTCATTTTATTGAACTAGCGGGAAACTTTAGTTGAATAGCCCGAGTCTAATACTTTATTTTATTTGAATACAAGGAAAAAATCCCTTTTACAATCATTGTCAGTACGTTATAATACAATCACCAGGTGGATTACCCAACATAAAAAGTGAAATATTGTAATTATTTAGTGAAGTCCTTATTACATAATAGATATCGGAGGAGGTGTAGTTATGGTCAAGAAGAAAATTTCCAAAGCCCTCAGCGCAGCTTTAATCGTTTCTATGCTGGCTACTGGCGTAATAGTCGCTCTTCAAGGTCAAACAACGTTTGATGTAGCGAAGTCAGCAGGGGATAAAAAGGTTGAAGTTATTAAATAAAGTTAATTTATTTACCTCAGCTTGGTTAACTCAGCTGAGGTTTTTTCATTATCATTATGCATTGAAAAAAATGTAGACCTAGATGGAGTAAGAATAGAAAAATAAATTGTAGGGTGACAAAAACATTACATAAAATGCTCCAAAAAACGGTCGTTAATCTAAAAATGAGATCGACGGTTTTTTTGTGTGACCGATTTTTAGATGGAATAAAAATGAAGGAAGCATAAAATACGAAGCAAAAGTAGTAAAAACCAACCAGGCTGGGAAGCCCTCAATTGGGAGAAAGCGAATGCTATGAGACTATGGAAAAAAGGCAATACAATGAGTAGACATCAACAAGAACTCCATGGGGAAAATAGAGGGAGATGAGCGTATTGTATCTAAAAGCATTTGATCTAGATTTACCTTATATAATTGATGATGAAAATGTTGAATCAATAATGAAAGAAGAAAATTGTGAATATGACGATGCTACAAAAAAGGATTACGAGTTAGATTGGATATCGAAACGGCGTTCATTTAGATTGGAGACGCGCTGTATAACTGCTATGTTTGAACGTTTATTCGGAAAACAAAAAACGAAAGATTGTTGGAAAATTCTTGTGGATTGCGTTGAAAATATTTCGGATGAGAGGATTATTAATGATTCAGGAGTCTGTATAGTACAAATCAAATTTAATTTGGATGACTTCAGCGTAAAAAGTGAGACGGAGAAAAAAAGAACGACGCTCCAACTGCTTATGAATGGAATAGAAAAACTGGTTTTGGATAAAAATTGGGATGTTACACCATTTAAAGAGATTGCCCTGAAAATTGAAGAGTTAGGGTATGTAAATGAGTGGGTCTGGAAGAAAGTGATCAAGAGTCCTAAAAAGAACTACAGTGCTAAGGTTATTTGTCAACACAATGTAGAAAGCATGGATATATATCTTTCTATTATGCACCGAGACGGGACACAAATACTGTTAGAAAAAGTAATTTCAGAATTTCCAGATGAATTTGCATATGCTAGACATCTAGGTGAGCTTAAATGGATATCTGATTCTGAAGTTGCTTTAATTGATGAAGATAATGATGGGATGGTTTCAATAAATCTAGAGAAAGCAAAATAAATTATTAAGGAATCTGCAACGCGATGGGGGGCAGGGAGACTGCACTGCTGTCGGGGGACAAGAACATAGTCCCATTGAAGTCGCTATTTTAGCGGCTTTTTTTATGTTATCGGTGCAAGTTCGTGTCCCAAGCCAAGGAGCTAATCCCTTTAACGAATGGTTGTTCATATTCTCGCTTCCTTCCTAATCCTGTTTTCAAAAGTTTTAAGCAACGGGATAACACGTGAGTCAGTGGACTTAAATGAGCAACTCCAAAATACATCCCTTTAATGAAATTTGTTCATATATGAGAAACTGGAGTATGATGTGGGAAGGCAATTCTGATAATCACCATATAAATAATTTTATATTTATTGTTAACCATACAGGTAACGAGTTAGCAAAAACCCAATGTTTTTCTTTTTAGCTATGGTTCAAAAGGGTTGTCCTTTGAAATTTCCTGTAAAATTAATGCCACATAACTTCCTTGAAGGGGGACATCTGTTTTGGATGAGCAGTTTCTAGATTTATTGGCCCAGAAATATGATACGGAAGAAAAAATTATAACAGAGATCATCAATCTTGAAGCGATCTCCAATCTCCCGAAGGGAACCGAGCATTTTGTCAGTGATTTGCATGGGGAGTTCCAGGCTTTTCAGCATGTACTAAGAAACGGTTCGGGTACCGTCAAAGAGAAAATCAAAGAAATATTCCGGGAGGTTTGGACGGATCAAGAAATCAATGATTTTGCGGCGTTGGTTTATTATCCGGAAGAAAAAATACAGCTGGTTATAGGGGAACTGTGCAATAAACAGGCTTTGAACCAGTGGTATAGACAAACGATTGAACAAATGCTTAAGCTTATTTCTTATGCCTCTTCCAAGTATACGCGCTCGAAATTGCGTAAAGCTCTGCCGGAGCAGTATGTATATATTGTAGAAGAGCTTCTATACAAGACGGATTCGACCAACAATAAGGATCCTTATTATGAGGAAATATATCGGCAAATTATATCCTTGGGCCAGGCGGACAAGCTCATTATCGGCCTTGCTTATACAACCCAGCGCCTGGTGGTTGACCATCTTCATGTGGTTGGAGATATCTATGACCGGGGGCCGGACCCCGATAAAATTATGGATACGTTAATCAACTACCATTCTGTAGACATTCAGTGGGGGAACCATGATGTCCTCTGGATTGGTGCCTACGCGGGTTCTCTGGTCTGCCTTGCGAATATTATCCGGATCTGCGCCAGATACGACAATCTGGACATTATTGAAGATGTATACGGAATCAATCTACGCCCACTGCTAAACTTGGCGGAGAAATACTATGAAGACAATTCGCCCTTCAGACCTAAGCTACAGGCTGGCCATAACGTATCGGAGCAGGAAATTCTGCAGATCACCAAAATTCACCAAGCCATTGCCATGATCCAGTTTAAACTTGAAATCCCGATTATCAAGAGACGTCCATACTTTAATATGTCTGAAAGACTTTTGCTGGAGCAGATTGATTACGAGAAAAATGAAATTAATATCTGTGGTAAAACGTACCTGCTGGAAAACACCTGTTTCGCAACAGTAAATCCGCAGAATCCTGAACAATTGCTGGAGGAAGAACGCCAGGTGATGGAAAAGCTTCTGTTCTCCGTTCAGCATTCCGAAAAGCTGGCCAGACATATGAATTTTCTCATGAAAAAGGGAAGCCTTTATTTAAAATACAACGGGAATTTGTTAATCCACGGCTGTATTCCTTTGGATGAAGAAGGAAATATGGAAGAAATGCAGATTGAAGACAAGACATATGCAGGCCGTCAATTGCTTGATGTTTTTGAAGATTATTTGCGTTACGCCTATGCGCACCCGGAAGAGACAGAAGATCTGGCGACGGATATGGTATGGTACATCTGGACAGGGGAATGTTCCTCGCTCTTTGGAAAGAGAGAAATGACCACTTTTGAACGGTATTTTATCCAAGATAAAGAAGCACATAAGGAGAGAAAGAATCCTTACTACCATTTACGTGAAAATGAAGAGACCTGTCGAAAAATCTTGCTGGAGTTTGATTTGAATCCGGACCATGGACATGTCATTAACGGCCACACGCCAGTCAAAGAAATTCGTGGAGAGAACCCTGTTAAAGCAAACGGAAAAATGATCGTGATTGACGGCGGTTTTTCCAAAGCCTATCAATCCACAACGGGCATTGCCGGATACACCTTGTTGTACAATTCCTTTGGCATGCAGCTCGTCGCCCATAAGAAATTTAATTCAAAAGAAGATGTGTTATGTAACGGAATAGACGTGTTATCTGTAAAAAGATTAGTGGACAAAGAACTGGAGCGGAAGCTGGTGAGGGAAACCAATGTCGGGGAGAAGCTTCTGCAGAAAATCTCAAATTTGAAGGATCTACTAGAGTATCGCTACATGAAATGAAACGATTGCTAAAAGTACACACCCGGATCAACCGTTTGAGTGCAATTTGACGTAGACGCTCGTATTGGGCAGGGAAGTAATAATACCCTGCCTGTGCGAGCCTTTCTTTTTTTACAGAGCGATTTAACACGAGGCAGGGGATATTGAAAGGCGTAATAAAGGTGCCGATGGAAGAAATCGATGCGTTTTTTTAAGTGGAATAGATTTTGTGAATACCCTCAATTCGTTTGGTTAACTCGCTTCTTACATGTTCAGGCTCGATACATTCGCATTTGTCCCCAAAGCTAAGTAAATGAGTATATCCATGGTCATTTGGAATGAAGGGGAACTTTGCTATCCACTTAGCACCTTCATATAAGCGAATGTTGTTCTCTCCACAGTACTCGCTCATATAAGGAATAAGTGATTGGTCAAAAAGCAGAGTTAAATGAATGATTTCTTTCTCCGTAATATCTAAAACCTCGTCTTCGATTTGTCTTTTCCTAAATGTATCATGGTGAGTAACAAGAGAAGAAATGCGGGAAACCTTAAACATTCGGAACCCCCCTTTTTCTGTACAAAATCCTTGCATATACCACACTGAATTCTTCAATACTAATCGGCAAGGCTCAATGGTGAGTTCCAAAGGAGTCATACCTTCAAAAGGATCTAGATATTCAAATGTAATTAAGCGGTCCTCTTCAATTGCGGTTCGAATTTGCCCCAATTCAGGTGGTTTGACATGAGTACTTCCGAACCAAGGTGAAGGATCTATTGCTATTAGTTTATCTACCAGTCGATTTTCATCTTCCGAGATCAAAGATTTCACTTTAGCAATGGCATTCAATACTTCGTCGCTAGAAACAGTCGAATGGATACTGTTTAATCCAAGTATTAAAACTAGTATCTCCGCTTGAGTAAAGATCTTCTTCTCAAATTTGTAACGTTCCATAATACTGAAGCCCCCATTCACACCAGGGGCAGAGGTGATTGGAATTCCGGCTTTGGTAATAGTTTCGATATCTCGAAAGATAGTACGAGGAGTGACCTCAAACATTTTCGCTAATTCAGAGGAACTCACTTTTTTACGTTCTAACAAAAGTAACACTATCGATAGAATCCTTTCAATTTTCATGGAGATCCCCCAAAATTTTTAATCTAATTATGACATAAAGATGTCATAGTTTCACCTGTAATATATAGTAAGTATGAAGCAGTTAACAAAAGAAATGGAGAAAATGTATCTATGAAATCAATCGCTGTATTCTGTGGTTCCAAAGAAGGAAAGTCTGCAATATACAAAGAGGCTGCAATAGAACTGGGTCATGAACTAGCCAGACGAGAAATCACCCTGATTTACGGAGGTGCTATTACTGGGCTCATGGGAGAAGTTGCTGATGCAGTGTTGGAAAAAGGGGGCCGTGTAATTGGAGTGCTTCCTCATTTTTTACAGACTCGTGAGATTGCGCATAAAGGTTTGACTGAACTTATTATGGTCGATTCTATGCATGAACGTAAAGCCAAAATGGCTGAATTAGCAGATGGATTTATTTCACTCCCGGGGGGGCCAGGGACGTTGGAAGAATATTTTGAGATATTTACTTGGGGCCAGCTTGGCCTGCATCAAAAGCCTTGTGGTTTATTGAATGTTAATCAGTACTTCGATCCCATTGTATCCATGTTTAATGTTATGGACCGAGAACGTTTCATGCAACCGAACGTTCGGGATATGGTCTTAATAGATCAAACTCCGGAAGGGATACTTAATCAATTTTCAATGTATACTGCTCCTCCTGTCAGAACGTATCTCACGGAAAAACGTACTTGATTAACTATGCGTGTGAGGGATCGAGGGTTTCAACTGATGGGGAAATCCACAATTTGCTCCATGCAAAGTCTTTTCTATATACAACGGCGGTTGTTTGTATGGTATGTCCCGACCCCCCTGAAAAATTGCACAAAAATCGGTCTTTCCTACGAAAGCATCAAGAAAATCATTTACTCTAAAAAATAGATTCACTTGTAAGTCACATCGAGCTTTCCGATGTGGCTTTTTGTGTAGAGTTTGATTCTGAATCAAATTCAGTATATTTTCTATCAGCACCTTTTGTTACCATAAAAGTAAAGGGGTGAGGTTAAATATGGATAAAAAGATTAAACGACTATACACACAAGATATATTGAGACAGTCCGCGCAATGTTTTGGAATACGTGAAGACTCCATTTTCGAATTAAATGGGTTTCAAAATTTCGTTTATTCCGGGGTTATTGGAGATCGAGAAGTTATTTTAAGAATTGCCCATGTCACACATCGAAATGAATTATTAACAAGAGCGGAACTAGATTATATCATGTTCCTGGCTGAACGAGGAATGAAAGTAGCGAGGCCCATTCAGTCTTTATCCGGGGATTTTATTCATATCATTGACGAGTCCTTTGTTGTGACAGCTTTTGAGAAAGCACCCGGCAGAAATGCAGTAATAGCCGAGGAGAGCAATACGTTTTATGAGAATATCGGTCAAATGGTCGGGAAAATACATAAGTTTTCACTTCATTATTCGTCCCAATATTCACGCTTTGAATGGAATGATAATGCCCTATTAGCCTCATTCAAGAAGTACTGTCCGTTAGAATTACACGATAACTTTGATCGTTTAATTACTGAAGTTAGCGCTCTACCCAAGGAAAAAGATACGTACGGTCTTATTCATGGGGATATCAGCCCTGGAAATTATCTTAATGATGGGGACAAAGCTATTATTATTGACTATGACGATGCGGAATATAGCTGGTTTGTTTCTGATATTGCTACACCATTACTTTATGAAATTCCTATTCCGTGGGTTGTGTCTGGAGATGTAAGGAGGGAGATTGCAAAGCGTTACTATTGCAACTTTTTAAACGGCTATTGTAAGGAAAATACTGTGAGTCAAAGTTGGTTAAACAAAATCCCATTATTTATTAATCTAAGGCAAGCTAGAGTATTAGCCGCGTTCTATAGAAGCAGAGATTTTAACGCTCCTGATTGGAGCGAATGGGATGAGCAAGCCCGACGCTTCTACTATGAAAATTTGTTAAATAACACTCCCTATATTGATATGGACTTTTTGTGTTAACGGGTTCGATACTTTAACAAAGCCAGAAAAGGAAGGGCCATCCCATAAAGGATGGCCTTTAAAGTTGCCGTTACAGACAGCACGGAGAAACCGTAATAAGTGTGATTCTAATTAACAGCATAGAACCTAAGAGTTATAGATTCTCAGCAAGAAGAATGTCTCTTATTAACTTTAAATGAACTGGTATGCAGATTTTTTGATTAAGCAGTCTAGATTTGATTATTGAAGTTATTAAACCCGATCTGACCTAGCATTTCCATATTACCGTGACTAAGTAACTGGTTCGCTATTCATCTTTTCGTCCTTAGCCATTGTACCTGTTCGCCTGAATTGGACATAATATAATGCAGCTACGGCAACGATAAGAATGGGAAGTGTCAGGAAAATATTGCTATATACGAAAGTTGCACTGTTTTGTGGTATCGGATT
Source organism: Paenibacillus marchantiae (assembly GCF_028771845.1). NCBI lineage: Bacteria > Bacillati > Bacillota > Bacilli > Caryophanales > Paenibacillaceae > Paenibacillus > Paenibacillus marchantiae. Next base: position 4,844,868 of record NZ_CP118270.1, on the reverse strand, counting down.
TAAGTTAATGGTCGATGTGCCCAAATCTAGTATCTTGCCGATAACAGCTGTTGATGTGGCCGTAGCAATAAAAGTGACCATCGAGAATAATCCCATCCCTACGCCGATATTCTCTTTTGAGAGTGTACGTGAAACCGTGTTTGACATTGCAATTTGCATGAACGATTGACCAAGAACACCAAAAATAAGAAAGATCGCTATAAATACTGGCGACATACCAACGACTGAAGACAAAGAGAGAAAACCGATAATAAGAAGTGCAGCTGCAGTAAACACAAGGAAACGATTTCCCTTATCATCTGCTAATTTACCGCCTTGTCGACCCAAAAGCGCGGCCATTAAAGACGACGGCAACATAACTATTCCGATGAAAACCGGTGACAAGTGGTGTACAGAAGAAAGTAGCTGAGGTGTAATGAATGGAAAGGCAAAGCCAATCCCGATCATGACGAAGGTAATAATTAGACCGAATGAAAACGGTTTGTTTCGAAATATGGCCGGGTTTATGAATGGGTTTGGAGTATAGCGTATACGTAGTACGAAAAAAATGAAAATAATAATCCCGCTTAAGGCAAGCCAAACACTTCCGTTTGTTAAAGCCAGTAACAAAATGGCTATGGTACCGGCCAGAAGTATTCCGCCAATATAATCCATTTTTCTGGAAACTCCCTTTTCATCATCTAAATATTTCCGATACATCGGCAAAGTAAGTAATGATAAAAGCGAGATTACAAATAGTACCCTCCAGTTCCATGTACTGCTTACCACGCCGGCAATGATCGGACCAATGGCCAAACCCAATGAAAATCCGATTGCAACGGTACCTAATGCACGACCGCGCCTTTCAGATGTAAAGTAACGAACGGGTACAATCATAGAAATCGCCGGAATGACTGATGCACCAGCTGCCTGTACAATTCGCCCCACAATGACCATCCAATATTCACTAGCCACTAAGCCGATGACAGACCCACTTGCAAAAAGTAGTAGGCCAAACGTCAATAAATTCTTCAAGCTGTATCTGTCTGTCAATTTACCGTAAGTTACCGAGCCAATTGCGTACACAATCATATAGCCTGTGATGATCCAACTCGCTTGTGATGAAGAAATTTGAAATTGTTTACTGATATTAGGGAGTACAATATTAAACATGGTTGCATTCATGACGGATATGATGAGTGTAAAGACAAGTAAACCAAGTAATAATTCTCCTTTATTTTTTTGAACGCTATGATTGGTTTGCATTGGAATGCCTCATTTCTATAGGATAAAACTATATTGATGAAATAACGAACCTGTATTCATTTGATGATAAAAGTTTCATCTGAATAAACCGACAATGTAATGTTTTAAATACTTCGCTGGCAGAGATGGTCAACGCTAATTTACTGAAAAGTCCTCAATGATGAGGACTTTTCAGTTTTTCTGGATATATTTTAAATTTCACTTTGTTTTTAATCTTGCTCCCACAGCCGCAAATGACGGTATGCTTCAAAATTATAATTGGCTGCTGGCAATTGGGGCATACATGATGATGTGGGTGATCGTTCAGCTTCACCACTTCCTCCGTACTTGACTCCGCATTGCATGGAGTACTTATTTTTCAAACCCTGTTGTGTGCAAAAAAAATCGTAAACACGCATAAGATACTCGGAATTTTTCATATCATTCTTTCCTATGCTTCAACATCTTGGTTTACTTGATTTCCCCTGTTGCCATGAGAACTGCTCTCCCCAGCGTATGACTCAGCATGGTGAATCCAAGGAGAGCTGGCGTGGAATTAGGGGCGACACTAATATTTTCGACGTCCAGCGCATGAACGACAAAATAATATCGATGCGGACCGTGTCCCGCTGGAGGCGCTGCACCGATAAAGCGTTCAAGTCTCAAATCATTCGGTAGTTGCAAGGAGCCTTGCGGCAAACCGCTGGAATACTCGTCACCTGCGCCTGTAGGTAGCTCGGTTACGCTGGCAGGGATGTTGATAACGGCCCAGTGCCACAACCCCGATCCAGTTGGGGCGTCCGGATCATATGCAGTTACGACAAAACTCTTTGTCCCGTCGGGTGCACCCGACCACTTCAAATGGGGCGAGAGATCTTTACTTCCCTCAAGTGTTGACATCTCCGAATAATGCTGGGTCGGTAGAGGATGTCCCTCCATAATGTCATTACTCTCCAATTGAAAGATTGCTACTTCTGGCAATTTGGAAAATGGATTGTTGTTCATTGTAAATTACCTCCTTTTATTTTCATTTTCGATAATACATTAAATAATCGATTCTGTAAATAATAATCGTTTTTATAATTCACTATCGAATTTAATGTTTGTTTTTTATTGATAACGGTGTAAACTATCTACATACAATTACGTAGAATTATAATGTGTATGAAGGAAGGTGCTGCTTCATGGCCAAAAGGAACGGTTCGTCCACCTTAAGCGAGAATGTCAGGAAGAAACTACAATCCGATATTTTGACTGGACAATATGAACCGGGTTCTCCATTAAAAGTTGCGGAATTAGCTAAAGGTTTCGAAGTCTCAGTTGCTGTTGTTCGCGAAGCGTTGACGCGATTGGCGACTCAGGGTCTGGTACAGCAAAATCCTAACCACGGATTTTCAGTAAAGACGGCGTCGGAAGAAGAACTGAACAACATCATACAAGCGAGGTTAATCAATGAATCCGAAGCTTTACGCCTATCCATCGCCCATGGTGATCTCACATGGGAATCCAATGTAATTGCCGTGCATCACAAGCTATCGCAAACGGCTGAGTACAAGGAAGTGAATGAAAAGCTTGTTGTCCGCGAAGAATGGTCCGAGATTCATCGTCAATTTCATTACGAGCTTATTGCCGCATGTCCGAATCCAGTTCTCTTGGATATCTGCAGTAACCTTTGGGATTTGAGCGAATTTTATCGACATTGTTCCCCCCCGCAACAGCAAGTCCGCGATGGGCTCGCTGAACATAAGGCATTAGCAGATGCAGTTCTTAGCCGCGATGGTGAACGTGCTACACAGATCTTTAGAGCACACATCCAACTAACCGCAGAGGTCTTATTCGACAACCAATAAGTTGTTTATAAGATTCAAAAGTTTAAATCAAAACTTATCGGTACCTGGGGAATTGGATAGAGACGGAGATACTTAATATTCGCATTAGCGATTTCTTGGTTAATCTAACTATTTTCTATGGAGGTGAGGCTATTGAAAACAATCGGGGTAGGGTTCTTATATGCATGGCTCTATGCAAAGCCAGTAAAGGATATGGCAATGCTTTGCATAGAGCTTAGGGACAATCACATTGCCAACGACAAATCGTAATATTCTACTAACTGGCTTTGCACCTTATTGATTTATTAAATAAGGAGTGAGGCTCATGAAATATTCAAATGCCGAGTTTGTTTTTCCCGAAGAACTGCTACGTATCATTCAAGAATACGTTCAAGGCGAATTGATTTATATCCCCAAACCCAAAGAGGCACACCTAAAATGGGGCGAGAAAACACAAAGCAAAAGTAGGGTCTCTGCTCGAAACGCTGAGATCAAATCCTTGTTTCGCAATGGAGTCAGCATAGAGGAGTTGGCGGCTCAGTATTTCTTGTCCTACGAAAGCATAAAGAAAATTGTTTATAGTAAGAACTAATGAAACCCGCTAAATGGTCGTATCGACGGTTTAGCGGGTTTTGTGCAAAGTTGGATTAAATCAACTTATACATAGAAACCGCACCTCTACATCGATAGACTCAAGTTAAGGTTGTTGGGATGAAGAACGGCCTGCTTATACGAAGGGGTGTAACGAATGAACGAAATCATGAAGAAGAAGCTGCTGGACAAAAATGAACTGCTAATTAACATGGTTATCGAACGCGCAAAAAAAGATTTTCTAGACGATATCGCCATTATTGGGCTTACGGGTTCATTTAGCACCGGGGACTTTCACGAGAAGAGCGATCTTGATTTGATTATTATCAACAATACAGAAAGGGGATGGGAAATATCCGATTGCTTCATCTTGGATGACGTTGGATATGACATCTATTGCACGCCATGGGATTCAAGAATACAAGAGCAATCCACACTAGAGAGTCCCAACGTATCAAGCCTAACCGAGCTCAAAATACTCTACTATGCAAAGCCTGAGGATTTGGAGAAATTGAATGACTTCAGGCAAAAAGCTCTTGATGCACTTGCAAGCCCGATAGGAGAAGCGTGTCTTAATCGAGCAAAAAAATGGATTGATCTGGCTAAGCAAGCATACAGCGATACGATGCTGAGTGAAGATATCGGTTCAGTGCGACATGCATCTGCCGACGTTCTTTACAATCTAGTCAATGCCTTGGTCAGTATAAATAACACGTGTATCAAACGAGGAATCAAGCGATATTTGGAAGAGATATGCTCGTTTCGCTATGTTCCTGATGATCTCGAATCCTTATACATGTCAGTCATCGAAGCTCATACCATTGAAGATATCCGAATAGCATCATTTTATATGTTGAATAGCGTTACAAGGTTACATAGTACGATGTGCGATAACTTCATTGTTAAACCTGCTCCTAACTTTGATAATCTGAGGGGAACATACGAAGAATTGTGGTGCAACTACTACAATAAAATCTTGAACAGTGTTACAACGAATGATGTTTCCTACGTCTTTCTTTCGGCCTTTGGAGCACAAGGGTATCTTGATGAAATGGCTGTGGAGAAGGGGATCAAGAAATTTGATCTTATGCAGTACTTTGATGCAAGTGATTTACCAGTAATGAAAGAGAAGTTCCTTGAAGTGATGGATGAATATCTAGACGAGTATGATAAGGTGGGCAGAGAAGTCAAACGCTTTACAACCTTCGAGCAACTATATAACTATTATTTAAATCATTGACCTACCTTATAAAGGGCCGTGAAGAATTAGTTTCTTTACGGTCTTTTTCATTTTGAGTTTATCTAGATGGATAACGAATCTGATGTTGAAGGTTTGTAATAAAATTCATAAAAAGTATAATAAGAGTATTACATATAAGGAGCGTGAATAGTATGCGAAAAAATACTATGACTATACAAAAGGAGAATAATATGAAAATAAAAAGGATGATAACGTTTGAAAAATATAAATATAGGGATTCTTGCGCATGTAGACGCAGGAAAGACGAGTTTAACTGAAAGATTACTTTTTGAAACGGGTATCATATCTGAAATCGGCAGTGTTGATAAAGGAAATACGCAAACAGATTCTATGGAAATGGAACGACAACGAGGAATTACCATTCAATCTGCTGTCGTTTCCTTTACGGTTAATAATGTGAAAGTGAATTTGATTGATACACCAGGTCACCCCGAGTTCATCTCTGAAGTTGAGAGGGCTTTACGAGTATTAGATGGAGTCATCCTTGTCATTTCATCTGTCGAAGGTATTCAAACTCAGACACGAGTTTTGATGAAGACACTTGCTAAATTGAAAATCCCTACAATCTTTTTTATCAATAAAATAGATCGTATGGGTGCAAGGTACGAATCGTTACTAACTGAGATCCATGATAAATTGACACCCCATGCTTTAGCAATGGGCTTTGTTAATAATATCGGTACATCTGCCGCGCATATGGAATTGTTCACGGAAAACAATCAGAAATTTATGGAGGGCCTAACAAATCGTTTAGCTGATAATAATGAACGCTTTCTCGAACGATATCTTTACAGCGCTAAAGACTTAGCCCCCGTTGACTTTGAATTGGAGTTTCTAGAACAGTTCAAACAAGCACAGCTTTATCCGGTGCTATTTGGTTCGGCAATTACTGGTGAGGGCATTCCCCATTTGATTACAGCCATACAGAATTGCCATTCTTCCGTTCATTATGAAAATACTTCTTTTACAAGAGGGAGAATTTTTAAAATTGAACGTGGAAAAAACGACGAAAAGATCGCTTACGTACGAGTTTTCTCTGGTGAAATCAAGATACGTGAGAGTCTTTCCTATTATCGGATGAATCAAACAGGAGAAATTATCAAATTTACCAACAAGGTCACGGGGTTGAAACACTTCTTTTCTGGAAAAACAACAGATGGAACAATTGCTGCATGTGGAGATATCGTGAAAATTATGGGGTTAACAGACTGCCAGGTTGGCGATGATATCGGTGTTCCTTCCAATGCAACGACTGAAACTCTGTTCTCGCCGCCTAGTTTAGTAACAACGATCAAAGCCTCTGACGAAAACGAGACCATTCATTTATTCAGAGCATTGAAAAAATTAGCCGAACAGGATCCATTTATTCATATCAAGCAGAATTCTCTTCAAAGGGAGCTATCTATTCATCTTTATGGTGAAATTCAAAAAGAAGTGATTCGGGATCAACTGAAAAAAGACGCTCAAATCGATATCGAATTTCTTGTGACACAGCCTATTTATATTGAAAAGCCTATCTTTACAGGGGAGGCAGTTGAGAGAATGGGAGACAAGGGAAACCCATTTTATAGTACTATAGGCTTTCGTATTGATCCGAATCCTCGTTCAACCGGTATTGAATATCATCTAGAAGTAGAGCTTGGCTCCCTACCTTTATCGTTTCATAAGGCAATTGAAGAAACCGTCTATGAGACGCTTAAGCAAGGACTATATGGTTGGGAAGTTCGCGATCTAATCGTGACACTTACGGATACCGCCTATGCAAGTGCAGTTAGTACAGCTAGTGATTTTCGAAAATTAACGCCTCTTGTGCTAATGAGAGCACTAGCTGAAGCAACTACTCAAATTTATGAACCCATTCATCGGTTCGAATTAGAGGTTCCTGCTAATTATCTAAGTAGGATTTTATTTAAACTAACTCAAGCCTCTTCAACCTATCAGGATCCGATTCAGAATGACCAGGTATTTATGATATATGGCATGATCCCGATTAAGAATATTCAGTCATTCAAGAACCAACTTCCGGGTTGGACCCAAGGTGAAGGTGTATTGCTATCCGAATTTTATGGCTATCAGTCCTTCGATGGTGAAGTGCCATCATGTACAAGATACGATCATAATCCATTAAATCGGAAGGAGTATCTCTTACATGTCTTGAATTCGGTGTAAGCTGAAAAAGCGAGTAAAAAGCAGCGTACAAGTGGTGTACTCTGCTTTTTCTTTGATTCATTTATAAAAGTACTAGACAGTAGAGTACCTTCTACAAACGTTTAACAGTGTTATTAGCAGAGGCGGAAATTGTTATGATAGAAATCTGGAGGCGAATGAGATGCTGGAATTAGAGTTTACTACTATAGAGGAGTGGGATGAAGCATTGTGGGCGCGGATGGAGCGAATCTATCACGAGGCTTTTCAAAGCGGTGCTAAGACAAAAGCGATTCTGCGCAGTATGCTTGACCGGGGGATTGGTTATTTACACACGGGCGTGCATCATGGAGAAGTGGTTGCGATGGCTGTTACTGGACTGGAGGGGCAGGCTGCGGACCGCATCCTGATCATCGATTACCTCGCGGTTGATCAGAAGCTGCGCGGGTTGGGCATAGGGACCTGGATGCTAGAGCAGCTCAGAGCCTGGGCGTTAAGGGAACACGAGATCAAAGGTATGATTATCGAGGCGGAGTCCGGGACAACGGAGGCTCATCAGGAACGCATTCAGTTCTGGCAACGCAACGGGTTCATCCTGACCTCCTATGTCCATCAATATAGAATGGTGCCAGAGCCGTATCAGGCAATGATGTTTCCGCTGGATAAAAGCACGCATGTGCCTGATGATGGTGAAGCACTATTCCGTTATATCAATGCTTTTCACAAGGTTGCTTACCGGAAGAGTTAGACTGCATTCAAGGGACCTGCAGGAAATTTCCGTAGAGATTAGGATGGAAGATGATTAGTTATTGACTGCATGGTCAATAACTGATATATTAATTCCATGAGCAGACCAAGAGAATTTGATGTCGATCGTGTATTACACCAGTCTATGGAAGTGTTCTGGAATCAAGGCTTCAAAGCAACTTCTTATGAGGACCTTACGCGTACCACAGGAGTCAAAAAGCAAAGTTTGTACTGTGTTTTTAAAGACAAGCGATCGTTGTTCCTGAAGGCGCTGGCACTTTACCGTGAACAGGTTATAGCGAAACTGAAGGAGATTGAAGCCCTGGATTCGTCTCCCGGTGATAAACTGGATGCCTTACGATATTCCCTTTTAGACGATGAAACTGGCTGCCAAGGGTGTCTAATTGTGAATGCATCACTCGAATTCGGAACAGATGACGAGCAGGTCACACGCGAAGCTGAGCTCATGGTAGAAGAGGTTCAACTGGTATTAGAGAAGATCATAAGTAGTGGCCAGAAACAACATTTAATTTCCAACCGGTATACGAGTATAGAGCTTGCATCTTATCTAAATAACACCATCCTGGGTGTGAGAGTTATGGAGAAATCAGGTTCATCCCGTGAACAGATCGAGATGGTTCTGCGTACTTCATTTGGCATGATCATGTCTTGATCTTTTTTTTGTGAAATTCTTGACTACGAAGTCAAAAATAATTAAGGCGGATTAATACACCACGAAACCTTGAAGGAGGTGGGGCTTTTCGATAAAAATCGTGTATTGATTCATTTGGAAGTAACGTCTAGCTGTTAACCAGGCTGGTTGCTGTTTAACATCTCCTAGGTCAACTATATAAAACTAAATATGTGGAGGTTATTATGAATTATTCTCAATCCGTAGAAGCATTGTTCCAACCCGTAGAGTTAGGTCACTTGAAGTTATCCAATCGGATCGTGATGGCGCCGATGACGCGTCAGTTTTCTCCGGACGGTATCCCGGGTTCGAATGTTGCTGGCTATTACCGCCGCAGAGCAGAGAACGCAGTGGGGCTTATTGTGACGGAAGGGACGATAATTAATCACCCGGATGCATCCAATCAAGCCAATGTGCCGCACTTTTATGGGGAAGCTGCAATGAATGGGTGGGCACATGTTGTATCTGAAGTACATGAAGCTGGCGGTCGAATTATTCCACAGATCTGGCATATGGGAGCCAAGGGTCATGTTAATGATTATTCGGAAGCTGAGATTGCTACAATCGTTCAGGAATTCGCAAAAGCAGCCTCAGAAGCGAAACGCGTTGGGTTCGATGGTGTTGAAATCCATGGAGCACACGGCTACCTGATCGACCAATTCCTGTATGAGAAAACCAACTCTCGTACGGATCGTTACGGTGGAGATATGATGGCTCGCACACGTTTTGCAGTTGAAGTGATTGAGGCTTGCCGTGAAGTAGTGGGACCGGAATTTCCGATTGTACTGCGTTTATCTCAGTGGAAGACAGATGATTATCAGGCTAAATTGGCTGAAACACCGGAATTACTGGAGCAGCTTCTCGCACCGTTGGTTCAAGCTGGAGTCGATATCTTCCACTGTTCCACACGCCGTTTCTGGGAGCCGGAATTCGAAGGGGCTGATCTGAATTTTGCTGGATGGACCAAAAAACTGACTGGCAAACCGACAATCACCGTTGGATCGATTGGTCTTGATGGTGACTTTACAAGTCTGTTCACAGAAGGTAAAGGCGCAAGTAACGTCGGTATTGATGGATTGGTACAACGACTTCAGAATGATGAGTTTGATCTGGTTGCGGTAGGACGTGCTCTTCTGGTCGACCCTGAATGGGCTAAGAAAATTCAAGAAGGACGTACCGATGATCTGCTTCCATTTACAAGAGAGGCGATGACCGTACTTACTTAATTGCAGTTATACTCATTAGGAATATGTATCTTATGAAGAATAGCAGTGACAGACCAACGTAGTGGTTGGACTGCCCCCATAACGTGAGACAAATCAAAACACCTTCGAATGAAACCTTATCGTAAGATAGGGAGATCATCTTGGAGGTGTTTTTGTAATGGCAATGTCGAGGGACACGGGCAGGATTGTTCAATAACTTCACGAGTACTTTAAAATGGATAATTTTCGTTAAGTTTAGTGTTAGCTGAAAGGTACGCAAAAATAAAATGATGAAAGGCGGATTCTATTGAAGCCAGGGATTATAGTTCTTCTTAATGGTGCTTCAAGTTCTGGAAAGACAAGCATATCTAATGAATTATTAACTCAAAGTGATATCCCATTTCAACATTTATCATTTGATAATTTTATTAATGGGCTATTTCATAGTTATAAAGATTTTATTAACAACACATATCCGAGTATGGACAATTAGTAAATCAAATTCTTGCAGATCCGTTGATTTCATTATACTACTCGACAATAAAACTATTTTCTGCGATGGGAAACAACGTAGTTGTAGATTCTGTTATAGGTAATGACAAATGGTTCAATACTTGTATTGAATTATTATCAAATCACTCTGTCATGTTCGTAGAAGTTAAATGTTCAAAGGAAGAACTTGCTAGAAGAGAACAACTTAGAGGAGATAGGGAGATTGGTTTAGCAAGTTCACAATACGATAATGTGTATAGCTTTAATGAATATGATCTTGAATTTAATACTGAAATAATGAGATCGAGTGAGTGTGCCAATGAGATATTAAATTTTATAAGATCTAATGAAGAATACACTGCTTTTAAGAAGTTGATTAAGGGGAAAAGTGTAAGTAAGTAGTTCAAAGAAGGCATATCCATCAGCTAACATCATATTTACGCTTCGGGTCATTCGGCTCTCGGTCCTGCTAAGCTAACGGGACGAGAGCTCAATAAAATCATGGAAGCAGTCGGTCATTATGATCGACTGCTTTTGCAAAAAAACAGGCAGATTATAGGGGGATTTATTCCCATTTGATTTTGAAAAGGATAACTTATTGAAAACCTGAATACCTTACGGAGAGCAGATTTATGGAAGTTAGACAAATGGCAACAGCAGTCTTAATACATCAAGAGCATGTTTTGATGATGAAGAAGGCTAATAGTAAGATTTTTAATTTTGAATTTTGGAGCGGTCTAAGGACATCTTGAGTATGAGGAACTAAGCTTCCCGATGAGAGCAAGGGTGTAACAGAGGAAACGGTGGGTTGTGAAATAAAGAGGTGGACTTTGTGTAGACAGATAGTGATCGGAATATTAACAATACTACACAGAGTATTAATGCAGGGAATTGAAGCAAGAAAGTGTTCTGGAAAGTTCGTTTTCGTAACCTTGTGAAAGGCTCAAACGCGAACCAGAAGTGCTTGCTTCCAATTGAACGGTTTTACTATATAGGAAGCTGAATTCTGGCGAGAAAATATTCAACGAAAGTATGTGAAAATTTAACTTTATTAGGACTTTTGTTAATGGGAAAATCATTGACTTAAGCCCTGATGGGAGAAGGGAATGATGTTTGCGTGAACAGCAAGGAAACCAACGGTGCTTCGTACGAAAGTGTGACAGATCAGCAGCTTCAGGATCAGTTGAAATATTATAAAGAACGTGCTCCAGAGTACAATGACTGGTGGTACCGTCGAGGCACATTTAATCAAGGAGACGAAGCCAACCAAATCTGGTTCGATGAGATCAGTACGATTAAGAATGCTTTTAAAGCTGAACATTTTCATGGTGACTTTCTTGAACTTGCGGCGGGGACTGGCACTTGGAGTAGTCTGTTCTTAAAAGAAGCCCTTATATTGACCCTTGTAGACGGTTCCGAAGAAATGCTTTCGCATAATCCGGTAGTATCTGAACCCAATGTAAGAACGATCATTGCAGATCTTTTCAGTTGGTCTCCGGATCAGTTATACGATTCAGTTGCTTTTACTTTTTGGATATCTCATTTACCCAGAGAGAGACTGGCGAGCTTCTTCACCATGGTATCACGCTGTTTGAAGCCCGGAGGGAAAATGTTCTTTATCGATGATCGAGAAGTAGCAGGAACCCGTGAGTCTCATGTAGTGGGGACATCTGGGCAAACGATGGTTCGGAAGCTTAATAATGGTGATCATGCTACTATAGTGAAGAATTTCTTTGGCGATAAAGAGATTGAGCAAATTGCTGCTAGTGTGGGAATTGAATTGCATGTCCATTGCACCCCTAAGTACTTTCAGTATGGGATAGGGTCCAAAACTGTCTAAAGCAGCAATTATCCCATACTTAAAGAAGTAATCACTGAACTAACGGAGCACTTTAGTTCAACAAATAAAGGAGCAGTATCGCCGGTGGCGACTGCTCCATTTTTTATTACGCTAATCCTGTAGTGCACATGCTTACCAAATTGCCAAAAGAGCCAGCCCAGGAAATACTAACCACCGATTGCCGTCGTTTTCCCTCCAAAGCCCTATCGTCGAGCAGATGGTTCCTCATAGCTTTGCAAGCCGGCGTCGCGCAAAGTTCTTCCGACATAGCCTAACTCTCGACGTGCAGCGGCATCGTTGACGGTGAACTCACGCCCAATCATGCGTATCATCGAGCGTGAGATCGGCGGATCGCCGTCTTTCTGCGTGATGTCCCAGATCGTGTCGAACAGCCGGCCAATCGCAGAGACGAGCCAGTAGGACAGCGAACGCATCTTATCGATGGACAAGCCCTGCAAGTTCGCAAGGGAGGCGACGAACTCACGGAAAGTCTGCCTTTCCTGGTCCTTGATGAAGAAGGCATGACCGCCTTCTCCGCGTTCAAGAGCGCATTGTATGGCTTCAACCACATTGTCCACATGGCAGGTTGAAAAAGGGTAATCGCCACGGTCGATGAACGCGAACTGTCCAGATCTGACTGCTTCGGGAAGCGCTCGGCTAAACGGATCACCAGGCCCCCAGATAGCCGGTGGGCGAAGCGAGATCGTGCGAAAGCCGGGTTTGTTGGCTGCCAGAACCAATGTATCTGCCCGTGCCTTGCTCGCCAGGTAGGCGGAGAAGTGGTTCGGGAAAGTCTGCGCGCTTTCATCAGCGTCGCGGATGAGCGTGCCGCCGTTATCCATATGGATTCCCGCCGCGCTGATGTAGACGAATGTCTTCGCACAGGCGGACTCGGCTGCCTTCAGCAATGCTGCAGTGCCATCAACGTTGGTACGGAAGAATGGTTCGCGGGGCCCTGAAAAGCGGAAAAGGGCGGCCGCGTGCACAACAGCATCGATGGCCGGTAACACGAATGGCGTGCTGCTTTCGAGATCAGCATCTACCGGCGTCGCACCCATGGCCTTGAGTTTGGCGTGAGATGATACAGAGCGTGTGAGGGCGAAAATCTGGTGACCATCCTCCGCGAGCTTCGGAATCAGGCGGCCGCCGAGCAGGCCGGTGCCTCCCGTGACGAGAATTTTCAAAGTGATCATCCTTTCGGTTCGGAATTCAGGATAGTCCGCCTGGTGCCGCCACGGATTGAAGGTATAGCTCAACCGACGCGCATCCGGTCAAAACCAGACTAATACCGAACAATCGATCATCGTACTGTGGAGCGCATCCTTTATAGAATTTTACTTCTCTCCATCTTACGATTATTTATCTAGCGATCTTAGCGAAGTGCTCCAGAGTACGAACCAATTGGGCTGTATAAGACATTTCGTTATCGTACCAAGCTGCGGTTTTCACCAATTGATGGTCATCGACAGTCAGAACTTTCGTCTGTGTGGCGTCGAAGAGCGAACCGAATGTGATGCCTTTGATATCGGAAGATACAATTTCGTCTTCCGTGTAGCCGAAAGTTTCTGGATCGGAAGCTTCTTTCATAGCAGCGTTAACTTGCTCAACCGTTACCTTGGTATTCAAAACGGCAACGAGTTCAGTCACAGAACCTGTTGGTACAGGTACACGTTGAGATGCCCCATCCAGTTTACCCTTCAGTTCCGGAAGAACCAGACCAATGGCTTTTGCGGCACCGGTGGAGTAGGGAACGATGTTCTCCGCTGAGGCGCGCGCAGCTCGGAAATCTCCTTTTGGATCCGGAGCGTCAAGCGTGTTTTGGTTACCCGTGTAAGCGTGAACGGTCGTCATCAGCCCGGATTGAATACCAAACTTGTCGTGTAGAGCTTTAGCCATAGGGGCCAGGCAGTTGGTTGTGCAGGAGGCGCCGGAAATGACGGTTTCCGTTCCGTCCAGTGTGTCATGGTTCACGTTGTATACAATCGTTTTCATGTCTCCTGTAGCAGGGGCGGAAATGACGACTTTCTTCGCTCCGCCTTTCAGGTGAAGCTCGGCCTTTTCTTTTGTAGTGAAGAAGCCTGTGCATTCGAGAACAATATCAACGCCAAGTTCTCCCCAAGGAAGCTCTTCAGGATTCCGCTTAGCCAAAACCTTAACCTCTTTGCCGTTTACTTTGAAGGTTCCGTCATGGACTTCAATGTCACCGTGAAAAGTGCCTTGCGTCGTATCATATTTGAGCAGATGAGCTAACATTTTAGCGTTCGTAAGGTCGTTAATCGCTACTACCTCGACGCCTTCCACATCTTGAATTCGGCGAAAAGCGAGTCGTCCAATTCGTCCAAAACCGTTTATACCTACTTTTACAGTCACTGAAAATCCCCCTATAAGTTTTATTTATTCCAACAAGCCAATGCCTACAATGAAATAAAAATGACCCAGCGCTATTTCATTCTAGAATAGCTTATTGTATAATGTGAAAAGAGACCGTTAGGTATCTTTATATTAGCATGATATTAGTGAATTGCAAGGACGAATTGGATAATTCGTTTAAATCAAATATACGGTTCATATGGAGGAGATCATGAAAAAAGGGGACAGAACACGAAAACACATCATTATGAAATCGGCTGAAATTTTTAACCAGAGAGGATATGCCGGTACATCGCTAAACGATATTATTGCCGACACAGGAATTAAAAAGGGGGGCATTTATCGACATTTTGCTAGTAAAGACGAGATAGCGCTTGAAGCCTACAATTATGCTGCCAGTATGGTCGCCAGTAAATTTTCTGAAGCGGTCGATCAAGAGCAGTCTGCGTCTGGAAAGTTGGTTGCTTTTTTTCGTGTCTATGAGAATGTCGTCAACGATCCCCCATTTATCGGCGGATGTCCCATGCAGAATACAGCTGTAGAAAGTGACGATACTCATTTGGAGCTTTGTGGTCAGGCAAGGCAAGGGATGCATAACTTCTTGGATATGATGAAAAGTATTATTCGTGACGGCATTCAAGCTGGAGAGTTAAAGGAGAATCTTGATGTGGATGCGCTAGCATCATTTGCATTTTCCTTGTTGGAGGGAGGGATTTTGCTCAGCAAGTTGGATGGGGATAACAAGCACATGCTGATGAACAAAAAAATTTTCTCTTCCTATTTGCAGGAATGCTGCTTAAAGATTAGTTAATCTGATGTACTGGCACATCGGAATAAAGCTGGGCATCATCGATGACAACTCAAGTTCAGAATCTAAACTTTCGATGGATCGTCTCTTTTAAGTATAAGCTGTCTTATGCAATAGCCCGAACGGGTGATTTTTATATTTTTCACGCAGTTATAAGAAAGAATGTTTTTTTTGTTGCAGTAATGTCGAGGGACATGAACATCATTAAGCACCGAAATACATGAAAATGTTCACATTGTTGCGGGACAACTGACACGATAAAAGTAAAACATAAGTGTTTAGGTATAAAGAAAAATGTCGAATAAAGTGATTGCTAACTAAATTGTTGTGTGATATTATGATCCAGTAAACGTTTACATCAATAATGAATTGAATATTAGCAGTGTTTGGCTGTTACTGGTAAAGCAGGCATGACCAAAATGATTTTGCATTTTCCTTATGTGAGAAGGGGGAGGCATATCGTTTTGGTCTTTTTTATATCCAATTTCAGAAATGAGGCAAAGGTATGGATTATCGCAAGTTGGGACAAGAGATTACGGAATTGGTTGGAAAGAAGGATAATATCGCTCGGCTTACGCACTGCGCAACCCGACTTCGGTTCGAACTGCACGATATCTCCAAAGCGGAGACAGAAAAACTCAAAGCTCTTCCAGGTGTCATTACCGTTGTGAACAATGGTGGACAATACCAGGTTGTCGTGGGCAATGAGGTGCAGCAGGTCTACCGAGTTATCACTCAGCAGATGGGTTCAGCAACCCAAAGTGCGGAGTCCAAATCAGATTCCGGCAAAAATAACGGACCAAAGCAGAAACAGAGCTGGATTTCCAGATTCATAAGCGTAATCTCGACGACATTTACTCCGGTAATACCGGCAATTATTGGCGCGGGTATGATCAAAGCGATATTAGCCGTACTTGTGCTGACAGGCCTCGTAACTACAGAAAGCCAAAACTATTACATCCTTAACACCATTGCGGATGCGGCGTTTTATTTCATGCCTATTCTGCTGGCTTATGGAGCTTCCATTAAGTTCGAAACAAGTCCAATTCTGGCGATGACCGTTGCCGGTGTTTTGTTACACCCGGGATGGAGCGCCCTGATGGCGGAAGGAAAAGATGTGTTTTTCATCGGTGTTCCAGTTCGACTAACCGATTACGCAGGTTCCGTGCTGCCAATTATTATTGTCGTTTGGCTCATGTCTTATATTGAACGTTTCGCGGATCGAGTATCGCCCTCAATGATCAAATTTTTCACGAAACCGATGATTGTGCTATTGATTACAGCACCTCTTGCATTGGTGGCGATCGGGCCTTTCGGAACGTACCTGAATGATCTGGTTGCGCTGGGTGCAGAAGCGATTAATGCCAGAGCCAGTTGGCTGATTCCTTTGTTAATGGGAACTTTGCAACCGTTCCTGGTCGTGACAGGCACTGCATGGGCGATGACGCCGATTGCAACTAGCCAACTGACCAAAAATGGATATGAAATGATCAACGGTCCGGGAATGCTAGCGTCCAATATTGCTCAAGGTGGGGCTACGCTTGCTGTAGCATTAAAAACCAAAAACAAAAAACTGAAACAGCTCGCTGCTTCATCCGGTTTCACCGCTGTGCTGGGCATCACGGAACCCTCCTTGTACGGTGTAACACTGAAACTGAAGAAACCCTTGATTGCCGCAATGATTGGTGGTGGCGTAGCAGGGATATACGCTGGTCTGACTGGATTAGTGCGTTATGCCTTCGTTTCTCCTGGGCTTGCCGCGTTGCCTGCCTTCATTGGAAGCAATCCGATGAACATCGTTCATGCCATTGTGACTTGTCTGATTGCTTTTATCGTTACCTTTGCCCTGACATGGATCATTGGTTTTGAAGATCCAGTAGACGATGAAGAAGAAGGCAATTCCAATGTTAACGATGACAAGATGCTTTCCGGGCAGCCTGTTAAAGACAACACGGCCGGCACGCAGTCTGTTGCAACAACAAATGCAAATGTACCGAGCCAAAATGAATTACGCCCACTTACGATCGCCAGCCCGATGCAAGGGGAATTAGTCCATCTGGACCGTGTACCAGACGATGTTTTCTCTTTGGGATTGCTGGGTAAAGGCGCTGCAATTATCCCTGCTAAAGGAGAACTGTATGCACCAATCACAGGTGAAGTTACGGCTTTCATGGACTCCAAACATGCGGTCAAATTAAATGGTTATGATGGAGAAGAGGTACTCATTCATATTGGAGTGGATACCGTCAACCTGAAGGGGAGACATTTCAACTCTTCCATTAAAGTGGGGGATCGGGTACAACGGGGTGACTTGTTGATCAGCTTCGATATCGATGCCATCAAGGCGGAAGGATATGAAGTTATAACCCCGATTATTATCGCCAATTCGGATCGTTTCCCGGATATTAAGCTGGAGAAGCAGAGTCCTGTGGAGGTTGGAGCGACTATTATCCACCTTTCATAACAAGCTTAATACGGTCCGTCATAAACATTAAAATGAAGGAGTGCTTGAGATGTTATATCAACACATCAAACCATTCCCCAATGAATTTCTGTGGGGAGGCTCTACCTCTGCTTATCAAGTGGAGGGAGCCTGGAACGAAGATGGCAAAGGTCTGTCCGTCATCGATATGTGTGATCATCCGGCCGGAACCGCCGATTTCACAGTAGCGAGCGACCACTATCACCGATTCAGAGAAGACGTGAAGCTTTTTGCAGAGCTGGGCCTCAAAGCATATCGTTTTTCGATTGCATGGACTCGAATCTTGCCTTCAGGCACAGGAGCTGTTAATGAAAAAGGACTCAATTACTATCACCAATTGATTGACGAATTGCTGCTCCATGGTATCGAACCCATTGTGACCATGTACCATTTCGACTTACCTTACGAGCTTGAGAAAACGGGAGGATGGAACAACCGGGAAACGATCGATGCTTTTGTCGAGTACGGGCGTATCTTGTTTGAGCATTACGGGCATAAAGTGAAATATTGGTTGACCATTAATGAGCAAAATACGATGATTCTTCATCCGGGAGCCATTGGCACACCGAAGGGCGGACGTTTGCCTTCCAGTAAGGAACTGTATCAGCAAAATCATCACATGTTTGTGGCTCAAGGCAGAACGATGCGACTATTTCATGACATGCTCCCGCAAGGCAAGATCGGTCCTGCATTGAACATGACTTCCATGTACCAGGCAACCTCCAGACCAGCAGATGCAATCGCTGCACATAACTGGGAGACGATTCGCGGATGGGGTTTTCTCGACTTATCAGTATGGGGACGGTATAACCCATTATTCTGGAGTTATTTACATGAACGTGGCATTGAGCCGGTTATTGAGCAGGGTGACATGGATGATATCCGGTCTGGCCGCCCCGATCTGGTAGCAATCAATTATTATTCGACGGCAACCATTGCCGCCAGTACGGGCAATGCGTCGGATGTTACAGCTCGTGCGGGTGATCAGCAAATCATGCTTGGCGAGCAGGGAGTATACCGGGCCGCGGAGAATCCTTATACCGAAAAAACAAAATATGGCTGGGTCATTGACCCGGTTGGCCTGAGGCTAACATTACGTAAGGTATGTGAACGATATGGTCTCCCGATTCTAATTACGGAAAATGGTATAGGTGCTCCGGATGTACTGGAGGCAGATCACACCATTAACGATACGTACCGGATTGATTTTATTAAGAAACACCTGGAACAGATCAGACTGGCTCTAACGGATGGGGTAGATGTGATTGGTTATTGCCCTTGGTCCGTGATTGACGTGGTAAGCACTCATCAAGGTTATGGGAAACGTTACGGCATGATCTATGTAAACCGCGGTGAACAGGATCTGAAAGACTTGAAGCGCTTGAAGAAGAAAAGCTTCTCGTGGTATCAGGAGGTCATTAAACAGAATGGCAGATGTATCGGAAACTCGGATCAGGCGGTCACGAAAGAATAAAGGATCGTGATGAATGCATGAGAGTAATCAAAATATTGAATAACAGCTTGCTTCTGACCAAAGATGAACAGGGACAAGAAATGATTGTCATGGGAAAAGGCTTGGCATTCAAAGGCAAAGTCGGCGAGCGACTCGATGAGGAGCACATCCAGAAACGATTCATTCTGCAAAATAATCCGTCTGCCCAGGCTTACGTACGAACCATCGAAAACATGCCAGAAAAACATGTGAATGTCATAAACAAACTGATTACCAATGCCAAAGAAAAGCTGTCTCTTGACGATCAAATCTTCTTTACGCTTATGGATCACTTGTCGTTTGCTATTGAACGATGGAAAAAAGGTGTAGCATTACAGAATCGCATGTTATGGGAGATCCAGAGGTTTCATCCTGTCGAATTCGAACTGGGGGTTGAATCCGTTCAGATGCTGAATCTAGAACTGGGTATTGAACTGCCGGAAGAAGAAGCAGGGAATATCGCTTTTCATTTCGTGAATGCCCAAACACATGAGCAGAATATGGAGCGCACGATGCAATCCGTTAAGATGTTAAAAGATATTTTTAACCTGATTCAATACACCTTTGATATACAATTGAACAAAAATTCCATCCATTATGTGAGACTCGTCACACATTTGCAATTCTTCATCCAGCGTTTACAAGAAGGGCGTCTGGGCAATTCGGCGAAAGATTTTATATTTCAACACATGGCGAAGGAGCATCCGCTTGAATACAAATGCGCGGAGATGATCAAAACCTACGTGCAAAACATGCTGGATATCTCCATATCGAACGAGGAATTATTATATTTGATGATTCACATTGCTCGAATTGTGCAGGAGGAGCAAGGTGACGAGGGAGGATTATAAAACAAAGCTAAAGTTATATTCCCTTACTTAGGAGGAGCGATTCTCTGAACATCTGATGCCCTTGATTTCTGGCATGTTCATATGCCTTTTAGTACACAGGAGATAAGATACTTTCTAACAATGACCGTTTTCTCGTATTCTTTCGGGAAACGGTCTTTTATATTTGCAAAAATCTATTCGTATGGTGCCTGTCGATGATTTATTTATGAAAAAAATAGTTTTCACCT
Organism: Paenibacillus marchantiae; assembly: GCF_028771845.1. Lineage (NCBI taxonomy): Bacteria > Bacillati > Bacillota > Bacilli > Caryophanales > Paenibacillaceae > Paenibacillus > Paenibacillus marchantiae. The sequence goes on along the minus strand of NZ_CP118270.1, from coordinate 4,824,613 downwards.
ACTTTTTTTATTGAAATTTGGGTTCACTTCAGACCGGATTTTATTTACGCTTCATGAAGAAAAATATCCCAAGGAAAGGAGAAGACAGCAGAAAATCCAGAGGCAATAATGATGAATTCTACATTTAAGCGAATCAGGAGGCAATAGAAATGAAGTAGTGCTATAACCTTGTTAAATGGATGGTTATTCGTGTGTTTGTCGTAAGCATCTGTGCGGTTATAAGGTACGTTCCCGGCAGGGTGGCGGCCGATGATTCGGTTATCCATACCCAGCCAGCAATCTTGGAGACGGTAAGCCCGTCAGGATTCGTACATCCTTCCGTGGGTTTCACTGGCGATGCGCTGAAGCTAATGCAGGAGAAGGTTGCCATTGGTGCAAAGACATGGGCGAGTGCGTTCGAGGACTTCAGGAACTGTCCCAGTGGATCGCTGGATTATGATATTCGAAATCAGAGCAAGCTGGATAAAACGAAACCGGCATATGATCGCTTGCAGGCGTTCCCATTCAATATCATGAAGGAGTATTCAGAGTATATGTGAATGGTTATAAAGGGGAAGGCAAAGGCATACACCAGATGTATAATGGTATTTTATGGGCGGATTATTAGTCTCTCGCTGAACGGCCGGGACATTTGCGACTGAAGGGATTCAGACCTATCAAGGAAGGTGGCTTTTTCCGGGCTGGCAATACGCTATCTCAACGTTACCTCATGACGACAGGGCTACAGGTGGATACCAAGCTTGATCTGGTGGGAATGTCGGATGGACTTCGAGCGGGCCTGGTTCATTTTAATGGGGGCGTGGATTATGCCATGGGTTCTGCGCAAGGGTATAGAGTCTGGTGTCCGTTGGGATATTTGTTGTAAATACGACTAGTTTCAAATTGACTTTGCTTGCCATGATGAACGAATTACGATTTCGAGGAATATAATCATATTGAATAGGCACGGATAAAACCTCTCTGCTAAACAGGGCTCAAGCTGCCGAGAATGTCTCGACAGCCTGGAGCTGCTGAATTAGCAGCTTTTTTGTTTCGTTCGTTTGATATCCCTCTTATACAACCCTCTCAAGCAAGACCCCAACCTGGTTTGCCATGACATGAGGTGGATACGGCATCCCGCTCGTGATCCACCATTCCACTATTCCTACAAAAGCTGTTCCCATAAAGGAGCCCACAATTAATTCATCCAATCCCTGGTTTCTTTCTTCGTTCATATTTACTTCACCTTTATATTCTTCAATAAGAAACTCAAGGAACCGGGCACGAAAAGAAGGAGCTCCTTTACTCGCCAACATCGTTGAAAAGAATAAATAATTGCGCTCAAAGTATTCGAAATAGACCAGATTCGCTTCACTCCACTCCATTTCACATGCATATTGGTTGATGTCTTTCATGTTGTTAATATGCTCTTCAATCAGTTTATCCAGCAGATCAAATTTATCTGTGTAATGCAGGTAGATGGTTGCCCTGTGAACATTTGCCCTGTTGGAAATCTCCTGGATCGTAATGGAATCGAAATTCTTTTCTGACATCAATTCAATGAGGGCCTTTTTTATCGCTTCCTGTGATTTGAGTATTCTTCGATCTATTTTAGGCATGTATTTCCACCAAGCTCTCTTAGTTAATAGTCAATTCAGGGGATTTTGTAGAATAATCGACAAACACAGATTATTTAACGATTGTAAGTGCCTCGATTCAATATAATATTATACACATGTCGTGTAAACGATCAAAATCGCGTATGACTAAACGACTACATTGCGGCAGAGACAACCCTGAACCGGTACGAATGGAGAGGATTCGTAAAATCTGGAGGTAACGGCTGAAACAGTAGATCATCAGACGGAGGAAAACAGCGTGATTCCCATCCATATTATTGTTGGCGGCAGCACGTTTACAGCAACTTTAAATAACAATGAAACGACACAAGCCCTGATAGCGCAATTTCCGATGACCATCCAAATGAAAGAACTGAATGGGCTAGAAAAGTATAATGATCTGCCCGAGGAGCTTCCTGCTGCATCTACCGAACGCCCTGAAACCATTCATGCCGGTGAAATTATGTCCTGGTCCGGAAACACTTTGGTGCTTTTTTATCAGACTTTCTCCAATTCTTATGGCGGTTATGTACTACTCGGAAGTGTTGACGATCCGTCTAATTTGGCAGCTACGCTTGGTTCAGGGCATGTACAAGTCACCTGGTCGCTTGCAGAATAAACCGCAGGAATGTTTCCAGAGGTGAAGTTATCTAGAGAAGTAAGACTACTGATTAGTTTATCTATATGGAAAAGGAGTAAAGTGAAATGAAACCCAAAGACATTCTTGAACGAGATAAAAATGGCGAGTTAATTTCTTTAAATGACCCGGAGTATTATAAAATTCATGATCTTATTGTTGAAGCACAGAAAATTACAATGCAATTAAACAACTCATATCATGAAGCGAAAGAAGTCAGAGGATTGTTTTCGAAATTAACGGGAGTAGAGGTGGATGAATCGTTTGGACTTCTTCCTCCTTTTTACACGGATTTTGGCAAGAATATCAGAGTAGGAAGAAATGTGTTTATCAATCATGCTTGTACTTTTATGGACAGAGGTGGGATAACCCTCGAAGATAACGTATTGATAGGTCCAAAAGTTAACCTGATTACCATTAACCACCCGCTGGAACCAGCTGAAAGACGCTCCACGATATCTACTCCAATAGTCATCAAGAAAAACGCTTGGCTTGGTGCAGGCACGATGATCATGCCTGGGGTTACGATCGGAGAAAATTCTATCGTTGCTGCAGGTGCAGTGGTCACCAAGGACGTTCCACCCAATACGATTGCTGCAGGTGTTCCTGCGAAAATTATAAAGAATTTGGAATAGAAACGCTCATGTAATCGGGAATATATAGAAAAATGTAGAATGACATAAAGTTACCAACATGACTGAGGAGTGACATCAAGTAATGATGGTGTTCTGAACAGGGAAGCGTAGGGAAAAGCCAAACCCAATCTTCCGAAAAAAACGACATTCGAGAGTATAAAGGGTGGCAACCATGATCAATTTGGCTCCTACGGAATGCAAAAGAGAGACAGAGTGCCTAAGGTTACAGGACAGGAACAGCTTCAGCAGATTGTTCAGGCACTGAAAGAATGGATGAAATCAGTACAAAAATAAAAAAAAGGATCGTAAGTGTTCATCTTCCATCGATGAATGCTTTCGGTCCTTTTATGTTTATCCTGTACCTTTATGCCCTGGCAGCATCTTTATAAAAATTTTTAATGAACGACGGTATCGGTTTCCGCCTCTCTTTGTTAACGTCTTCGGAAGGCTCCGCCGCGTGCCAGAGCGAAGAAGATGAGCAGGGCAATAATCGAGCCAACGATGGCGGGAATAATATGAAATCCGCCAATCACCGGCCCCCTTGGTCCCAGCAATTCCGTACCTAACCAGGAACCGATAAAACCCGCAATAATGTTCCCAAGTACACCACCTGGTACGTCCCGCCCAATCAAGTTGCCGCTTAACCAGCCAATAAGTCCACCAACAATGAGTACCCAGAGCAGATCCATGGATTGTTCTCCTTTCTTCGAGTTTATTACAAGTTATGTTGGACTGAGTGGAATATACCTCACCTTCCAGTTGGTGGAGCAATCTAAAGTGTCTGTGCTAAGATGAGGGTGAATTATGATTCAAGCTGGGGAGCAAGGCTAGAAGGGGTGCACTTGAAGAAGATACTTGTCATTGACGATGAAGTCGCAATCAGAGATTTGAGCTCGTAATGAGAAGAGAAAACGACGTCGTTCAAACGGCTGAAAACGGTAAGATAGCCTTGCAGCTGCTGGATGCGGTACTCTATCATATAATGGTAACATCTTTAAAAACTGCTTTAAATTATGGATAGATCTTTGTGTTATTAAATTAACGGATTAACATCAAATTTTGGTTATATCGTTTTAGAAGAGTTCTACTAGCAATTCATAAGTCCAACTCCATTTTTCTTCATAATCGGTTTATAAGCACCCATTTTAATTCCGTGGAACTATTCAAAAAAAACGGCCGCTGTTCGCATCGTTTGCGACAGGGCCGTTTTTTGTTTTTCGTAGGCTAGCATCAATTGCTATTCATTCTTGCCAAACACTCATAGGGTCCCATGGCTTGATTTGATTATCATATTTTCCGGCCAAAAAAACTTTCATGTCTTCCAGCTTAGCAGGCACCTCGTTCCAAATTGGAAGGGGTGGTAACCCTCGTTTGCTTTTCAATAGGATGTCCACTGTAACATACAAGCGTTCTGGCTGAATCCAATGAAGGAAGCGGGAAATATCAATTTGCTTGGTCAGGGACAAGGCATCAATTTCGTCATTGTAATGCTTGTTGAACTCGCTGATCAGGTTCAGGAGGTAGTCTCTCTGCTCCTTCACGAAGTCCAGGCCGCAGATGGCGCCATGTCCTGGAATAACGATTTCGGGTTTAATTTCATCAATAATGCGGTCAAGCACTTTAACCCAATTGAGGGTTCCCTCTTCGCTGTATGCCGTACACCCGTTAAACACCACATCGCCGGCGAACAGCACTTTTTCTTTTGGCATCCACATCAGCAAGTCACTGTCAGAGTGGGCCGGAGCAACATTGTAAATCATTACTTCCGTATCGCCAAGACGGATGTTTATATCGTCCTTTATCTCAATATTCGGGAGCAACCATTCTACGCCTTCCAGGTCGAATCCTTCAAATTCAGCTGCAAAGAACCGCTCGCCCGAAGTAGATTCCGGAGAATCCTTTCCTCTTCTGATGACGCTGTCCATCCAGGAGATATTTTCGGTAAGACGCTCTCTGGACGCTTCCTTGTGCATAATAATGCAAGCATCTTCAAACACTTTGTTTCCCCAGGCATGGTCGCTATTATAGTGCGAGTTCACCACATATGCGGGAGAGCCTCCGTTGCTTACTTCCTTAAAAGCCTCCCGCATTTCCCGCGCATGGAACAAATCGAAGAACGTGTCATACACCAGCCCTTCACCCTTGTTGATGAACCCGGCATTGGCCCAACTGATGCCGCGATACGGCGAAATACCGGCAAAGACGCCATCTGCGACTTCAAAAAATTTAACGCGAGGTTTTTGAATAATACGTCCATACTTCATGAAAATTCTCCTTTTTCGTATATGTTTTTGGTGTAAGGCATACTGACTATGGCTTTATTATAGAGAAGGGAAAACAGGAATGCAAGCAAGTACTTGCATGCAATTATACTGTACGATATGATAGTATCAGAACAACATCACACTGCATGGATGGAGGCGCTTAACCATGAAACTAGTAACCTTTCAAACCAATACATCCCAGGAACCGTTGTTTGGGCTTGTAATAAACGAGAAATTTGTCGTGTCTTTTGCCGCAATCATGAAAAATCAGGGAACATTCGTTGACAGTCTTGAAAGTATGGACAGCTATCTTCATTATTTGCCGGCAAGTGATGATGCCGCTAAGGAAATGATGCAATATGCTATCGAACAGGTGCATCAATTCAATGAAAATGAAATCAGCCCGATTGCAGCGGTAACCCTGCTACCGCCAGTTCCAAATCCGGCTGCGCTTATCGATTTCGGGCTGACGCCAAGACATCTGAGAAATGCTGGCGTAAATCTGCTGCGAAGAGAATATACAGGGCCGGAAAGAGAAGAGCTTACACGTAAAATTGCTGAAAAATTCCAGCAAGATCTGAATAAAGTAACTTTCAGTTATTATAAGTGTAACCATAATGCATTAATTGGCGATGGGGATACGATTCATTGGCCTTCGTACTCTTCCTACCTGGATATCGAGCCGGAGCTGGCTTTTGTTACAGGGAAGGGGAACTGCATTGCAGGTTATGTTATTTTTAACGACAGTACTGTCCGCGATGTGCAGTGGCCGGATTTCCAGGCGATGACCGGACCGACGCGCTGCAAAGATTTCGATCGCAGCAAAGGAATCGGACCATTTCTGGTAACGCCGGATGAAATCGACAACCCGCTGGCATTGGATGTGGATGTACGTATCGGGGAGAGACTGCACTGGAAGGGAAGCACATCCGAGTATTCTGCACACCCTGGAAAAGTGATGGAGGAGGTTCTCAAAGTTTTCACGCCACTCCCGGGCACGATTATAGGAATGGGGACGATACCGGATTGCTGCGCAATCGAGACCGAAGAATGGCTGTTGCCCTCTGACCGAATCCAGATTACATTTGATAAATTAGGCACGCTCACGCAATTGGTGCCTGATCATGTCAAGATTACGGAACCAAGCCGCTGGGAAAAAAGAAGCGATTTACCTTAAATAAATGTTTATGAAAATGATGGACCCCTACCCTGCTGTATATACAAAACTTGTAGTAGAATAGGTTTAACATATGCAAAAGGAGAAATACAATGCAAACTTCAGACAAAATCATTGAAGCCGCGACACGGCTCATCAAAAAGAATGGCTATCGGGGAGTAAGCACCAAAGCCATTGCAACGGAAGCTAAAGTCAATGAATCTACGATTTTCCGGCAATTTGGAAGCAAGCAAGGCATATTGGAAGCCATCATTGAAAGACATTCGGATATTCCGCAATTTGAGAAGCTGTTAAAAGAGGACGCGACCGATAATCCGGAAGTCGATCTGCTGAATGTAAGTCAGCAGTACCGATTGTTTTTCCATAAAAATGCAGACATCATTTTGATTGGCATCCGCGACAAAGGAATGTTTCCCGAATTGGACAGAGTGCTGGCCGATCCACCGGTGAAGCTGCACTCCTTGCTGGTTGAATATTTTGAACGCCTGCAGAAGAAAAAAGTTATAGCCAGACAGGATGAGCGCCTTGCCGCCATGTCTTTTCTCTCGATGTGCTACGGATTTCAGATGAGCGAGCTGATTCACGGGCAATATCAGTCCCAACTCGTCACCGAGGAAGATTTCTACAAGCACAGTGTCTCATTGTTTGTAAAAGGAATTTTGTCTCAGTCATAAGCTTTGTTGATTTATTCAAATATGCCAAAGACTGCTTTTGCTCGACTAGCTTTACCATTCGTTTCACATTCACAACAAATGCTGTGAGGTATGTCTGTATTCGCATACGAAATAGACCTCGGTACTTGGCTGTTGCCATACCGTGGAGCCTCTTCATCTCAGCATTTTTATACTCAATAACCAGTCTGTATTTATCAGTAGTTACTCAAAAAAGAATCACTTCCCAAAAGTTATACGGGAAATAGGAGTAAGAGTCCACCTAATTATTAGGCGGACTCTTTTAGTTATTCTTATTTGATGATGGATTTTTCTAAAGAGCAACATAAATGAGGTTGTTTATTTATAATTTCGGAGATGAATTTCGATCGGTACTCCCATGGAGGAGATCACCTTGGGATAAGCACTTATGTTCAGTATTACTTTGATGAAGATACATGTATCTTCATTCTTTCAAATAATGAGTCTATTAATCAGTACAGATTAGGCAATGCTCTGTCAGATATTTTGCATCATATTAATATAGAATTTCCAATAAAACAGGAGGAGGGTAGGGAACTTGGAAAGAACTTGTACCGATTACCGTAATGTACAAGAACATGATCCGATTGCCGATTAGAAGTATATCTATTCGATCTCTGCCTGCTAATTCATTAAGCTAACGGGCAGGTTAGCGTGGTATATTTAATTTAAAGTTCTAACAAGGAGGCCGCAAATGAATTCGATAACCTCGAAAGAGTTTGAAGCTGTTATTAAACTCCCTGCGAATATTCGATATGAATATTCTATAAAGAAGGTTACTGATTCAGAAGAAATTTGGGGGTTGTATGATGACGGTTGGGCAATGTCTTCAGATGATAAAGAGAGATTGCTTATTTCATTCTGGCCTAGGAAAGAGTTTGCAGAGTACTGTGCTTATGAAGAATGGTTAAATTATAAAGCACATTGTATCTCATTAGACGAGTTCATTAGTGACTGGTTTCCCAATATGGTGGAGGATCAGCATAAGCTGTCGATCTTTTGGAACAGAGATGATTCTGCAGTTCTTGAGATTCAAGTGCTACTAAATGATTTAGAGAAGGAACTCGAAAAGTATTGATCCATCGTTACGCTAACGTGAAACGTTCCAGAGAGCTTGAAGAAAATGAATCGGAGAATGTTAGGCGAATCGATCAGATTGATGAGATGATCAAGGACATTAGTAAGATATTTGAGGTTAGAGCCGGACACAGCTCAATAGAAACAAACTCTATATATCTTAAAACAGAAGATTCTATTTTCTGGCATGGGTGCTTGTAGGGGAGAATGCATGTTGGAGGAGATATATTTCATTATTTTCTGAAGATAAGCAGAAAAAAGGCATCTCCTGAAGGAGATGCTTTTTTTCTTGAGTAGAAACATTGTTAGGATTGCTACTGGGAATCATTCGTCCTAAATCGAGGAAGTATAAATATATTACTCTCTTTTTTCATTATCTAATCGCCGACGAAATACCAAAGCCGAAACAGCAAATATAATAAAAGATAATGTTGAAGCAGCAGTAACCATCTTCAACACATTTCCTATTGGAGGGTTAAACAACAGAGCAATTGAGATGATTAAAACAGCACCTGTTAAACCCATTCCCAAAATCGAGATCGCTAAAATCTTGTTCATCAAATCACCTCACAAGGGATATTATACCATTTAAAGAGACTGCCCAGAAAATTAAAGAGTTAGGGTATGTAAATGAGTGGGGCTGGAAGAAAGTTGTCAAGAGTCCTAAAAAGAACTACAGTGCTAAGGTTATTTATCTTTCCGATTTAATGAAAATCTAAGTGAGAGTGGTGATCTCTTTTGAGTGATTAAAGATAATGAGCGATATGGAAAAGATCCTTTGGTTAAATGAAGTTGTGGGGATTACAGAAAAAGTATGAGCTGTTATTAAAATCAAATCCACTTGAAATCTTTAAATAGTGAAATCTTTTCTTGTTAAGCAAAAAAACGATATTTTGAGATATTCTAATGAAATTATGGTGTTACTGAGATTAAATATATTACGTGGCCAAGATATAAATTTTTATTCAAAATTATTTAAGCTGCGACCGTTTCTCAGATTTTACCGGGGAACGGTCGTTTTATTTATTACTAAAGTCGCAAACAAGGATCATCATGCTGCGTTTGGAACGCCTCTTAAGACTCCCCCTCCCTATAACCCCTGCCTGAAGGGCCGGTACAATATGACTGCGGTCGGAAAAACTGGTCAAAATGATGATTCGTGTATCCGGATACGCTTCCGATATGAAGCGACTGGCTTCAATGCCGTCCATTATTAGCATGTACAGGTCCATCAGGATAACATCAGGTCGGAGTTTGCCATTCCATATTTAGAATGAGAAATAAAGTAGATGCGCAAATCGAGGGCGAAGTTAAACTAACGGGCAGGATAGTTTAACATGAAAGCTGGCTAGTATATAAATAGTATAAAATCATTTTGGCCTAATACCTACGATGAAAGAAGAAAATGAAAAAGTTTATTGCGTGTCGAGGGACAAGATCTTATACCGATTACCGTAATGGACAAGAACATGATCCGATTTCTGATTAGATAAATGTCTAAGTAGTGGTGGAGGATCTTATTTAGAACGCGCTATATTTTTGTGCGGATATTTTTATTTTTTGTCCGCCACATGTGTACAATAAATAAAAAAGATGATACATTGAAATTAGTTTAATCCCTTTTAAAACAGGTTTTTTTGGAGGATTCTTATGTCTCCTGTACGAGGACATACGTATATCGAGGAGGGAATGGGATGTCAAGTCAAGCCTTGGACCAATTTTTAAGTTCGAACATCGAAGATCTAAAGACTAAAGGTCTATATAACGTCATCGATACGCTGCAGGGTGCAAATGGTCCTGTTATTCGTATCGACGGAAAGTCCCTAATCAATTTGTCTTCCAATAACTATTTGGGACTGGCAACAGATTACCGCCTGATTGATGCTTCAGTTAAGGCGTCGCAGACATACGGGGCAGGCGCAGGGGCTGTGAGAACAATTAATGGTACGATGGATCTTCATATTGAGCTTGAAGAAAAACTGGCCCGTTTCAAAAAAACGGAAGCTGTTATCGTGTATCAATCGGGATTTAACTGCAATATGGCTGCTATATCCGCGGTAATGGACCAGCATGATGCGATTTTATCCGATGAGCTGAACCACGCTTCAATTATTGATGGCTGCCGCCTGTCGAGAGCCAAGGTGATTCGCTTTAAGCACTCGGATATGAATGATTTAAGACAAAAGGCGAAAGAGGCCAAGGAATCCGGTCAGTACCATAAAATTATGGTCATCACGGATGGGGTTTTCTCCATGGATGGTGATATAGCAAAGCTGCCCGAAATCGTGAAAATAGCTGAAGAATTCGATCTGATTACTTATGTGGATGATGCCCACGGTTCGGGCGTTCTCGGAGCGGGTGCGGGAACCGTGAAGCATTTTGGATTGTCCGACCGCATTGACTTTCAAATTGGTACTCTTTCCAAGGCGATCGGCGTTGTCGGCGGTTATGTGGCGGGTAAAAAGCAACTGATTGAATGGTTGAAGCTGAGAAGCCGTCCGTTTCTGTTCTCGACATCGCTACCTCCGGCTGCAATCGCTGCTTGCAGCGCTTCTGTCGACATTTTGATGAATGACAAAGAGCTGATCGAGAAGCTGTGGGAGAACGGCAATGATTTGAAAAACGGCTTGAGCCGGTTTGGATATGATGTAGGCCAAAGCGAAACGCCGATCACACCTTGTATCATTGGCGATGAAGTAACCACCCAACAGTTCAGCAAACGGCTCTATGAAGAAGGCGTTTACGCCAAGGCAATCGTGTTTCCGACGGTTCCGAAAGGAACCGGAAGAATACGCAACATGCCGACAGCTGCCCATACCAAGGAGATGCTCGACCAGGTGATCTCTGTTTATGAGAAAGTTGGCAAGGAAATGAAGCTGATTTAGCTGCATTCGCGGGAGTATATTTCGGGAGGAATGTCTTATGAACAAGATTTTGGTGACCGGAGCACTGGGCCAAATCGGTTCTGAGTTAGTTGTTAAATTACGTGAAATTTATGGTGCGGATCACGTCGTTGCTACGGATCTCAAGTCATCTGCCCACGAAATTACCCGATCCGGGCCATTCGAGCTGCTGGACGTGACGAATGATAAGGCGATGTTCGAAATCGCCAAGCGGTACGAAGTGGATACCGTCATCCATTTGGCTGCGCTGCTGTCGGCTACCGCAGAGGAGAAACCGCTGCTTGCCTGGAATTTGAATATGGGCGGATTGATGAATGCACTTGAAGTATCCAGGGAGCTCGGCTGTCAATTTTTCACTCCAAGCTCCATTGGATCTTTTGGTCCTTCGACTCCGAAAGTCAATACCCCGCAGGATACGATCCAGAGGCCCAAATACGATGTACGGCGTGAACAAAGTGTCCGGCGAACTACTTTGTGATTATTATTTTCACAAATACGGCCTGGATACTAGGGGGCTGCGATTCCCGGGTTTGATATCTTATATGACGCCTCCCGGCGGAGGAACGACGGATTACGCCGTGGAAATTTATTACGCAGCCGTGACGGCTGGCCGGTATACATCTTATATCGCCAAGGACACAAACATGGACATGATGTATATGCCGGATGCCCTGAACGCTATCATCGAATTGATGGAAGCGGATTCTTCCCGGTTAATGCACCGAAATTCATTTAATGTCACCGCAATGAGCGTGGATCCGGAGGCGATCGCTGCAGCGATTCGGGATGAGTTTCCCGGCTTTATCCTCGATTATGACGTTGATCCGAAGAGACAGGCGATTGCCGATAGCTGGCCGCATTCCATTGATGCGACGGCAGCGAAAACAGAATGGGGATTTCATCCCCGCTACGACCTGAAGGCCATGACGAAGGATATGCTTTCACAGCTAAGCGAGAGACAAATGCTTCGCAAGGCTTAAAGTGATTATGAATTCGCTGTGCAAAGCGAGTTGAAATACAAAAGAAGCTGCATCAAGAGGTTTGGCGTTACTCGGACCTTTTGTTGCAGCTTCTTTTTTCATCCTCCAGCCCAGACATTTCTGTGTCTGTGGCTTATCAGATAAAGAACACGGCATAAAGTTTGCAACAGGACGGACCGAGGTATGCAAAATAAAACACAGAAGTGAAAGAAAGGGAGCTGTTTATGTCGCGGGACAAGAACATGTTCTCATTGCGATAGGCGTTTATCTAATCGTTATTTTGTCTGTTAATTCATTTATAGATATAATGCAGATGTACAATGACACAAAGTTACCAAACAATAAAAAAAAGAACCCTTTCAGCCACATTAATAAAAGAATAAAATGATAGTTTCATTAATCAAACAAGGAGTGTGCATATAATGGATTCGTTTTCGAAAGAAACAAAAGATAATTCTTACGTAGTAATTCCGTCAGAAAATGTAACTAAGATACAACTTGGAGATCCATGTTATATTGGTTATCAACTAGATGGGCAAGAATTCTGGGAATTAACGGGTGTCTCTTATACGACTGAAGTATCTTCGTTTAGAAGTTCGTAAATACCAATACCATATGGCAGGACATATGCATCATGCCTTATTACCGCTTAGCAAGCTGCTATAAGTTAATTTTCTATTTTGAAGAAGGAAGGGGATAACCTTGCAGGAGTACTAACTGACGCCTATAGAAATAGTAGCGATCCGTTGGGTTGTAGCACATTTTTCAAGGTAGTTCCTTTGTTTCGTGACAGTCTAATTGAAATCGGTATTAAAGAAGGTGTGACTCATATTACTGATGGTATAGTTTCAGATGATACGATTTCACACGTTGATCTAATAGCCTTTTACAAAAAAATAGGCTTTACGTTGATAATAGAAAGTTACATATGGTCTATATAGAAGCAATGATAAGATTAATTTCATTGAAGGAGGTTCGAGATGAGAAACGAAGAATGTTGTCCTGAATGTGGAGGAACAAAATTAGGGGAGGGCAAGTCGCACGGCGAAGCTAGGGTATATCCTATGAAAAAGATGCTAACATTAGGATCAGATGTTACTCATGTAATTTGTATAACGTGTGGATTTATTTTAAAAAGTTTTGTTAAAGAGCCACATAAATTTGAGGATAATAAATAAAATTGTACTGCAAGAAAGGGGACCAACAGATCAAGTTCTAACTCTGCTCAGTTAAATAAAGACTAAAGGGCATAATTGCATGAAAGTAGGGAACTTTAAAAAAATTCAGTCTTTGTTGTCGAGGGACTAAAACATGGTCCCATTGAAGTCGCTATTTTAGCGGCTTTTTTATGTGATCGGTACAAGTTCGTGTCCCGAGCCGAGGACGTGAACTTGTACCGATTGCCGAAATGGACAAGAACATATTCCGATTACCTATTAGATGATTATCTTGATTTTGTAAGTCTTGTAGGACGCAATATAACGATTATTGCGGCCAACACCAACTTGATCATATATGGATCAAATTTTGCTGCACATATGGGATTCAGAAAGAAATGATTTCATACCTCCCTCACTGTAAATTGTCCTTTGATTATAGACGTAAAAGTTCCTTTACCAGTGAGAGGTGGGTAAAGGAGCAAAGCGCATGACAAAGATAAGCCCATGAGACCAGCTGAATTAAGGCGACATGTTCTGGATTTTCATCTGTTGTTTCCGTAACTTCATAACCCGGGATTCCGCCAAGTGAGTGTTCTGCACCGAATAGGGTGAGCAGGCTCTCGGCCCCTGGGCTTAAGAAGTAGGGGTCGGACATCCATTCCGGGCCGCGGACGGTCAACTGATACTTTTGCGGGGTATAGTCCTGGTCCCCGACGATCACAAGTGTGGGTGTGATCATGTGCGTGAAGCTCACGTTCAAGTGCGGCATATTCTCGGCCGCGAACGTCGTCAGGCTGTCGCCACCTTGTCCAGCGGTGGCAAACAGCACGCCCGCTTTGATGCGCGAGTCAAACAGGTCCACGTCCTTCTTAGTTTCTGGGTCGAGGACTCGCAATCCCAAGAGATTGCCCGCCGTTTGGCCACCGAAGGAATGTCCAGCTGCTGCTATTCGGCTTCGATCAGTGCGTCCACTTTGTTTTGTAGAGGAATTAAGTCCAGCTCTGAAGACTTTGATTGAAACAGCAACAGCTGCAGATGAAGTACGTGCCAATATTACACCAGATGAATTGTTGTGGGCGGTAGCAAGTCTCTGTACGGGAGTAGACAACGGTGATATAGCGCATGCGAAAAATATTGTTTCTCTTCTTGTAGATGGATTGCGTTACCGTGCAAAACGTTAACACTTCGACAGAATCCTTCTTTTTTACTGCGATGGTTTGATCAGAGACGCACTAGTAAAACTATGCTAAATATAACTTTGGTTGAAAAGTTTACTAGTGGGCTCTGTGATGGGGATCTTGAAAGCTTCGGTATGTAGTAAAATGTCGCAGGACAAGAACATTGTGTCATTTCGGATTAGATGACTATTTAAACAGTTAGATGATGGAAATCAACGCGCGTGATAAAAGCAGATTACCATAGATAATAGCTAAATTAGATGAGTGTTATTGGCTAGTTTCGGCACAGTCATTTTTGTGAATAAAGTAGTTCTTTTTTGTGCCTCCACATTAGCGAATGAAGGAGCTCAGCATCTTTAATGTCTCCGATACAAAGCTGGACAAAAAATTGTACCGATTACCGAGATTTGAGGCGTAATTAAGTAAGACTTCTTATCTTTACACCTGCACTGTAGGACGGATCAGGATAAATAAGCGTAAGATCCTAATTCACCTTTAACAAGAGCAGAGGCCGTTGTTATTCTAAATAAGCTTCTAGGTCGCGAGCCAATTGAGGGAAGTACCATTAAGTGGAACGACGTTGCCGAATGGTTCTGGACGTATGGCGATATTCAAGCCGCTTCCAACGTCAATGTAGAGGATTTACTTGCAACGCAATAGTGGTTACTAGAGAGCACCTAATCAGGTGCTCTTTATTTTTTCATTCTGTACAAGATGATTTAATTTATAGAGACAGCTATTCTTAAGCCGCAGCTCATCTCTATTTCTGCATATATGCGTAGAGGAAAAAAACGACTTATATTTGCGGTTATTTATTCCACCATTTGCCATTCGCAAATATATAGCATATATATCGGTGGCTAGACTCTAAATGCATCATGGATTAAGATTATTTTAGGTTTATAAATCGATCTCATCCAGCCGAAATTATTATTAAATTCAAAAATATCCTTTTCACGAAACGCAAATATAACTCAGATAGGTGTGCATCATTATTAAGATTTTAAGAGAGTACATAACGCAGTCCCCTTTAGAGTTGACGGTGTTCATTGAACTGTCTATTATACTTGCAGAAATGGTGCATCGTGAACACGAGCGGAATAGGATAATTGGATACCTTAGCCCTGACCATATCAGCGTACAGTGGGAGGGGAAAACAGCTCAAGTATCCTGGCATACGGAAAGTCATGCAGCTTATCGTTCTCCCGAGCAATTTGCACGATTCAATCTGGTGCCGAATGAACGCAGTGATCTTTACGCATTAGGGGTTATTCTCTATGAGTTGTTAACCGGACATTTGCCTTTTCATGCTGACAATGATGAAGACTGGAGTACCGTACATACCCGCAAGGTACCTCAATCTTTATCCGATATTCGACCGAGTTTAGACGAAACACTGCAAGCTATACTGATGAAATTACTTGCCAAATCACAGGTGGAGCGTTATCAGAGTATATATGGGGTGCTTGAAGATCTGAAATTGTATCAGAATATGATGATGGATAACGATGGAGCGTTTAAGCCATTGGAAGTGGGACGTTTAGATAAAATCCGTACGCTTTCCCTATCCGAATCGTGGTATGGACGTAGTGCCGAAGTGGTGCAAATGGAGGCTGGGCTGGAGCAGGCTTTTCAAGGAATGAATGCCTTTCGTTGGGTGATAGGCAAAGAAGGAACGGGTAAAACGGCGCTTGTCCATAGAATCGAACAAAACGTCGTTCGACATGGTGGCCGGATGATCGCTATGAAAGTGGAACTTTCCCAAAAAAATATTCGATGTGGGCCGATCCTTCAGGGAATGCGGGAATGGGTCTATCAACTGTGGAGTGAGCCGATTGAAATCATTACACGTCTGAAAGCCAAACTACAAGCCGGTTTCGGTCCAGAAATGCAGGTAATCGTATCCTGCTGGCCTGAGGCCAAGCTGTTGTTCGACAACGATGCGAAGGTAGCACATATCTCGGACGATGCGAAGGTCTGGGAACGGTTTGAAGAACTTCTGCCCGACTTGATCTGTTGTATGGCTGAATGCAAGCCACCGTTTGTTTTATTTATGGACAATCTGCAGTGGGTCGACAATGGTACACAAGAGGTAATTCGTGAACTTGCATTATCACAAAAAGCGCATGGGTTATTCCTAATAGGGGCTTATCGTACGGAGGAGTTGATCACTTCCACGGGGGATGTAGCGAATTTTGATCAAGAGGATTTGCTGGCTTGGTTAACCTATAGATGCCGTGCCAATCCAGAGGAACAAGTGACTCTGCCACCGCTGGCTTATGAGGATGTGAGGCAGCTGATCTCTGATGCTCTATATGAGAAATCCGGTCGCATTCAACTTCTGGCGCGGTCTGTCCACGATCAGACAGGTGGTAATCCTGGCTCGGTTCGTCTCTTGCTGGAGGGATGGATAAAGGAGAACAGACTACGTTTTGATGAAAGACGACGTCAGTGGGTATGGGACTCTGAAATAACCCGGCAACTAAGCAGATCGAAAGAACATCTGCGTTTGCTGGAGGTAGGCTTCTCCAAGCTCAAGGAAGATCGTAAGGAGTTCTTGGCTATGGCTGCCGCAATTGGTCCGGTATTTCAGTTAACACTCTTGGCCGAAGTGTGCGGCATATCAGTGGATATGGTATTCCTTAATCTTCAAGAGGCGGAAGCTGAAGGGTTTATTTATCGGGAAGACGAAGCAGAGCAAGAAGATGAACAGGATTTGATCTATGTGTTTGCCCATGAATTCATTCACCGAATGGTATATGCTTTCGATTCAGGACGCAATATCCACCGACACCGGGTAATTGGACGGTTCCTACTGGATCGCACTCAGGAGTCACACGATGACCTGTCAAGAACAGCGATTGATCATCTGAACTTGGCAGCTTCGTCATTATCAGACCAAGAAACGAAGCAATTGATTGAGTACAATCTTCAAGCGGGACAAGAGGCGTTGGCAGCGGCGCGCTATGCAAAAGGGAAGTATTATGCAGAAAATGGGCTTCATCTGCTGGCAATATGCAAGGCGGAAGTACCAGGTATACTCGATGTCGAGTTGCAGTTGGTATTAGCTTGGACGGAGTATATGGGTGGCAATAGCGCACGGGCGAAAGAACTGTTGGTGGACTTGAACCAAAGCAGCGATCGACTGAGCCGATCGGAGCGACTCAAAATCTGGGCACCTTTGATACAATTTCATGCATTCGTGGACAATGAGACTGCGGTTCAATTTGGAATGGAGGCGCTAGGCTCGTACGGCTGGAAGCTTGGGAAGAAGAGTTCCCTGTTGTCTATCGCCAAGGAAATGGCCTCGACCGCGGTCCTCTTACATCGAAAACGGGAGAAGCACCTTCTGCTGTCCAACCCACTTGACGAGGATTATGAGGAATTATGCCATTTAATGGAGCTGTTGTTTCTTCCATTACTTACACACGATGCACGATCGCTACTGGAATTGTATGCCCCATTTATTCGTTATGGGTTGCATAAAGGGGTGAATGAGTCGTTAGCATCAATGATCGGAGGATATGAGCTGATTGTGCAAAGGACATTTCCGAGCTTTGCTCGAGCGACTTCGATTGCTGAGGGGGTGTTTCTGCAAATTGCGAACACCTCTACATTGAGGAAAAAGCATGTTTTTACTTTTCTGAGCGGAATGATCAAGCAAATGGACAGTCCTTTGGAATCTTCTGTTGTCTTGTTCAATGCGATGCGTCAAGGGATGGAAGCAGGCGATCATGACTTTGCTAATTCTGCCTTAATTTTTTGTGTTATGGGTAATCATGGGAATGCATATGTCATAAATGAATTGCTCCGATACTTTGAGGAGAACATGCGACAGATTGCCGACGACAAGATACTGGAAATGATGCTGCTGACGAGTAGTTACACAGCAGTGCTGCAAGACGATTCTTTGATCGACAGTTTTGTTTCTATTCCACTGGTGTCGACTGACAGTGAGTTGGATCACCGGGGCGAAGACAACTATAGTTGCGGTTGTCGGCTTGAGGTGGCGTTGCTGTCGGGCAGGTACAGGGAAGCGCTGTATTGGTCGCAACGAGGAAGGGTAAACGAATTTCATTTGGATTGGATGCGAGTTCGTAAACAACGTGTTTACGAGAGTTTGGCATTAGCTGGATTTTATTTTGAGACGAATAGGGAGGATCGTAAGCGGATTCGGAAGACCATACGCGCGCAATTGCGATTGATGAAGAGTTGGCGAGGATTTCTAGACAGTAAGTCCTCCGCATATTTGCTAATCAAAGCAGAAAGTGAACGAATTGCAGGGAATTCGTTTGGCGCCATGAATCAATATACGGCTGCAATTAAGCGAGCGAGAACAGAAAAATACGTATTGCTCGAAGCCATTGCTTGCGAACGGCTTGCTGTATGTTATCAAGATGATCTGCTTAGCCGATCCGGAGCGGCAATTACGATGATGGATGCTTGTGCGGCATACGCCGAATGGGGAATCACCTCCAAAGTAACTCAAATTAGAAGCAGACACGCTGAATTGCTGGACCCGGTTTACAAACGTTATGAGGGTCCAGTATTACAGGAGCGAGCACATATGACTCAAACCATCACAGAGGTAGCTTGGCAGAACGGCCCCAAGATAGGTGAAGGCTCGAAGAGCGAAGAGCAATTCGAGCTTTTACAACGAATCATCAATGGGTTAGCACAGACGAGTAAGGCAGACTGGAGGTTAAATCTCTTAAAAACGGCTCTAAGACAAACCGGAGCAGAGCGTGGTCTGTTGTTGAAGCGTCAAAATAATGAGTTCATTATTGAAGCTAACTCTTCTTACTGGACTGATAAGGAAAAAGAAGCCGACCTGTATGCGGAGAGCGTCTTACGTCATACAGCGATGACGGCGCAACCGCTAATTCTGCATGACGCGCTTCAGAGTTTTTGGGTGAGGGATGCTTATATTGCAGCAAAAAAACAGAGGTCGATTCTGTGCATGTCAATCGATGTTCCGGGAAAACAAGCTTCCTATCTACTATACTTGGAAAATCGACAGATGTCGGGTGTGTTTACAAAGAGGGATGTTCAGATGATGGAGCTTATTGCGACACGGATCATTTATCTCAAGATGCTGGAAGACGAAACTGCGGATACAACATTCCCGAAGGCTTTTGACAGTAACGCTTTGTCCGTGGTGCCTTGTCTCATACAACCGGGGCTGACTGAACCGCTGACTGAACGAGAAACGGAAATTATTAAAGCGATTGCAAAAGGCTTGTCGAACAGGGAGATTGCTAATCTCTTTGGTATAGCAGAGACGACGGTCAAGACACATAGTTCTAGAATATACGGCAAGTTGGGTGTAAAACGGCGGGGACAAGCTGTCGTACGTGCTAGAGAGTTGAAATTAATAGAGTGACAAACAAGGAAGCGAGCCTGAAAGGGCCGTTTCTTTGTTTGTTTTCAAACAGACGACAACTCGAGTTCTTTGGTCATTCCATATTGTAGAAAGGAAGAAGTCTTAGAAATGCACAAAAATGGGTCCGATTAATTTATGTATCAAACTTTTATGGTGTACTACTTTAGTAGGACTTAAATATCCTGTGATGAGACTATAATGTCTAGATGGAGTCAAGTGATAGGAGGTCATCTTAAGCCACAATCTGAACTACCCGTTGTAACTTTTGACGATATTTCAGGACATTGGGCAAAAGAAATGTTTGAGGAATTAGCAAGTCAAGGGATGATTACAGGATATCCAGACGGTTCTTTTCATCCCAATGAAAGCATCAAGCGCCAGCACATGGCTCTACTATTGATGCGTGCTTTTGAGATTGAACCAGTACGTGAGGCAGTGTCGCGGGACAAGAACATTGTTCCATTCAAAGTCGCTATCATAGCGGCTTCTTTGTTTTATGGAACCAAGATCTTGTCCAAAGTTGAGGACAAGATCTTGGTTCCTTTGCCGAAAAGGACAAGAACATTGTGTCATTTCGGATTAGGTAGTTATCTAAACAGCATTATGATGGAAGTTAGGTGGCGATATAAAAGCCACATTTCAATCATCCTCATAGAAATTCCATAGGCCTTCAACAATCTCTGTAAACTCTTTTTTCATAGGATACAAATCTGCTTTTGAAAGATGGATGCGGCTATAATTTGCTAATCCTCCCGGATTCGAAGTGATGGCATTCCATCATGCACGTCCTTTACTAATTTTATCTAGAGAAGCCATCTGTCGGGCAACGGTAAATGGATCTGCATAGGAAGTAGCAGTAAGCCCGATTGAATGAGTCACTTGTTTTATCCGATTGCCTATTAGTTGTATATCTAAGTCTGAGTAGTGAGTCTCATAATTTTGAATTTATTCAAACCCTATATACGGCGTATACCCGAACGATCGTTTTTTCAGGGCAGCGTACTACTTTCGTATGACTACAACTTCTATAATTTTGTCTACAATGTCTACGTGGGGAATGATAGGATTCTTTTGTTGCTCGAAGATAATGAGGAACGTTCTATCCGTTGTTTGGAGCTTTAGTTGAAATCGCAGGGCTCGAATTCTGCAGATGATCGCAACCGGGATTAAGGGATAAAAATTCATTAATATGGGGGAAAGTTAAGTGATAAGAAGATTGAAATTATCTATTGTATTTGTGCTTGTAATGACGTTGTTTGTGGTTTCTGCTGCTCAGGCGGCTCCAGTTGGCCAAATAGATGAGATCTCTATTATTGTTAATGATAGTGTAGTCCAGAGTGACGTTAAACCCGTTGTCCATAAAGGAACCACACTTATTCCTTTAAGGGTCCTTGAAGAATCGCTCGGTGTGTCTCTTAACTGGAATAGTTCTACACAAACCATAACGGTTTTTAAAGGAGATGCATTGGGTGTTCTAATTATTAGAAACCCGACTGCCAGCGTTAAAATCGGTGATGTAGAGGAGAAGGTGGTACTCGATCAACCTGCTAAGATCATTCAGAACCGGGTTATGGTACCAGTACGTTTTATTGCGGAACTATTCGGAGCAAAAGTAGTATGGAATCCCACCCATAAATCCATAATCATTAGTACTTTGCAATCGGTTGTCGAAGAATCGCAGAATTCTATAGGCGATGTAGCCAAGGGAGATAAAGGCGAAACCGGAGCGACTGGACCAGTTGGAGCACAAGGAGCTTCGGGGCCAGCAGGACCACAAGGCCACATGGGACCGCAAGGAAATCCAGGGCCAGCAGGAGCACAAGGTCCAGCAGGTCTGGCGGGACCGCAGGGAGATCCAGGCCCAGCGGGGACTTCTTTTACCTCGGAAGGATTTTCTGTTACCGGTACGACATACTCAATCAATAGTAGCACGCTATTTTCGAATTGGAACGAGGCGTCTCCATATTATGGAAGCCCTACATTTAATCCTGCTACAGGGATATTTACGGCACCGGACACTGGTAGATATTCCATACATGCAACTGTTAATTATAAGATTGACGCGCCAATCAGTGTAAGCATAGGAAGAGGCATTGATCCGGTTTTTACTGTAAAGAAGAATGGCAATATTGATTTAATAAAAGATTATATGCCTTTCCTTGACGTTAATATAGCGTTAATTTTAACAATGAGAACTGTACTAGGTAGTGCGACGGTGACGTTAACCGGTGATGTAGAGCTGCAGGCAGGTGATCAAGTCGAGTTATATTACGAAGCTGATGGTCTACCCATTGGATTCAGTACGGATATAGTATGGTCGATTCATCGGCTATCCTAATACAAGGTTACATGAGGTGCAGTTGAACCTTTGGTAATAGGAATACCTCTAACAGGTATAGAGAGATCAATAAACTTATAAGGTGTTACAATGGCCATTTGCTAGTTGGATGGGATGCGCCAAATGTTAATAAATTGAGAAAGAGCAACTGACCTTATCGATTTGTGAAAAAATTGAATTTTTGAAAGCCGTTAATCTGAAAAGATGTCGAGGGACAAGAACATGGTCCCATTGAAGTCGCTATTTTAGCGGCTTTTTTAATTTATCGGTACAAGTTCTTGTCCCTTACTGAGGACAAGAACTTGTACCGATTGCCGGAATGGACAAGAACATGTTCCTATTGCCGATTAGGCGTGTATCTAATCGGCATCTTGCCCTTCAATTCATTAAACTAACGGGCAGGTTAGTACAATACCCATCAATCAAATAAAAAAAAATGACTTCGTGTGCACACGAAGCCTTAGACTCACATTTAAGGTCAAACATGAACTTTTGATGCTGATTTGATATGTTCTGGAATATCATATTTTTCTCCGCATTCTGGGTTACTGTTAACAGGATTCCAGGTATCGTTCAATTGACCAGATAAGACACTGTTGTAGTAAGCCTTCTTCTCTTTGATGTGTTTTAATTGAAGGTTGTACTCATAGATCTTCGATTCTAGTTGTTTTTCTTGTTTTGCAACAAGCTCAGCCCTTTCAGGAATCGTCTTATCACCTTGCAAACACATAGCAATGTAATGTTTGACTTCTGAAATTGGCAATCCTGAAATACGAAAGGAGTGCACCATTCGTAACCAATCCAGATCATGGTCAGAAAATAAACGATTATTTCTGCCGTCTCTTGAAACGAAAGGTATCAATTGTTGGTCATCATAATAACGGATCGTATGTTTTGTAAGTCCAGTTATTTCAGATACATCTTTTACCGTATATTTTGGTTCATGTAATGTCTGACTCAAATTTCGCACCTCCATGCTATTGACTTCGAGTTACTCGAATACTTTATGATTTTATTCTACCAATGTTGTGAACGCCCATCAACTGGAAATTACCTTCTTCGTTTCGCAGTTATCAAACAAGAAACATAGATGTTTTTTTGGTGATAAATTTGGAATAAGAATAAACGCTTTAAGTTCAGACAACTATTAATAAAGCTTATAAAAAATTAGAAAGAGGTTTGAAAATGAATACAAATTATAAAAATTTGTTTGCATCCTTCACATTCAAAAATGGAATTACCCTTAGAAATCGAGTTGTAATGGCGCCTATGACTACTTGGGCAAGTAATGATGATTACACCATCTCAGATGATGAAGTGAAATATTACAAAAGAAGAGTAAAAAGCGTGGGTCTAGTCATAACAGGATGTACGCATGTCCAACCTAATGGAATAGGTTTTACAAATGAATTTGCAGCATATGACGATAGATTCATCCCAAGTTTACGTAAATTGGCGGATGCAGCGAAAAGCGGTGGAGCCCCTGTGGTACTTCAAATTTTCCACGCAGGCAACAAAGCACTGCCGGATCTTACACCAAATGGGGATGTGGTTAGTTCCAGCGCAGTAGAGACGGAAGCAACTGGATTTGCTCCTTCCGTTATGCCAAGAGAACTTTCGCACGATGAAATATTGGAAGTGATTCATGCGTTTGGAGAAACAACAAGAAGAGCCATTGAAGCAGGGTTTGATGGCGTTGAAATCCATGGTGCGCACGGATTTTTGCTTCAAAACTTTTTCTCTCCTTTCTTCAACAGACGTGAGGATCAATGGGGAGGATCAATTGAAAACCGCCTACGTTTCTCACTAGCCGTGATTAAGGAAATGAAAAACGTCATCGAAAACCATGCTACAGAACCATTTATTTTGGGCTACCGAATCTCTCCTGACGAACATCAAGAAGGCGGTTTAAGAATGAAGGACTCTTATGTATTGATTGACCGACTGATTGAAGCGGGTGTTGATTATGTACATGCTTCACTAGCTGATGCTCTTTCTTCAAAGCCAGTCGATAGCCAAGATAAAAAAATGTATCTAGAGTTGATCGTTGAACATGTAAATAGCCGGGTTCCCGTACTGGCTGCGGGTTCTATGGTAACGCCGGATGATGTTGCAAAAGGATTAGATAAAGGGCTTAACCTAGCAGTGATCGGACACGCGTTAATTACAGAACCAGACTGGGTTGAAAAAGTTCAAAGTGGACAAGAGTCCGAAATTCAAACTACTATAAAGGCTTCCAAGGTTAGTGAGCTTGAGCTTCCGGAAAAACTTTGGGGTGTCATCCAAGCTTCTGGACCATGGTTTATGATCGAAGAATAAAATTAGCTAAAGTTTATTTTTAAAGCAAGATGTTTTTGAGTCAATGACTCAATTGAAGTGATTCATTAAGTCTGTAACTAATAATGTGGCTGTAGAATTACTACCTTATTTATAATTTTTATAAAAGATATGAAAGGAAGTTTTGAATTTGAGTAATGTATTGATTTTAGGAGCAAGCGGTCAAATTGCACGTTATGCAATTGAATTATTTCTAAACGAAACTGATGTCCAACTTTCACTTTATTTGCGTAACTCTAGCAGATTAAACCACC